>NZ_CP072617.1:0-72015 GCF_000735125.2 Sulfitobacter sp. CB2047 | reverse complement strand
GCGTGTCAGGTTTACGGGCGACTTTTCAACGCGCCACGGGGCTTCGTTGAAATAGGGCGCCCAGTCCCGCTCCAGCCGCATTTGCGTCTCTAACCTGTCGAAATGCGATCCTTCGATATGGTGCTGCGCGGGGTCGGTGGCAAAATGCATGGGGCTACCATGCCGCGCGGTATGGGGGATGGCGCCTTGCAGATAGACGCCCTCATTCTCTGGCACGGGGGCGGCGTTGATCGCGCTGACACCGGGCAAATCACCGATCAGCCGCGCCACGAGGCTGGTGCCGGAGCGGTGCAGCCCGCCTACGAAGATATAGCGATGTGGTGTCATGTGGTGCCTCTTACTTGCGAGGTTCAGGTAGGCTGTGGGGGAGGGGTGGCAAGGTACGCTATAGCAGCAGAGGTAACGGTGAAGTCGAAGAGAGGCGGAAACTCAATGACAGAATATGGTAGAAGTTTGAGATAGTGTAACGTATAAGTATCATTACGTCGCATTATGTAATATAGATATTACAAATTACTCTGGATACCGATGCCTAAACCAACACGCCCCTATTCGCCAACCGCCCGAAAGGCCGCAGAGCTATTGGGGCTGATGATCCGCGCCGCGCGGTTGGAGCGGAACATGACCGCGCAGGAACTGGCGAAACGGGCAGGGGTCTCTCGCCCGCTGCTGTCACGTGTGGAGAAGGGGGACATGACCGTATCGCTTGGCGCAGTTTTCGAAATCGCGACCATCCTCGGCGTTCCGCTCTTCGAGGAAGATGACGAACGGCTGACCACGCGGCTCGCCACCGAGCGGCGGACGAGCGCTCTGCTGCGTCAGCGCGCATTCCAAGCCAGCCGCGGGAAGATAGACAATGACTTCTGACCTGCTCAGACCGACCCAGACCCTCTATGTCTGGATCTTTCTGCCCGGTGCAACCGACCCTGTGGTCGCTGGCCGTGTCGATCTTGTGGGTCAGCTGCACCAATTCACCTACGGTAAAACCTATCTGCGCAATCCCGATGCGATTCCGATTTTCCTGCCAGAACTGCCCTTGGTCGAGCGGATCCATGTGCCCGCCGCCCCCCTGCAGATCGCAGGTTGTCTGCGCGACGGGGCACCTGATTTCTGGGGGCGCCGAGTCATTATCAACCGGTTGAACGGTGCCAAGGGCATCGCCATGGATCTCGATGCGCTCGACGAGATGAACTACATGCTGCAATCCGGCTCCGACCGGATTGGCGCGCTGGACTTCCAGAGCTCTGCGACAGAATACGCGCCGCGACTGGCAGGGGAGGTCGCGCTCCCAACCCTTATAGAGGCTGCGGATCTTGTGGAACGTGGCGTGCCCCTGCCGCTGGAACTGGACGAAGCCTTGCGCCACGGTACGTCTATCGGCGGGGCACGGCCCAAGGCGCAGGTCACGGATGGCAATCGCAAGATGATTGCGAAATTCAGCGCCTCCAACGATCAGCATTCGGTGGTTAAAGGCGAATACATCGCGATGAAGATTGCACAGGCCTGCGGTATCAACGTCGCCCCGGTCGAGCTTCGCCAGGTCATGGGCAAAGATGTGCTGCTGATAGAGCGGTTCGACCGGATCAATACGGGCCAGGGCTGGACACGGCGCGCGATGGTATCTGCGTTGACCATTCTGGGGCTCAGCGAGCTTCAGGGGCGCTACGCCAGCTACGAAGATCTTGCCAGCCATCTGCGCAGAGCGAGTGTTACGCCAAGCGCGGATCTGCAAGAATTATTCGCGCGTATGTGCTTCAACATTCTCGTCGGTAATACCGATGACCATGCCCGCAACCACGCTGGGTTCTGGACGGGGGAACAGCTTCAGTTGACGCCGGCCTACGACATCGACCCGCGTCCGCGGGCGTCATATGAAGCCAATCAGGCCATGGCGGTACGGGGGACAGATCACCGCGCCAACCTTTCTTTGGCGTTGGATGCGGCCGGAAGCTTTGGGTTGGATCAGGGGCGAGCAGAAAGGATCATTCTCGCTCAGGTCGAGGCGATCCGCGATCTGTTTGATGAGATAGCCCGAGACGTGGATTTGACGCCTGCAGATCATAGTGCGTTACGCGAGCGGGCGTTCTTGCGTGAGTTCGCATTTGATGGATTGTCCGGTAAGTTAGCCGCCCTAGCTGGTCATTTTCGTTCGCATTAAGCCGCAACATTTTATCAATTAACAAAAGCGCTTATAGTCTGTGGGGCTTCTTCTGAGGTCCGACATTGTCATGACTTTACCCTATTTGAACTATTCAAATAGGGTAAAGTCATATTTACCGCTGGGTGTCCTCAGATGTCAGAGCTGAGTGGGCTAAATATCCGCCTGCGAAATCTGCGTTTCTGCTTCTAGAATGAGCTGGCTAAGGGGCATGCCAAAGACATCGCTCATACGCCGTAGTGTATCCAGCGTTGGCTGATGCTTCCCTCTTTCGAGCAAGGATACATAGCGCATACTTCTCCCGGCCCTATGGGCCAGCTCCTCTTGGGAAATATTCAACGCTCGGCGATGCTTTCTTAGAACCGAGGCCAGTGCGGTCAACAAAGGGTCAATATGTGGAGTATCCATCGCTGGACATAGGGAGTAAATCTTTGGTTGCGGCTATGAAGTAAACTGTGAATAATCCATTTGTGATATATAAATTTGGTACCCACATTTTGGAGAAATCTGTAGCTATGAGTAGACTTGTTTGTACTGAAGAGCAGTTGAGTTCGTTGATGGCAAAAGTAGCGAAGCTGGTTATTGAGGAGCTTGAAGGCACCCAAAACCATGATACCTCAGGCCCATCCAATCATCCATCTAGGCAGAGAGGTAGGCCGAGATCGGTTTACACAAGGCATTTACATTTAAGGGTCCTGCCTGAGGACGCAGAATGGTTTCAAAGAACATGCGAAGAAATGGGTCTTCAACAAGGTGCATTCATGTCGCGCATCAGAGAAGCTTATTACCAGCAGTCGGTGGACAAATTCGATTAGTAACGACGAGATTTGCATCGCATCCCAACGATTGGGCCTACTCGGAAAATTATTGGG
Source organism: Sulfitobacter sp. CB2047 (assembly GCF_000735125.2). NCBI lineage: Bacteria > Pseudomonadati > Pseudomonadota > Alphaproteobacteria > Rhodobacterales > Roseobacteraceae > Sulfitobacter > Sulfitobacter sp. CB2047. Next base: position 68,985 of record NZ_CP072617.1, on the reverse strand, counting down.
TGGCTCAGGCCTTGCCGGAATTTTTTTCGTGAAGAGATAATGCTAGGTGGAAGAACCCGTTGCGAAGGGGCTCGATCAATCCCACTGCACAAGCGCTTTCAAACTCACCCAAAACAAATCTCAATCCCAATGGGAACCATAAGGTAACTTTACTGTTATCTTTGCGAGGCTCGCGTTTTTGCAGCTCTGAATACATCAAAATTTTTGGAGGCTGATATGCGCATCATGCATATTTCGCTGGGCGGATGTCTATCCGCTCCGCCCGTTAAGTACGGCATGACGGAAGATACCGGTGGGCATATCGCCTATGTTCTTGGCGCTGCGATGGCGCAGGCAAAGCTCCCTGAGGTTGAAGAAGTCACGATTGTGACGAGGTTGTTTGATGCGCCGGAGTTGGGGGTTGTTTTTGCGCAGGCCGAGGAAAGGATTGCGCCCAAGTGTCGGGTGGTGCGTCTGGCGTCAGATTGGGCTGAGTATTTGGAAAAGGGTGATTTGGTGGGGGAGCTACCTTCACTTCAAAATGCCTTGTTAGAGACGCTTGAAGCCATGGGTGCGGCGCGGCCGGATGTGATTCATGCGCATTTTGCGGACGCGGCAGAGCTGGCGCTGGCGGCGCGGGAGAGGTTCGGGATTCCGGTGCTGTATACCGCGCATTCGTTGGGGGCGGAGAAGTTGGGGCCTGGGGAGGTGGCCTCGGCTGAGTTGAAGGCACGGATCGCGCGGGAGACGCGTGCGCTGGCAGAGGCGGATGCGATTATCGCCTCGTCGCGGGATGAGGTGGAGCGACAGATTCCGAAGTTGGTGCCAGCTGCGGAAGGGCGCGCGCATCGGATCGGGCCGGGGGTTTGCGTAGAGGCGCAGGGCGATGCGGCGCGGGCGCGGGAGATGCTGGACGGGTTTCTGCGGGATGTGAGCAAACCTATCATCCTCGCCATTGCGCGGCCCATTCGGAAGAAGAACCTACGGCGGTTGGTCGATGCCTATGCGTCTGATCGCACACTGCAAGAGCGTGCGAACCTTGTGATTATCGCGGGGCTTCGGGATGGCTTGGGGCAGGGGTGTACCGAGCGCGATGCGGTGATTGCGGATCTGTTTGACGGGGTCGACCGCCATGATCTTTGGGGCAAAGTGGCGCTGCCACGACAACACTCCGCGCAGGATATCAGCGACCTCTATGCGCTGGCGGCCGAGGGTGGCGTGTTCTGCAACCCGGCGTTTCACGAACCCTTTGGGCTGACCCTGATCGAGGCCGCGCAGGTGGGGGTGCCGTTGGTGGCGACGCAATCGGGCGGGCCGTCGGATATACTGCCGGAGCTCGGTTTTGGGGCGTTGATCGACCCCTATGATACGGCGAGCCTGGCGCGCGGGTTGCGGGATGTGCTGACGGCGCCGGAGCGGGAGCTGGCAACGCGGCGGGCGCAGCGCGTTGCGCGGCATACCTATGATTGGACGGCTTGGGCGAAGCGTACGCAAGTGGTGATGGAAGGGGTGGTCCGCGGGCCGCAGGTTCAATCCGTCGCTGTTCAACAACAAGAGCACCTGCTCGCCTGCGACATCGACAATACGCTGACCGGCTGCCGCAACGGCGCACGGGCCTTTGCCCAGTGGCTGGGGCGCGAGGGGGAGAGTTGTGCTTTCACCGCCGCCACAGGACGCTCCATCGCGGAGGCGCAGCGGGTGCTGGCGGAATGGGACCTGCCCACGCCGGATACGATCATCAGCTCTACGGGCACAGAGATTTGGCGCCGTTCCGGCAGCGGTTTTGCTCTGTGTGAGGAATACGTGGCGATGATTCCGCAGGACTGGGACGCAGCGGCGGTGCGTGCGGCGTTGGAAGGCACTACTGTGCGGTTCCAGCCTGTCTATGACCAACGTCGTTGGAAGGTCAGCCTGTTCGGCACCATCAGCGATGTGCCCGCGATTGAGGCGCGGTTGCATCAGGCTGGGGTCTTGGCGCGCATCATTCCGTCGCACGAGAAATTCATCGACATCATCCCCGTGCAGGCCGGCAAGGCCGCCGCGATCCGGTTCGAGGCGGCGCGCCGTGGCATGTCGGATGATAGCGTGATCGTGGCGGGGGATAGCGGCAATGATCTGGATATGCTCTCGCGCTTCGAGAACGCTGTGCTGCCGGCAAACGCGCTGGCGGAGCTGGACGGTCTGGCCTCGGTCTATCGGTCCTCGCTGAAGCATGCGGCGGGGGTTTTGGATGGGGTGCAATATTACCGCACACCGCAGCCGATGCTGATGGCGGGCGAATAATCATGCGTGATTTTCCTGACGTACCCCTGCGGCCCTTCGGCTATTTCGTGCATCACCAGGGGCGCGGCCACGCAGAGCGCTGTGCCGCCGTCGTCAACGCGCTGCCCGAAGCGCGTCCGGTGCGAATTTTCTGCGCGCGCGACGATATATTCCCGCCCTTGCGTAACAATGTTACGGTGCAGAAGTTACCCTCGCTGTTTGAAGCGCGGGGTGATGAGCCGCGGGGTGCCGCCTTGCTCGACACGCCCGACACGACCCATTGCGCGCCGGTCGGCTGGTCCGGCATTCGCGAGGCGATGGCTGCGATGGCGCAGTTCTTTGCCGCTGAGGCACCGGAGCTGATGATCGTGGATGTCTCGGCCGAGGTGGCGCAGCTGGCGCGGTTGTGCTCGGTGCCGCATGTCAAAATCTTGCAGCATGGCGACCGTAGCGATGCGGGGCATCGTGCCGCTTATGACGGCGCCGCGGGGTTGCTCGCCCCGTTCCATGCGGATTTGGCGCAGGAGAGTTGGACCGCTTGGGCGGAGAAAATTCACTACGCTCCGGGGTTGGGGGTGAATGTATCACTGCCCAAGCCCGACGATGCCCGCGGGACGCTGAAGCTTGGCAAACGCCCCATGGCGCTGGTGGTCTGTGGCGGGGGCGGCAACGGGATATCCGAGGCCGCCTTGGGCGTCGCCGCGCGCAGCTACCCGCAGATGGACTGGATAACCATCGGAGAGGTGCAGCGTGACTGGCATGCGACCTTGCCGCCGAACCTGTTGCATAAAGGCTGGGTCGAGAACGCGCCCGACTATATCGCGGCGGCGGATCTGGTGATCTCGTCCACGGGCAATACGACCTGTGCCCAAGTGCTCACCGCTGCGAAGCCCTGGATCGTGGTGCCGGAGTGGCGCTATTTCGATGAACAAGTCGAGAAAGCGCGCGCCTTGGGCCAAGCGGGTGCTGCGTTGCACTTGCCGCATATGCCAAGCTCTGCCCATGCTTGGTGGACCGCGATTGAGCAAGCGCAGAGCCAGCATGATCCTGTGCGACAACGTGCATTGGCCGGGGACAGTGACGTGGCGAACCGGACCGCGCAGTGGCTTGGCAATTTGGCGGACCGCCTATGGGACCGCCCCGAAATTTCAACATCTTTAAAGGAGGTTCACCATGCGTGACGTATCCGTTCTGACCATCGCCCGCGGCCGTGAGGCGCATTTGCATAATGTTATCCGTGGCTTGGCCGCGCAAACCGTGCCCCCGCGTGAACTGGTGATCGCCGCCATACAGGATGAGCTATACGAGGGGCTGCCCGACGTGCCCTTTCCCATCCATCAAATCCAGGTCACCCGCCCCGATGGGGAGCTTCCCCTTGCCGCCGCGCGCAATGCGGTGGCAGCCAAGGCAAGCGGCACCGTTCTGGCCTTTATCGACGTTGATTGCATCCCGCACCCCGCGCTTGTCGCCGATGTGGCAGAGGCATGCCCCAATAGCCGCGGGCTGGTCATGGGGGAGGTTGCCTATCTGCCCAAAGGGGCGACCGAGGGTGGCCTCGATTTCGATCACTTCGACAAGATCGGCGTCAAACACTCCGACCGGCAGGGGCCACCGGCGGAGGGTCTGCGTTATTGTGAGGATTACCGCTGTTTCTGGTCGCTCAACTTCGCCATGCACCGCGCCGATTGGGCGCGCAGCGGCGGGTTTGACGAAGGCTATTTCGGCTATGGTGGCGAGGATACGGATTTTGGCCGAGTGCTCGACGCCCGCGGGATCGATATCTGGTGGATGAAGGGGGCCAAGGTCTATCATCAGTATCACGACCACTGTATGCCGCCGATTCACCACGTCGACGCCGTGGTCCGCAACGCCGAATATTTTGCCACCCGTTGGGGGCATCGTACGATGGGCCATTGGCTGCATGCCTTCCATCTCATGGGGCTGATCGACAACAGCGACGATGCGCTGACCATCCTACGCACACCTAACGAGGCGGATTTCGAAATGTGCCGCCAGACCGGCGATATGCCCTACGCCAACAGCCGCCGTGTGATGGACAAGCTGCTGCGCGATCTGGATACTGAAGAAGAGCGCCGCGCCGCCGCCCTAGCGGGCGAGGACCGTATCTCTGCCATCGCGGCGGAGTGACACCATGAAGATCGCCGTCATCGGACATGTGCGTTTCCCCATCGCGCGCCCCTTCATGGGTGGGATGGAGGCCCATTGCTGGCACCTCTGCCGCGGTCTGCGCGCGCGGGGTCATGACGTGACCCTTTTCGCCGCCGGTGACAGCGACTGGGGTGGGAAGGTCGAGCCGGTCGTGGACGTTCACTATGATCGGGAATTCCCTTGGCACAAATGGCACGGCACGCCCGAATTGACCGGCCATTTGGATACCGCGTTCGAACGTATCCTACCGCGCCTTGCCGAGGGCGGTTTCGACGTGGTGCATAACAATTCCCTGCACCGCTTCCCCCCGCGCTTCGCCGCGCGGCACCGGATCCCGATGGTGACCTCCCTACACGTGCCGCCGTTTGATGTGCTAAAGCGTGCCGTCGCCGATGGCGGGGCACCGTGGTCGCTGTTTACCACTTGTTCGCAGCGGCAATTAGGAGCGTGGTTTGATGGGGCAGACGCTCCCTTCGCCTGCGTCGTACCGAATGGCATTGATCTTGCGGACTGGCCGTTCCGCCCGGAAGGAGATGGTACTGCAGTGTGGATGGGCCGCATCACGCCGACCAAGGGGACGCATCTGGCGGCTCAGGCGGCTAAGATTGCTGGCATATCGCTTAGGATTTACGGTACGATTGAGGATCAGGGGTATTTCGATACCGAAATTTCGCCGCTGTTAGGTGAGCGTGTGCAATACGGCGGTCACCTGCAAGGCACCGATCTGACCGAAGCCATCGCCCGCGCCTCTGCCCTGCTGTTCACCCCGCTTTGGGACGAACCCTTCGGCCTCGCCGCGATTGAGGCGATGGCTTGTGGTCTGCCGATTGCTGCGGTTGAGAATGGGGCGATCCGTGAGGTGGCTGGGGATGTGGCGCGGTATGCTGGGGCGGATGCTGGGGAGTTGGCCGAGGCGCTGAGGACGGCGATCGACATCCCACGCAGGACCGCGCGCGAGAGGGTTGAGCGGTTGTTTACGGTGGAACGGATGTTAGGGGCGTATGAGGGGTTGTATGCGCGGGCGGTTGAAAGTGTAAATTACGGGTTTGAGTTATCTTCTTTCGAGGCTTTTAAGTTGCCTTGGGTTGGGCATACTCTGTCTTAGGGCCGCTTTGCATTCAAAATGGCTCAGCGGGTTTGACCGATAATGGGACTATCCTGAATTTTGTGCGCTGACGTGGTAACTGCTCACAGAGGAGACCCACGTATGAGCATCTACAAAGACTTGCTGGACCGTCTGATGGAAGGGCGTTCACCCGGTGACCTGTTTGGCAAGAGCGGCATCCTGGCGGAGCCGACCAAGGCGCTGGCGGAACGCGCGCTGAGCACAGAGATGGATGTCCATCTCGATGAAGAGCGCGCAGATGATGCGCCTGAGGGCCAGAACCAGCCGCCCAATCGGCGCAATGGCAGCAGCCAGAAGACCGTGACCATGGACAGCGGCAAGGTGGTTCTGGACATTCCCCGCGACCGGAACGGCACCTTCGATCCGATGCTGATCGCGAAGTATCAGCGGCGCTTTCCTGAATTCGACCGCAAGATTGTCAGCATGTATGCCCGGGGAATGACGACCCGAGAGATCCAGGGGCATATCGAGGAAATCTACGGCGTCGAGGCCTCGCCCAGCCTGATTTCCGCGATCACCGACGCGGTCATGGAGGAGGTCACCGCCTGGCAGAACCGCCCGCTGGAGCCGTGCTATCCGATCGTCTTCATGGACGCGATCCGGGTCAATATCCGCAGCGACGGGGCGGTCTCGAACAAGGCGGTCTTCGTAGCCCTCGCGGTGCTGCCGGATGGCACGCGGGACGTTCTGGGCCTGTGGTTTCAGGCCAATGAGGGCGCGAAGTTCTGGGCCAAAGTGCTCAGCGACCTGCGCAACCCAATCGTCGGGGAAACGATCCCCCGGATCGTTTCCTGACCCTCCTCATACGTCCAGGACATCCTCATCGCCGTCGTGGACGGGCTGAAGGGCTTTCCCCAGGCCATCGAGGCCGCATTCCCCCAGACTCGGATCCAGACCTGCATCGTCCATCTGCTGCGCCATTCCATGAACTTCGCCAGCTACAAGGACCGCAAGGCCGTCGCCGCCGCCCTCAAGGCGATCTACACGGCCGTGGACGTCGAGGCGGCAGAACTGGCTCTGGCTGAGTTCGAGGACAGCGATCTGGCAAGGCAGTATCCGGCGATCGCGCCGAGCTGGCGCCGGGCCTGGAACGAGGTCATCCCGTTCCTCGATTACCCGCCCGAGGTCCGCAGGCTGATCTACACCACGAATTCCATTGAGGCCTTGAACTCGAAAATTCGCCGTGCCGTCAGAACCCGAGGTCATTTCCCAAGCGACGACGCTGCGGCGAAATTGATCTATCTGGCGCTCAATGCTACATCGACCGAGTGGAAGCGTTCGGTCCGCGAATGGCACGCTGTCAGATCTCAGCTTGCCATCATGTTCGAAGACCGCTTCCCGATGGCGTAAGAAAACGCGTCACGCACAAAATTCTGCACAGTCTCGCGTGTACGCTTTGTCACGAGGATTATAAGCCTAAAGCTCGACGGGGTGGTTCCGCCAGAAATCGCGCAAGCTATTATCGACAACATTCCGTATTGGCCCGCGCTGGGCAAAGCTCGATGAACGGACCGGCGAATGGAATTTAGGAGCTTATTGGTCGAAAACCCTTTTAAATTGCTATGCTGCATAGTGAGCACGACATGCGCAGATCTCCGCGTCCCAATTTGAAAACTTCTCTCATTACCTGAACCTCTAGAACCTTCTTAACCGCGGTCAAGATACAACCTGAGAAGCAAATACGCCCGGATCTGAAAGCCGTCCCTACTACTAAATCGCTTGTCTACGTAAGCGCCCCTGTTCTTCGGTGGATGAGACGCCATCTAGTGAAGCGCTTATTGAAATATCGAGCAAGCGCTGGGCGTTCCATCGCGCATAAGAGCAGGCCGCGACGTTGAGGGAAGGGCTATTGTTATAGGCAGGTATGGATGCTCGGTGTATAATTATGCCGAACTTCCCGAAAGTAATGTATGGATGGCGGGAACAAATTCGGAATTGTCGTCAGAACACAATTATTACATAATCCTAATTACAAGGCGTATAGATTGCCCCTTAAACTCGAACAAACCCCGCTCACTGGTGTGATCGTCATCACCCCCGCCCGCTTCGGAGATCACCGCGGTTTTTTTTCGGAAAGCTACAGTGCGAAAGCCCTCGCCCAGCACAGTATCACCACGCAATTCGTGCAGGACAACCATTCCGTATCAATGACCCAAGGCACCATTCGCGGGCTGCATTTTCAGGCTCCGCCCCATGCGCAAGACAAGCTGGTGCGCTGCGGGCGTGGTGCGCTTTTTGACGTCGCGGTTGATATCCGTAGGGGGTCGCCGACCTATGGGCAGTGGTTCGGCGTCGAGTTGAGCTTCGAGAACGGAAAGCAGTTGTTGGTACCGGCGGGCTTCGCGCATGGGTTTGTGACACGGGCTCCTGAGACCGAAATTATTTACAAATGTTCGGATTATTACGCGCAGGAGACCGAAGGGGCCGTCGCTTGGGATGATCCTCAGGTCGGAATTGATTGGGGTTTGGGAGATATTCTTCCGGTTTTGTCGGAGAAGGACGCAAATGCTCCTTCCTTGGCTGATCTTCACAGTCCATTCACGTTTGAGGATGTATAGATGAAGCTATTGGTGACAGGCGGGGCGGGTTTCATCGGCTCGGCAGTTGTGCGGCTGGCGATTGCCCAAGGGCATAGTGTGGTAAACCTTGATGCGCTGACCTATGCGGCGTGTCTTGAGAATGTGGCAAGCGTGGCGGATAGCTCGCTGTATGCGTTCGAGCAGGCTGATATTTGTGATCGTGAGGCGTTGGACAGGATCTTTGCAACACATAAGCCCGATGCGGTAATGCATCTCGCGGCCGAGAGCCACGTGGATCGTTCCATCGATGGGCCGGGGGCGTTTATTCAGACCAATGTCACCGGCACCTATACGTTGCTGGAGGCCGCGCGCGCCTATTGGCAAGGGGCGGGCAAGCCCGATGGCTTCCGCTTTCACCACATTTCTACCGATGAGGTTTATGGTTCGCTCGGGCCGACGGGACAGTTTACCGAAGAGACGCCTTATGATCCGCGCAGCCCCTATTCAGCCTCGAAAGCTGCCAGCGATCATCTGGTGCGCGCTTGGGGAGAGACCTATGGCCTGCCGATAGTGCTCACAAATTGCAGCAATAATTACGGGCCCTACCACTTCCCTGAAAAATTGGTGCCGGTGGTCATCCTCAAAGCGCTCGCCGGAGAGCCCATTCCGGTCTACGGCGATGGCGCGAACGTACGTGACTGGCTGTTTGTCGAAGACCACGCCGATGCGCTGCTGACCGTGCTGACCAAGGGCGCATTGGGCCGCAGCTACAACATCGGCGGCGAGAACGAGGTCAGCAATCTTGAGCTGGTCAAAATGATCTGCGCCCTGCTGGATGATCGCCATCCCGAAGGCGCGGCGCACGCCGATCTGATCACATTTGTCGCCGACCGCCCCGGCCATGATCAACGCTATGCCATTGATCCGACACGTATCCGGACAGAGCTTGGCTGGCGGCCCTCGGTCACGGTGGAAGAAGGGCTGGCGCGCACTGTGGATTGGTACCTTGAAAATAAAGACTGGTGGCGCGCGCTGCAAAACCGACAGGGCGTAGGCGAACGATTGGGCAAGGCATGAAGGCCCTCGTCTTCGGCCACAGCGGTCAGGTCGCCACGGAACTGCGCGCGCTGGACGGCGATGACGTCCAGATCACCGCCCTCGCCCGCGCCGAGGCGGACTTAACCGACCCCGCAATCTGCGCCGCAGCGATCAATGCTCACGCGCCTAATGCCGTGATCAACGCCGCCGCCTATACCGCCGTGGATAAGGCCGAAAGCGATGCGGAAACAGCGCAGGTCATCAACGCCGATGCCCCCGCCGCCATGGCGCAAGCCTGCGCCGCGCGTGACATTCCTTTCGTCTCTATCTCCACCGATTACGTGTTTTCCGGCGCAGGTGACACGCCGTGGTCACCCGCAGACCCGACCGATCCGCAAGGCGTCTACGGTCGTACCAAGCGTGACGGAGAGATCGCAATTGTAAATGCTGGCGGGCGCTACGCCGTGTTGCGCACCTCTTGGGTCGTGTCGGCCCATGGTAATAACTTTGTCAAAACCATGCTGCGCCTTGGGGCGGAACGCGAGTCATTAACCATCGTCGCCGACCAGATCGGCGGCCCAACCGGCGCTGCTGAGATCGCACGGGCCTGTATAAAGATCGCTAAAACTCTCGTGTCTGAGCCTGAAAAATCCGGCATATACCATTTCTCGGGCGCGCCCGACACGAGCTGGGCGGATTTCGCCCGCGCGATTTTCGTCGCAGCCGAGATCGCCTGCGACGTTACTGATATCCCGTCGGATGACTACCCTACCCTCGCAAAACGCCCGCTGAACTCTCGGCTGGATTGCACAGCGACCGAGGCCGCCTTTGGCATTTCCCGCCCTGATTGGCGCGTGAGCCTCACCCATATTTTGGCCCAACTTGATTTTACCAAGGACTGATTTCCAATGACCCAGACGCCCAAACGCAAAGGCATCATCCTCGCCGGCGGCTCCGGCACGCGGCTTTATCCGATCACGATTGCGGTGTCGAAACAGCTGCTGCCGATTTATGACAAGCCGATGATTTACTATCCGTTAAGCGTGCTGATGCTGGGCGGTATCCGCGACATACTGATCATCACCACGCCCCAGGACGCCGACCAATTCAAGCGGGCTTTGGGCGATGGCAGCCAGTGGGGTGTTTCACTGAGCTACGTCACGCAGGCAAGCCCCGATGGACTGGCTCAAGCTTACATCTTGGCCGAAGAATTCCTAAACGGGGCACCATCCGCGATGGTGCTTGGCGACAACATCTTCTTCGGCCACGGTCTGCCCGAAATCCTCGCCCAAGCCGACGTGCAAACCACTGGAGGCACTGTCTTCGGCTACCGCGTCTCGGACCCTGAGCGCTATGGCGTGGTGGATTTCGACGAGAACGGCCAAGCGCGCCAGATCATTGAGAAACCAGAAGTGCCGCCATCGAATTATGCGGTAACGGGGCTGTATTTTCTGGATAACACCGCGTCCGAGCGGGCCAAGACGGTCAAGCCATCAGCACGGGGAGAGTTGGAGATCACGACGCTGCTTGAAACGTATCTGCGGGATGGGCTTCTCAATGTACAGCGCATGGGGCGCGGCTATGCATGGCTGGATACTGGTACGCATGGAAGTTTGCTGGACGCGGGGAACTTTGTGCGGACGCTGGAAACGCGGCAGGGTTTGCAGACGGGAAGCCCTGAAGAAATCGCATTTGACCAAGGGTGGATAAGCGCCGCGGCATTGGAAGAACAAGCCAAACTATTTGAAAAAAACGAATACGGTGTCTATCTGAGTAACCTAAATCGTTCGTTAAGATAGCCATAAATCCCAAAATGTTTCGCGCGCGAAACAAATTCTTTATGTCGTATTTGACACGGCTTTGTTGCACAAATCAGCGTGATGTCGTGCCTCTCCTTTCCCCGGATGCACTCGGCCTATGGCCACGGTACGGGGTATGCCAAGAGCTGTAAAGCCGTTTAGGATCGCGGCGCGGATCTGGATCTCCGCAACCTGGGGAGCCGCAAAAGCGTACTCTGTGTTTGTTATGGGAGAGACTGTCGTTGACAAAAAGCCGAACTGAGGCATTCTCTGAACGTGTCGAGGCACTCGATACGACAATGACCTGATGCCAAATCAGCCTGTTATTCCGCGCATAGGACGTTGTCCACACGAAGAGTTTGGGGCGGGCCTCGCCATTCAATGATCTGGTTCAGCGCCCGCACGACGCGTTCCCCAGGCAGCGAGAAGTCGACCTCAATGGCCAGGCCTTCGCGATTGAAGTCATCCAAAACGTTCAACGTCCTGATCGACCGACCATCCGCCAATTGATCCGCCATGAAGTCCATGGACCAAGTGTCATTTGGTCTCTCTGGCACGGCCAGCGGCTCCGGCTTGTCCCGCTTCAAGCGTTTCTTAGGCTTGATCCGCAGGTTCAGCTCCAACTCACAATAGATCCGGTACACGCGTTTATGGTTCCAGCCATAGCCTTGAACGTTGCGCAGATACAAAAAAAGCCCCAGTTGCGCTCGTTCGCCGTCAAACGTTCCAGCCAACCCGCGATCTCTTCGTTCTCGTCACTCAAAATCGGACTGTAGCGATAGCACGTCTCGCTGACCGTAAGCATCCGGCGTAGGCCGCGGCGAGGTCATCGGTCGCGATCACGGTCCATTTCGATGAGCTCTTGCAGGTTTTCGATCCCGAATGGATTGAATGCGATGACACCGTCGTCGCCGGGACCGTAGACCCAGATTATACCATCTTCGGTTTCCATACCGATGGCGAGATCAAAGATCCGATCAACGGTTTCGCCCAGTTCGACAGCGACGCGGTCGATTGTCTTGACGGAATACACCTTGTTCAGCTGCATGGTTACGCTGCTTGTGGAAGGGATAAAGCTTTCCAGTTCCAAGGCAGAAGCCCATGCACGCGCGAGACGGGTAAGTCGGGCAGCCGGGCGAGAACATCGGCGAGCCAGGCCTGCGGATCGATGTCGTTCATTTTGGCGGTGACGATAAGGGTATACATGGCGGCAGCCCGTTCACCGCCGCGCTCGGACCCTGCAAAGAGCCATGACTTTCTGCCCAAAGCTACGCCACGTAAGGCGCGTTCGGCCGCATTATTTGTCAGACAGATACGCCCGTCATCGAGGAATGCCGTGAAGGCCTGCCAACGGCCATGCTTCTCAAACATGTAGTTGATCGCCTTGGCCACCTTGTTGTGTCTGGACAGTTTCGCGCGCTCTTCCTGCAGCCAGTCGTGGAGGCCGTTTACCAGGGGACGGGACAGGTTCTGGCGGGCGACGAGCCGGGCATCAGCATCCAGCCCATTGATCTCGCGCTCGATGTCGAAGATGGCGTCGATCCGTTTCACCGCTTCCAGGGCGACTGGCGAGATCTGATGGGCGGGTTTGCCCTTGCGGACGTTGCCCGCGATGTCGGCCAGCTCGAAGAACTTCCGGCGCGCATGTGACCAACACAGCGCGCTGGTCACGGGCCCAGCATCACGGTCAGCGCGGTAAAGATTGTTGTATCCGCCATAGGCGTCCGCTTGCAGCACCCCTTGCCATCCGGCCAGATGCTGATTGGGATTGGTTGCCGCGCGATCTCGGGAGAAGCGGAAGAACGCCGCCGGCGGCGCGCCGCCATTCCAAGGGCGGTCATCACGGACATAGGTCCACAGACGAGCTTTTTTCGCGCCACCCCGTGCCAGAAGCGGCACGGTCGTGTCATCGCCATGCAGGCGGTGAGCGGCACGCACATGGCCTTCGATCAGGGCATGGATCGGCTGCAAGGCGACAGTCGCGTGCCCGACCAGGTCTGCCAGGGTGGAGAGGCTCAGATCAACGCCTTCACGGGCAAAGCGCTCTGCCTGCCGGTTCAGGGGTTGGTGCTGTCCGTATTTTTCGAAGACGAGCATGGCGATCAGGCCGGGTCCGGCCCATCCGCGCGGGATCGCATGGAACGGGGCCGGCGGCTGGCTGATCTTCTCGCAGGCCCGGCAAGTGAACTTCTCACGCACAGTCTGGATCACCTTCCACTGACGCGGGATCACCTCCAGCGTCTCGGTGACATCTTCACCCATCTTTACGATCCGGTCCGAGCCACAGCAGGTGCAAACGGCAGGTGCTTCGACGACAACCCGCTCGCGGGGCAAGTGATCGGGGAACGGTTTGCGCACCGGGTGGCGGCGCGTGAAGGCGTGCACGGTGCTGGCCTTTTCAGCCGCCTGTTCTGCGGCCAGGCCATCCTCGGTAGCCGCCGCTTCCAGTTCCTCAAGCTGCAATTCCAGTTGATCGATCAGCCGGGCGCGTCGTTCTGATGAGATGCCGTATTTGTCGCGGCGCAGCTTGGCGATCTCGAGCTTAAGCTCCTGGATCATCGCTTCCGAGCAGGAAACGACCGCACGGGTCTGTGCCAGCTCGCTTTCCGCAACCTGCGCACGGGCCTCTGCGGCGGCCAGGGCGGCGCGCAATTTGGCGAGTTCGGAGGCGGCATCAGACATGACCAATATTTACCAGCCGGGGCCGCGGAACACCAATAAAAACAGGCCGGATGACGTAATTTATCCAGCCTTTGCAGGGCGTTGTGTCCAGCGCGGGTTGCGCCAGTCGATGCCCTCCAGAAGATAGCCCAACTGCGCTGACGAGATCTGCACTGCTTCGCCGGACCGGCTCACTGGCCAGATGAACTTGCCCGCTTCCAGGCGCTTTAGATAGAGCGACATGCCCACGCCATCATGCCACAAGATCTTGACCAAATCGCCCTTACGGCCCCGGAAGCAAAAGATCTCGCCCGCGTGGGGATCGCGGCCGATCCCTTCCTGCACCTGCAGCGCCAACGTGTTCATGCCTCGCCGCATATCGGTGACGCCGCCTGCAATCCACACCTTCACACCCGCCGGAAACGCGATCATTGCCGGTCCACCACTGCCAAAATCCGGGCAAGGGCTTCGGTCTCGACGTCCACCGGCACGATGAGCCGACGCCCATTCGGAAGGGCAATCTCAACCTGACAGTCCGAAGGTGAACAGGAGTTGACTGGATTAGCTCGTGACACGGGCGTTTCCTTCGACACAGTCACCGGCGCGAAAGATACCGGACGAGAAGACCCAAGCTCTCCGTTACGAAACTGCCGCCGCCAAGTGGTCAGCAGCGACCGGCAAATGCCATGCCGCCGCGCCGTGGCTGTCGCTTGGCGGTGGCCAATGAAGCTTTCTTCCACAATGCGCAGTTTGTCATCATCCGACCAATGCCGGCGGCGTTCACCATCGGCTGCGGAAAGTACTTAGATTTGAGCACGATTGATAAAGTCGGACATAAGCTCGGACTTACCATCGGATTGAGCTTGAGATCAGACGGCCACCGCCGGAGGTTTACCGCTGAGCTGAAACGTCCGGCAAGCCAGAGCAATGCTGACGCCATGCTGCGCCAGCGCGTTCATGGCCATCTCGCGCCTTCGAGACGGCGTCAACGCTTTTTTCCAAGCGCTTCCTCCAGCAGATCGTTCTGTATACTCATCTCAGCATACATGCGCTTCAGGCGGCGGTTCTCCTCCGCAATGTCCTTCAGCTCAGACATCAAAGATGCGTCCATGCCGCCAAACTTGGCACGCCATTTGTAGAAACTCGCGCTGCTCATGCCATGCTCTCGGCAAAGCTCAGAAACCGGCACGCCGCCTTCCGCATGCTTTAGGATCGCCATAACCTATGCGTCGCTGTATCGTCCGTTCTTCATCGTAAATCTCCTCAGATATCTTGCCGAGAAAATTTTACTTTGGAACACCACTAATTTTAGCGGGGATTACCATCCCTGTTTTGGGGCAATCGACACCGCCAAGGCTCGGCATGAAGTTTTATTTTTGACTCAGATGAGAAACGCCGCCGCCGCTTAACTGTTTTGAACGAACTTGCCGAATTAAATCACCTCGCCACCGCACTGAAGGGATACGCCGATTAGGCAGTGCTGATTATGCCGTAGCCGTGTTCAAAATATCGCGGAAAGCTGTCACAGCGTCCTCGATATTCGCACGCGACAGCGTTGGATGAACCAAGAACATCAGACTTTTTTCGCCGAGTTCCTCGGCAACGGGCAGGCTTTGTTTTGGCCGCCATCCTGTGCCATCGAATGCTTTCTCAAGATAGATCTCAGAGCAGCTGCCCTGCATACAGGGAATGCCTTTCGCGTTGATCTCCGCGACGATGCGGTCACGTGACCAGCCCTCAGAAAGCCTGTCTGGCTCTACATAGGAGTAGAGCTTGTAGAAAGCGTTTTGGTTTTCAGGCGACGTTAGCGGCATGCGAATGCTGTCGTATTGCCCGAGGACGTTAATCAGCGCTTGCGCGTTTGCTGTGCGCTTTTCCGTCCATTCTGGCATCCGTTTGAGTTGGATACGTCCGATCGCAGATTGCATTTCGGTCAAGCGCCAGTTGGTCCCAAAGCTCTCGTGGAGCCAACGAAACCCTGGGGCGTGCTTTTTGTTGAAGACGGTGTCGAAACTTTTGCCGTGGTCTTTGAACGACCACATCCGATCCCAAAGTGCGGCGTCATTTGTTGTGACCATGCCACCTTCGCCGCCCGTGGTCATGATTTTGTCCTGACAGAACGACCACGCGGCCGCATGGCCGATGCCGCCAAGCGGCTCGCCCTTGTAGGTGCCGCCATGCGCTTGGGCGCAATCCTCGATCACCTTGATCCCGTGTACGTCCGCAAGAGCCATGATCTCATCCATGTCACAGGGCCAGCCGGCCAGATGAACAGCAATGATGGCTTTGGTGCTTCGAGTGATCATGGGCGCGATGGTCGCTGCTGACATATTGCCACTGTCGCGGTCTACATCGACAAATATGGGCTTTGCACCCGCATTGGCGACTGTCGAGACCGACGCCATGAAGCTGCGCGGGGTGACGATAATTTCGTCGGTCGCATCGCCGCCGTAATGCGCGCCAATTTCCATACCTGCCAGGATAAGATCGAGCGCAAGCGTTCCGTTCGCAACAGCAATCGCATGTGATGTGCCTGCGAAAGCTGCAAATTCCTTTTCGAACTCACGGCCCTCTTGGCCAGTCCAATAGTTGACCTTGTTGGACAGCAACACGCGTTGAACGGCGTCAGCCTCTTCTTGTGTGAAAGAGGGCCAGGGGGCGAAATCTGTCTTGCTCATCTCATTGTCCTCGCGGGTACGCCGCATACTTTTGCGCCATTTTCAATGTCTCTAACAACCACGGAGCCAGCGCCGACTATGACGTCGTCTCCGATATGAATGCCTTCGCGCACAACTGCCCCGATACCGATCCAGCTTCGTTTGCCGACCTTCACGCCACCTGCAAGACGTGCACCTGGGGAGATATGCACGAAGTCATCAATCTCACAATCATGATCAACGCTGCAGCCGGTGTTCAATATGACACCCCGACCAATGCGCGCGTCCGCGTTAACGATGGTGCCCGCGACGAGAAGCGTACCTGCGCCAATGTGCGTGCTAGGCGAGACGATTGCGGAAGAGTGTGTCAGCACGGGTGCATTGCTTAGCTCTAAATCTGAAAAGAGCTTCTCGCGCGCCGCATTGTTGCCGACAGCGCAAAATGTCGGGGTTTTAGATGGCGCAGGTTTCCCACGCACACTCCAAGTGCCATTGGTCGTTTTCTCGGGCCAAGCACCATCAAGAAACGCAATGTCTATATACCCTGATGCGCGTGCTGTATCTGCGACGACCTTTCCGTGGCCGCCCGCGCCGACGATGAGAAGAGATGTCATTGCGACCCCGTAAATTTTGTCATCGTCGCTTCCCCGTCGGCTGAAATCCCATCCTTTTTTACGACCTTCATGATCGTCATCCAAAGAATTTTAAGATCAAGCCACAGCGTGCGGTTTTCTACATACCAAACATCGAGCTTGAACTTTTCCTCCCAACTGATTGCGTTGCGCCCGTTTACCTGCGCCCAACCCGTGATCCCTGGCCGCACCTCCATGCGGCGCGCCTGCTCGGGTGCGTAAAGGGGGACATACTCCATCAACAAAGGACGCGGCCCAACGAGGCTCATTTCGCCTTTCAGGACATTCCACAGCTCCGGAAGTTCGTCGAGAGAACTGGACCGCAGTTTTTGGCCCAAAGGCGTAATCCGCTCAGAGTCGGGTAGGGGGATCCCCGCCTCATCCACCTCATCGCGCATGGAGCGAAACTTAATCATCTCAAACGGTTTCGCATTTTTCCCTGGTCGCGTTTGACGAAACAAAACAGGTTTGCCCATGTCTTTGCCAATGCGGCGGATGAGTAGGAGCAGCAGAGGGGAGAGCAGGACTAGCCCAATGGACGCGCCGAGGATGTCGAGGAGGCGTTTGGTCACGATTTAGCCTTTGTGCGAGAGCAAATTGGTGCCGTCATAGTTTCATCGCTTCAATCATAGCTGCATTCACTTTATGGACGTCATATTTCTCGTCGGCGATACGACGTGCCTCAATCCCCATGCGCGTGATGAGATCAGGGTGCTCCATGAATTGAAGCATCGCGTCTACCAACGCTTGAGAGTTCTTCACTGGCACAAGCATACCATTGACGCCGGGGATGACTGTTTCGCGGCAACCTGGCGCATCTGTCGTAATGATTGGTCGGCCCATGGACATGGCCTCAAGAACCGTGCGGGGAGTGCCCTCGCGGTAGCTTGGTAAGACATAGACATGCGACTGCGCTATTGCGCTGCGGACGTCTGACAATTGGCCATGCCATATGATGTCGCCGTTCTCGTGCCAATGTGAAGCTTCGTTCTCAGAAATCCCATCAGGACTTGGGTCTGTCCCACCAACGATGTGAAACTCAGCGTCAGCCCCAGTTGCGCGTACTTTGCGGCCTGCCTCAACATATTCGCGTATTCCTTTGTCACCAAGTAGGCGGGCGATGAGCAGAAAACGGATTGGTTCCGAAGGAAATGGCTCGACTGAGAAATGCGCAGTGTCTACGCCAGATCCTGCGACGACGTGAATAGGTATGTCAGGACGTAAAAGCCCAAGTCCTTCGAATTCATCCTTATCATCGGGGTTTTGGAAGAAGACTAACGTGGCGTGTTTGAGCGCAGCGCGGTAGAGCCCTCGCGCAAGGTGCCGAACGACGCCCCTTATTCCACCCGCGTTTCCAGTGAACGCGTACCCAAGGCCAGTGATCAAAGCAACGCGCTTAGGCACATTCGCTACCCGAGCGGCAATCAGTCCCCAGATTACAGGTTTTATGGTGTATCCGAGAAACACGTCTGGACGGATGCGTCGCATGAGGTCAACAAGTCGCAATAGAGTTGCAATGTCAGCTAGAGGATTAAGGCCCGAGCGCGCAAGTGGTGCATCGTGACAAACTACGCCACGTTGTTCGAGCCATGTGCGAACGTATTCATTGGATGTCAAATCAGGCGCGGCGGCATGTACCTCGAAGCCCTGTTGACACAGGGCTTCAATTAAAGCGCCGCGAAAATTCCGCAGGGAGTGGGCGAATGAGGCGAGAATGAATATGCGCATGGGTCCTTGGAGGAAATTGTTTCACAATGGGATGCGTGTCAGGAGGACTAGAGCGCGTGAGAGGCGGCGATCATGACGGGAAGCGAGAACCTCT
The DNA here is from genome assembly GCF_000735125.2 of Sulfitobacter sp. CB2047. Classification (NCBI taxonomy): domain Bacteria; kingdom Pseudomonadati; phylum Pseudomonadota; class Alphaproteobacteria; order Rhodobacterales; family Roseobacteraceae; genus Sulfitobacter; species Sulfitobacter sp. CB2047. Next base: position 50,321 of record NZ_CP072617.1, on the reverse strand, counting down.
CTTCGGCCCGTGCGGCGGCTTGGCGTGCTTTCCAGCGGTCCGCGTTCTGAAACTTCCGTTAGGGCAGTTTCGATTGCCTACGTAAGTGCCGTCGCGCGACGGTGAGTCACAGCCGAAGGTCCGCTTCGTCTGGTGCAAGAACGTATTTCAGATCGTAGAGAATATGTGTGTCGGGTTTTCCGAAGCCGCGCAAACCTGCGACGCCCATATCACGAAATTGATTGTGTGCAACCGCGAGAATAATCGCATCGTATGCGCCGACCATGGGCTGTTCAATGGGCTGCAGAGCTAATTCGTTGATGGCTTCGTCAGGGTTTACCCAGGGATCGTACACATCAACGTATGCACCGAAATCGAGTAGTTCGGACACCACATCAACAACGCGGGTATTGCGTAGATCGGGGCAATTCTCCTTGAAAGTTAGGCCAAGAACTAGGACCCGCGCTCCATTGATATGGATTCTGCGCCGCCCCATCTCCTTGGCCAGTTGCCCTGCTACATATGCGCCCATCCCGTCATTCAAACGTCGCCCGGCCAAGATGATCTGGGGATGATATCCAATCATCTCGGCCTTGTGGGTCAGGTAGTATGGATCGACGCCGATGCAGTGCCCGCCAACCAGGCCGGGCCGGAATGGAAGGAAGTTCCACTTTGTGCCGGCGGCTCGCAACACCGCCTCGGTGTCGATGTTCATCTTGTTGAAGATGATCGCCAATTCGTTGATCAGTGCAATGTTCAGATCGCGCTGGGTGTTCTCGATCACTTTGGCGGCCTCGGCGACGCGAATCGAGGGCGCCATGTGCGTGCCCGCCGTAACGATCGACGCATAGAGCGCATCGACGGTTTCGGCAGTTTGAGTCGTCGAGCCCGATGTGACCTTGGTGATGGTCGTCAACCGGTGCGACTTGTCGCCCGGATTGATGCGTTCGGGGCTGTATCCGACGAAGAAATCGGTGTTGAAGATCAACCCCGAGACGCGTTCGAGAACCGGCACGCAGTCTTCTTCGGTGGCCCCCGGATAAACGGTGGATTCGTAGATCACGATATCGCCGCGCTTGAGAACCTTGCCCACGGACTCGGACGCGCGCAGCAGCGGTGTTAAGTCGGGGCGGCGGCTGGCGTCAATGGGTGTCGGCACGGTGACGACAAACATGGTGCAGCTGCGCAGATCCTCGATATCGCTGGTGAATGACAAATGCGCCGCCGAGGCGAGCTCGTCCGCATCGACCTCGAGCGTCGAATCCTTACCCGCTTTCAGTTCGGCTATCCGGCCGGCATTGATATCAAAGCCGACGACAGACCGCGCCTTACCGAATTCGACTGCCAGCGGCAGCCCGACATACCCTAGGCCGATAACGGCCATTCTCTCATGTGTTTGAGCCATAATTTTCCCTCAGTGACAATTTAGCGTTTAAGATCAATTTCGGATGCTGTCTTCAATCGCGCCCCTGAATCCTGATTGAGCACCCAACCATACGGACCCGGCATTCGAAAGGTGGCCTCGGTCACGGTAAAGAAAGACATTATCGGCAGAGGCTCGGCATGTGCCGTTAGCGCAGATCTCCTGATCCAACCAGATTACCGGTGCCAGGATCTCGACCCTTCTGAGGATCTCATAGGCAAGATCGATAGGCGCAGACAAGGCATCATGCGAAAAATCGCAAGAAGAAAGCGATTCTCCGTGTTGCGCATGATGCGAAAGGCATCGGCCAATATCCCAGCCCGGATTGGGCGGAGGCGAAATCACGACGACCCGCAAATCCATGGCCTGAAGCGTTTCAATCGTTTCGGCCAAGGCTTTCACGGCAGTGGCCATATTGCCCGGCTCTTGCGTGCCGTCATCATGCCTGAGGGTCAAACTGGGCGTTGCAAGCCAAGCAAAGGGCGAAGACAAGACAACGGTTTCGATTCCGGGATCAGTGCCCAGCCACTCCAGCACGGCGTCATTGAAGCGAGCGCAGGCCTCGGTTTCTGCAGCAGATGAAACCATCGTCACCGACACGATCGGCCCACAAGAGGGTAGCGCCATCTGGCGCAACGCAACGCCGCTGGGCAGGGCTGAAACAACCGCCGCGACCGTGTGCATCGCATAGCTGTCACCCCAGACCAGAACTGTGGGATCCGCTCCTGTTGCACAGCCTTCGTCCAAGGTGAAGCCGCGTCTGCAGGCCACGCCAAGACCGGTGTTGACGGCGATCCTCTCTTCGATCCGCAGGTCTTTGAACGTCTGTCTCGAAGGAGTCATCCGGTTCGGACTGCCGTTTGACAGATAGAACAGCAGGCCCATTGCCAAAATCAATGCCGTCGCCGCGCCGCCCGCAACAAAGATCGCGCGCTGGCTCAACGCCCGCGCGATGGGCCCTTTGCGGAACGGCTGTTCAATAAACCGCCAACTGAGATAGCCGATCGGAAAAGACGCCGCGGCCACCAGGGTCAGAAACGCCACGCTTGGTTCATGTGATGCGGTCAGGCGCGCGAAGGTGATCATCGGCTGGTGCCACATGTAGACACTGAAGCTGATCAGACCGATGCCAACGATTGGCGGCAAGGACAGCATCCGCGTGACAAGGCCACCGGGGGACGCAAACAGTATAATCAAGGCGCTGCCAACAACCGGTATCAAGGCCCAGGCCGACGGGAACGGGGTTGCCTTGTCGAACGTGAAAACAGCAAAGGCGATCATCGCTAGCCCGACCGCACTGAGTGCATTCGACCCGCGCAGCGGATGTTGCATCAGCCAGAGCGCACAGAACGACCCGGCCAGCATTTCCCAAGCGCGAGTGTGGATGGAATAGAATGTCAGATCTGGGTTTCCCGCTTGGTTGGTAAGGCAGGCGGCAAGGCTGATTGCCAAGAGCGTCGACACCAGCGCCATGCGCCCGCGCCACGCTAAGGCCGCCGTCGTCATCAGCAACAGCGGCATGACGACGTAAAACTGCTCCTCGACGGCGAGGCTCCAGGTATGCCGCATGGGCATAAGCTCGGACGAAGGCTGGAAATAGCCAGTTTCGCGGTAAAACAGATAGTTTGATAGGAACAGTGCAACGCCAAGAAGTGACTTGCCATATTCCCGAAGATCGGACGGCATCATCCAGAGCCAAGCCGCCATGCTGGTGACAAGGGCGACAGCAAACAGCGCCGGAAAGATCCTGCGAATCCGCCGTTCATAGAAGCGTCTCAAGCTGAATTTTCCCAACGCAACATCGGTCGCGATGATCGTGGTAATCAGGTAGCCCGAAATGACAAAGAAGACATCAACCCCGACGAAGCCGCCCTGAATCCATGACAAATTGGCATGGTAAAGGACGACCGGCAGAATCGCTATCGTGCGGAGACCATCAATTTCCGGGCGATATTTCATTGTCTGTCCCGTCGATCAGGTCGAGATAATCGAGAACCTGGGTGAACTGGCCGGGCAGGTCAGCGGTCATATCCTCGTATGTCACCGTCAAGGTCTCGCGGTCGGAAAAGAACCTGTCGCCCCATGCCTCCCAGTTAACGGTCTTTTCGATCCAGTCGATCATTTCATCTGGATCCACCGTCTGCCGCTTGTCATCCGCCGCGATGACCGAGGCATCCGAGGTGGCGGTGTAGGTGTTGTTTTCACGCGCGATCATCCACGACAACACGCTGCGCAGCTTGTCTTCGCGCTTGAGGTGGATCACCTTCAAACGGGGATCGGCCTTGAGCATATCAAAGAGTGGTGCCGGATCGCCGTGATGCGGGTGATAGTAAAACACCTTGCACCCCGCCGCCTTGACCCAGGATGGCTGCTTGCCGAAAACCTGCGCATGCCGCTGCTCAATTGTGTCCTGACCGATGTGCCCGAAGTGTTCGCCTTTGACATAGACGTTCGGATGGCTGACCAGCGATGAATTCAACAGGTTGGACCCGGACCGTGACCGCGACAGGATGATGAAGGGTGTATAGTCTGTATTCCCGAACAACCGCCCGGCGCGGTAGGTGCCGACACGCACCAAATTGCTGAAAGTGATTTTGCTCATCTTGGTTGTCTCCCGAAGTCAATATCGAGGATGGCAGTGGCGGATGCGCATCAGTTCTTACGCCACACGACGCGGTTCACGAAGTCGGTATAGCTGTGGATGATCCGCAGCACCTTTTCCGAGACGTTGTCGGCGGAATAGTCGTTGACCAGATTTAGCGCGCGATCCGCTCCGCGCGGTTGGCTGGCGAGGATGTCCAAACCCTGCAACACCCGCTCGGGATTCATGCCGGTCATCATCACCGCGCCTTCCTCCATTCCCTCGGGGCGTTCGTGGGTTTCGCGGATGTTCAGCGCCGGAAAGTTCAGGATCGAGCTTTCCTCGGTGATGGTACCGCTGTCCGACAGCACGGCGCGTGCGTTCATCTGCAACGCGTTGTAGTCAGAGAACCCGAAGGGCTTCATCTGCTGCACGCGCGGGTCCAGCTTCGCGCCGGTGGACGCGATCTTGTTGCGGGTGCGAGGATGGGTTGACAGGATCACCGGCAGGTCAAAGCGTTTGGGCAGCATGTTGAGGATGGCCACCAAGCCCTCGAACTGTTTCGGGTCTTCGATGTTTTCCTCACGGTGCGCGCTGACCACGAAATACCCGTGCTTCTCCAGCCCCAAGCGCGCGTGCACATCCGAGGTTTCGATACTGTCGGCATAGGCGGAAAGCACCTCGCGCATCGGGCTTCCGGTGACGATGACACGTTGTGGATCCAGCCCCTCGCGCAGTAGATACTCGCGGGCGATCTGGCTATAGGTCAGGTTGATATCCGCCGTATGATCGACGATCCGGCGATTGATCTCTTCGGGTACGCGCATGTCAAAGCAACGGTTCCCGGCCTCCATGTGGAACGCCGGGATCTTGAGCCGCTTGGCGCTGATCACAGCGAGGCAGGAATTCGTGTCGCCCAGCACCAAAACTGCATCTGGGCGATGCTCGGCTAGCACTTTGGCCGATTTCGCGATCACATGGCCGATGGTCTCGGCGGCCGTTTCGCCGGCAGCCTCGAGGAACACATCGGGTTTGCGCAAGCACAGATCCTCAAAGAAGATGCCGTTGAGCTCGTAGTCGTAATTCTGACCAGTATGCACGATCAAATGATCGCAATGCCGATCCAGCGCAGCCATCACGCGCGACAGTCGGATCAGTTCGGGCCGGGTGCCAACAATTGTGGCGACTTTGAGTTTGGTCATCAAAAAAAGTCCTGTCAAATTTTAAACTGCGCTGGGTTCACTGGTTCAGAGGATGGGCAATCGTATCCGGCCTCTCGCGGTCGAACAGTTCGTTCGCCCACAGCATGCAGATCAGCTCGTTCTCGCCGATATTGGTGATGTCATGGCTCCAGCCGGGCACAGTTTCCACGATCAGAGACTCGTCGCCCGTGGTGTCGATGCTGTGCGTTTCACCGGTATCGATGTTGAGGAACCGAAAGCGCGCGGTGCCTTTGAGTACCAGGAATTTCTCGGTCTTGGCATGGTGGTAGTGGCCGCCCCGCGTGATCCCCGGTCCGGCGGTGAAAAAACTGAATTGCCCCGACTGCTCGGTGCGCAGCATCTCGGCGAAGACGCCGCGCTCATCGCCGTGGCGGGTTACGGGGTAGGCGAAGGCCTCGACTGGCAGATAGCTGACATAGGTTGCATAGAGCGCACGACCTAGACCTGTGCTTGTCTCACCCACGGTATGGGTGTCGCGCACCGCACGAAAACCACGCAGCCGGTCCGCAAGATCTTGTAAGGTGATCCGGTATTCGGGCTCTACCGACGTAACCTGAACCCCTGGCACCGGTGCCGAGAGCCAAGTTAGCCAATTGTCGACGACGTCATCGACATGCACTAGGCGGATCTCGGCTAACGGGTCGCTAATGGTAATCGGAAGGTCGCGGGCGATGTTGTGACAGAAGGTGGCGACAACCGAATTGTAATTCGGGCGGCACCACTTGCCGAACACGTTGACCAGTCGGCAGATGTTTACAGCTGCCCCAGTCGCGGCACCAAGCGCACGTAGATGATTTTCGCCCGTTCGTTTGGATCGGCCGTAAGGCGTTTCGCGCTCTATCTGGATCGTCGATGCAGCGATTACGGGAACGGGCGCCGACCGGTCACGAAGCAGGGTACAGAGCCGCGCGGTGTACTGGTCGTTGACAGTGTCAAATTCGGCGTCGGTCTCGGGGCGGTTCGCTCCTGCCAAATGTACCACGACGTCGGCCCGTGCGACCATGTCCACCAGTTCCTTGTTGGTCGTGTTGCGCGTGGCGGGCAATACCGTGTGACCGGCCTCGGTTAGCCGTAACGCGAGATTTCGCCCTATGAACCCTGCGGCTCCGGTGATGAGAACCTGCATCTTAAACCTCCGGATCAGCGGTTTCGCCGGCGAGCGTTGCACGGATGAACGGCAGTTGAAGCAGAAGCGCCTTCATTCCTTCAATGTCCAGTTGATCCGTGTTCTCCGATGTGTAGTCAAAACTTTTGCTGATCTTGCTTTCGCCAGTGTCAGTATAAACGCCATAGTTCAGATCGCGCATGTCTGCCGGAACGCGGTAGTAATCGCCCAAGTCCATCGCCTGCGCGAGTTCTTCACGCGACAGTAGGGTCTCGTGCTTCTTCTCGCCGTGCCGGGTCCCGAGGATCCTGATCGGGTGTTTCGGCTTTTCGAAGAGCTCGAGCAGCGCCTTGGCAAGGACCATGATTGTCGCTGCGGGGGCTTTCTGCACTAGCACATCGCCAGTAGCACCATGTTCGTAACCGAACAGGACCAGATCTACCGCATGATCGAGGGTCATCATGAAACGGGTCATGTCAGGATCAGTGATGGTCAGCGACTCGCCAGCTTGGATCTGGCGCACGAAAAGCGGGATGACCGATCCGCGTGAGGCCATGACGTTACCATATCGTGTGCAGCAAATCGTCATGCGGTCGGGGTTGATGGCACGGGCCTTGCCGGTCGCGACTTTTTCCATCATCGCCTTTGAGGTGCCCATGGCGTTGATCGGATAGACGGCCTTGTCGGTCGACAGACAAATCATCTTCTGAATTCCAGAGCGATGCGCGGCGTCAATCACGTTGGCTGTCCCCAGAACGTTGGTCTGCACGGCTTCGAGTGGGAAAAACTCGCATGACGGAACCTGTTTTAGCGCAGCGGCATGGAACACGTAATCGACCCCGTGCATGGCATCGAGCAGGCTGTCGCGGTTACGGACATCGCCTAGGAAGAACTTGATCTTATCGCTACGATACCGCTTGCGCATGTCGTCCTGCTTTTTCTCGTCCCGGCTGAAAATGCGGATTTCTCGGACATCGGAATCGAGGAAGCGCCGCAGCACGGCGTTGCCGAAGCTGCCTGTGCCACCGGTTATCATGAGTGTTACGTCATCGAGCATTGAGAGATCCTTTCGGGAATTCGAGAAAAGTGCTTAGGGTCAAAGGATGATGGTTTTCGCACCGGTGGATCGTGTCAGGCGTTCTGCCGCTTCATTTCGTGCTTCGCCCAGTCCATATATTGCGCCAAGCCCGGTTTCATGGCAAACACGGGATTAAAGTCGAACCCGTCTCGTGCTGCGCTGATATCGGCCAGGCTATGCGCTACGTCTCCGGCCCGCTCGGGGCCATGCTGAATCGCGACCGGTGCATCGACATGCGCATTCACCGCTTGGGCAAGATCCAGTATGCTAATCTGCGTTCCGCTAGCGATATTGAACGCGCCCGAAGTTCCGCGGTTCTGGGCAGCCTTTAGGTTTGCCTGAACGACGTCATCGACATGAACAAAATCGCGGGTCTGCTGGCCATCACCAAAGATCGTGATTGGCTCACCACGCAGCGCGCGGAATGCAAAGATGGGGATCACATTACCATAAGCGTCGAACCGTTGGTTCGGCCCGTAGACATTGAAATAGCGTAAACAGATTGCCTCGATTCCGTAGACGTGAGCAAAGGCCAGCGACATCTTTTCGGTGTAGAGCTTCGACACGCCATAAGGGGTCAACGGGTCAATTGGGTGGTCCTCGGTGATCGGGATGGTTTTGAGTTCGCCATAGATCCCGGCCGACGACGAAACCACGACCTTGCGAACGCCAGCTGCCCGTGCGGCATCAAGCACCGTCAGTGTGCCGTTGACGTTGATCGCTGTGTCCTCGTCCGGATGGTCAATGGACCGCTTGTTGCCAACTGATGCCGCAAGGTGAAACACCACCTCGCACCCCGATACCGCGCGCGCGACCGCGTCCGCATCCCGGATGTCGCCTTTGATAAACTTCGCATCGGGCAAGGCCTCGAGATTGAGGGCATGACCGGAACTCAGGTCGTCAAGAATCGTCACCTCAGCCCCCTCACGCTGCAATGCCGTGCAGATATTCGATCCAATAAACCCCGCGCCGCCGGTCACAAGTGCTTTCATGTTTTCGTTCCTTTGTTGTTAGCGATGCTGACCGCCGTATTGATTAATTCACCCAAGGTGGCAACATGGGCCTGAACCGCAAAGGCCCTCTCGGCCTCGGCTCGGGCGGCGCGTCGCATGGTGACGCGTGCATCGGCATCAAGCGCAAGCGCGCGATCCAGAACCAGGCCCAGCGTCGGGGCGGTCGGTTCCGTGCATTCCAGCCCGGTCTCGCCATCGCGCAGATGGTCGGCCAGGTCACTGGTCAGGTTTGCTATGACCGGCGTGCCCAAGGCCAAGCTTTCGACAAATTTCGTCGGAAAGCCATGGGTCGAGACACGGTTCACCGCGCGCAGGAAGACGGTAAAGTCCGCCCCGCCCACGATCTCGGCCGAGCGGGCATGACTGACTTGCCCGTGGGCCCGCAGGGCTTTGGGGATCGTGCCTCCGCGCCGTTGCAGCGGCGGCCGACGGCGCAACTCGTCCTCGGTGACACCGGCGATATCCAGAACAATCCGCCCCCTGCCCGCATCGCGCTCAAGCACGCCTTCGATCACGATATCAATCAGATCCTTGCGGCCAGGCGATCCCGAATAGGCCAGCCGCAGCCGTCCATCCGGATCCGGATCGGTGGCGGTGATCTCATCAGTGTCGAACAGCGGCGGAACCCGCCCGACCGGCAGACCCTTTGCGTGATAATACCCCTCGAGCGCGCTACTTATCGCGATCACACTGTCGAGCCGCGGGATCAGCACCCGCATCGCGATCTCGGTATTCCACAGATAGGGCGAGGCGAGGAAGCGCAGCCGATTGGGTGCAGCATACCATTCAACGGCATCGAAGAGCAACGGGACACCCATGCGTCGCGCCCATCCTGTAAACTGAAGAAGATAAGGCGAATACCCGGAATAAAGGATTACGGCATCCGGCAGATCGGCCTGCGCCTCAAGCCACTGACGGCTGCGAGCACCCATCAGCGCATACCGTACGTAGCGCAGCGCCTTGGGCAGATGTTCCGCGTCACGCTCGTTGGTGCTGACACAGCGGATCCCGGGCGCAACATCGAATTGCGCGCCCCGCTCATCCGGGCGCTGCCCCGAAAGGACTACTACGTCATAGCCTGCCCCAAACAGCGCCTTGGCGTTGCCAAGGATCCTCCGCGCCGCAGCCCCACCCTCGGGGAACGCGACCGGGCCGACATAGGCGATCCAGGGGCGTTGCCTGCTCATGTTCTGGTCCTCCGGAAACGCCGCAGGAACCGATCAATTAAGACCCGCTCGTCCGGGCTGGCGGCCAGCCAATAGATCGCCAGGCCGAAGACCGTGAGATGCACAAGCCCGCCCAATAGCAAAGCCTTCCAGCCGCTCGGCAAATAGCGTTCAGCCAACAGGCCCAGAGCCGTCACCACCACCGCCAGCGGCAGGATGCCCCGCGCGGTTTCGAGCCAATAGCGCCCTATCTCCATACCGACCCGAAGCTTCAGCAGCAGCGCGATCAGCACATAGCCGACAAACACCGCAATCCCGGTGCTGATCGCTGCGCCAACCACGCCCCAGATCTGCAGCAGCGCCAGAGTCAGCGGGATATTTAGCAAGGCCATAGTCATCGTGATGGCCGAGCGCTGCCAATAAAGCCCCTTGACCTGCAAGATGATGTTGCGCGTATTCCCGCTGAGTTCCAGCGTATACGGTATCAGGATCGCGAGCATTACCCAATAGGCCGGTGCGAATTCAGGCCCCAGCCAAAGCACAAGAAACCGCTGACCCAAGATCGCCAGCGCACTGAGGATCACCAACAGGAACATCGCCTGGATCCTTGAAATCCGGATCATCAAATCTGTCAGCACCGTCGCATCCGCCCCTCGGTCGATCTGGCGAATGATTTCAGGGGTCATGACGCGCGAGAGAGCGGCGGCAAAGCTACCGAAATATTTGTTGAAGGTCACCCCAATTGAAAAAATGGCGACTGGCGCGGAACCCAAGACAGCCCCAATCAGGATGCTGTCAAGCTTCCAGAACAGGGTCTCGGCGATCATCACCACGAAAATTGGCGCGGCATAGCCACCCACGCGCCCCAGCGTCTCGCGGTCGGGTAACGCAAATCGGATCTGCGCATGCAACACGAAGACGGCATAGAAAATACGCAAAACAGCCTGCACGATTGCCAAAGCCGCCGAGACCATGACGACATCAACCGCATCGCCCCCGGTACGCAGAACAAGTACCATCACCAGAGCGGCCAAGACGGTCGCCGCGATTTCCATGCTCCGCAAGAAGACGAAGGACTCGGTCGCGGAGAGCAATGCACCGATCGGATTCAGCGCCACGATACTCGCAGCCCCTATCCCCGTGATTATGATCATCGCGCTGAGGGTCTCGACCTGCTCAGGCGTGTTGCTTGACCCGAAAACCGGTTCGGCCAACAGGCTCATCGTGTAAGCACCCAGCAGGACTAGCACACCGACACCACTGTAAAGCCCCAGCATTTTGGCCAGAAAGGCGTCGCGCTCGACGGGTTCGTTCTCGTGCGCCACGAAAAACCGCAAGACAGAGTCATTCATCCCGAAATCGAGAATATACAGATACGCTGCCAGCGCCCCGACCAGAGTATAGAGGCCATAGCCGTCCACTCCCAGCGACGAGACTAGGATCGGGGTGAAAAACAGCGTGACGACCAACTTAACGAAAATCAGCAGGTAGGACAGCGCTGCACCAGATACTCGTTTACTCATGCTGTGACCTATTGCCAAGAAACAAGGATTCCAACCGATCCAGCTTTTTGATGTCGTCCAACAACGCAACAGGATAGCCGCCCATGGCAAGCTTCTCGCAAAGGGCCTTGTCCGTGATCAACTGGGACAAGCCTGCAACGATGGCCTCTTCATCCTGCTCGACAACCAGCCCGTTGACGCCGTCTGTCAACTGCTCGTCTATGCCCGACACGCGTGTCGCGATGATCGGTTTTTCAAGCACCCGTGCCTCGTTGACCACGCCGCACAGCCCTTCGTAATTCGACAGCATGGCGACGATGTCGGCCGCGCGATACGCCGGAAAGGGGTTCTTCAGGCTGCCCAGCAGCGTCATGCAATCACCGATCCCCAGCGCGTCAATCTCGGCTTCCAGCCCCGCGCGATCCGAGCCTTCACCGGCGATATACCAGTGAAACCGATGCCCCTTGCCTTTCAAGGCTGCGCAGACACGCGCCATACGCAAAAGCGCTTTGGCCCGGTCGTTCAGGCGGCAGACGCTCAGGATGGTGACCGCGCCCTCGGGGCCTTGGTTGAAGGGTGCCGGCTCAAGTTCCGCCTGGCTGCGCATCTTTGCCGCGTCAAGAATGTTGTAGACCACAACATCCTTTCCCTCGGCCTCGGGGACAACCTGCACAAGCGACTTGCGCGAGACTTCGGACACGCAGATGAAATGGTCGATCCTGCTCGCTGCGTTACGCAGCACCCTGGCCACGCGACCTGTCGGATCTGCCCCAGACAAATCGTTCCGAATCCAGATCGCGCGCGTGCGGGCGCGAACGGTTTTGCGCACGAAATCGCTGGGCGTGCCCATCAAAAGGACCGCCGCCGCGTCATAGCGTCGAAACCGGAACGGCAGCATCCGCAGCGCGCCGATCAGGCGCATCGCGCCATAGCCCATCAGGTCGGGCAAGGTCAGCAGTTTACCACCCAGTCCCCGCGCCTTGGCAAAGCGCAGGCCAAGGGCGCGCGGGCGCAAGCGCACCAGCTTGACGCGGGGGTCGACCTCGGGCTCCATCGCGCCGCCCCCCGTGGTCAAGACCAGCGTGACGTCCCACCCCCGGTCGCAGAGGGCATGGATCATCCTCATGCTGGATTTTTCCGCGCCGCCGACGTTCAGGATGGGGTAATGAAACAGGACGCTCTTCATGAGTTCCCCTTTGACCGCATCCATGTGCGAAGCCCCCGCAACACCCGTTTGAGCCACGGTCCGCCATAGATGTTCGCCACCTGCCGCAAGATCGCGCGATCTTCCGTGACGTGTTCCAGCGTGTAGGCGCGCGCCTCGGTCAGGGCGTGGGCGTTGACGTCCTGACCGAGGCGGGTATGCACGCCGCTGCCGTCGTATCCGATGTTTCGCACGCGGTTTTCGACAGGGTAGATCGTGTGCCGCCCGCTCAATGTCTGCCACAGGCCAAAGCGGATCGACCAGGAATCGATCTTGCCGGCCAATTGGCGATGCAGACGGTCAACGCGGTCATTCCCCGCCGCGTTGAAACGCCGCCGCAAGGAAGGATCGCGCCAGAGCTTCGCGGCGCCGCGGGCTTCCCAATCGACTTCGGCCCAACGATCGGCCCAGGTGGCCCAGCATTGGCTGCAATTGCGCGGAATGGCCATGACGTCCTTTGCGTAGCCGGCGGGCCGTGCTCTGAAAGGCGAGAACCCGGTGATCGAGCCTACGGACTGGTCATCGGCGTAGAAGTTCAGGCAATCATTCATGAAATCGAGAAAATCGGGCGCGACCAGCACGTCGTCCTCGACCACGATGGCGCGCCCGGCCTTGTCCATTGCGGCGCTGACACCGCCGATGATCGACCGTGCCAGGCCCTTGTTGGCTTCGGACGCAATAACCCGAACCGACCCGAACTTGTCGCGCCACACTGGATCATTGGCCACCGTACGCACAGCCTCGACCTTGGTACGGTCGGCGTTCGGCTTGGGGCCATCGCAAAAGATCCACAGATCGCTTTCAGAGGCCCCTTGCGCCTGTGCGAGATGGGTCAGGGTCTGTGTCAGGTGGTCGGGGCGGTTATATCCGAACACGACGATCGGGGCGCGTGGGGTCATGCCTTCACCTCTGGGTGTTCTGCCATGATCGCCTCATAGGCAGTAACCAGGTCGGCCAGATTGTTGTCCGGGTCATGGGTTGTCAAAGCCCGCGCCCGCGCCGCTTGCGACAAACGCTGGGCCAGCATGCGATCCTCGAAGATTCGCCGGATCTGGAACGCGAGCATTGCGGGATCGTCGGGACGATAGAAAAGCGCTTCGACCTCATCGCGCGCCATGGAAGGCGCCCCGCCCGCATAGGCGGAAACGGTGGGCACGCCCAATATCATCGCCTCACCCAGCGTGTTCGGGCTGTTCTCGATGATCGAGGCCATCAGACAGACATGCGACTGCGCCATCCGGTCGGCCATCTGACGGGCATTCAGGACACCAGTGAAACGGACATTCGGTTCGACCCCCAGTTTGCGGATCATGTCCAGCAGATAGACCGGGTAGCCGACATAGCGTTTGGGCGATCGGCGCGGCAAGGTGCGCGGATCCTGACCTGCTATGTGCAAGGTGGCCGTCGGGAAATAACGCAACAGTTGCGCCAATGCCTGCACGACAACATGCGCACCTTTTCGCGGCGATGCCCCGTTTCCGATAAAGATCGAGAACTCCTCGCACGCATCATTGGCCCAGGCGGCTTTATAGAACACGTCGCGCAAGATCCGCGCGCAGTGATGATAGGTTGCGTCCGGTGACAACGCTTTCGCCTGGGCCTGATCCCACAGGGTTCGTCCCATAATATGGTTCGCCGACTGCATGGCCAACCGTTCGGATGGCAGCCTCGGCATGAACTGTCGCTGGCGCTTGAACAAGAGCGCCGCCGCCGTCAACATGAGGCGCGGGCGCAATGGGTTCAGCATCGAGAATACAGGCAGGCGTCCCAGTTCGTAGCTGGCATAACCATTCAACACGCCTTGCATCGACAACAGGCGCGGCCCCGTCCAGGTGTTCAAGAAACGCCGCGCGTGGCGCATCTCGGCCCCTTCCACATGCAAGATATCGGGCATGAAATCGGCCAGGACGTGGCTAACATCTGCTTGGGCCACGTCGAACCGGTCGCGTTGCTGCGGCAGCGCGTAATAGGTGATGCCGTCTACCTCGACCTTCTGGAAGCGGCGAGACTCGGACCGCATGGCAACGGCGATCTCGAACCCTGCCAGACGCGCCAACCGGCTGGTCATCAGAGTCAGCCAACCGCCGAATGGGGTCGGTTTCAAACCCAGCGCGGGCGCTGCGGCTGGAAGGTCAATATTCGATGTCCACAGAACGCGGATCACGCGGTCGGTCATTTGAGGCCCCGCAAGTTTTCAAGGAAAGCGCGGGCATCGTCTTGCCAGGCGCGCATGTCAAAAGTGTTTTCTCGACGACAGGTGTTGATCATCGCGGCGCGCCGGTCAGGGGGCATCGTGATGGCACGACGCAAGGCGTCGTCGACATCCGCATCGGCGATGCTGGCAGCCATGATTCCGTTCTCTCCGTCGCGCAGATACAGCGGGATATCGCTGGTCGGGTTTGAGATGACCGGCACGCCCAGTGCCGAGGCCTCGACGAATTTGGTGGCGAAACCGGTGTTGGATACCCGGTTGGATTCGCGAAAGAACACCGAGAAATCCGCATCGCGCAACAGCGCAATGGACGCGCTGTGAGGAACGCGATTCAGAAACCTGAGCTTTCCCTCCATCGCGTCGAGTCGCGACTGGTCCAAGGGCTGGATGGCAAGGTATTGTTCGCGCGTCATGCCCGCGACCGAAATGCGGAAATCGTGCCCCTCGGCCGTCAACCTTGCCAGCGATGCGATCATGAGCGGCAGCCGATCCTTGTGCATCCCTAAGCCTGGAGAGCCGGAATAAACAAGATGCGCAGGCCGCGCAGGGTCGGGAGCCGGGCTGCGCTGCCATTCGGGACGCGTTGTGTCCAGAACGAAGGGCCACAGAACCGTGTGCTGCCCCGCGACATGCGCTTGAAACCACCGCGAAGCGCAACTGACATTGCCTGCCAGCCTCGTCAGAACCCGCATGCGCATCGCAACGCCGGTCAACCGCCACAGGTTCCGCAGGATCTTGCGCCCCTCCCAACCATACCATTCGGTGCAATCAAGGATCGGCGCAATGCCTCGCCGCCGGGCCTGGCGGATCATCGACCACGCCCCCCGCGCTGGGTAATTATAGCACAAGACTGCAAGCACCTGCTCTGCTCCCTGCTCGTCGACGACCTGCATGAGCGGATCTGCGCTGACGACATAGTTGGCGCAAGGGTTGTTCGCGATCGGTTGGCCGATGTCGCGACACGTCACGCCGTCGAGCAGGACACCGGCGCGACTGCGCGCGGCCTTGGGCGCATCCTTGAACTTGCCCATGACGATCACCTGATAGCCAAGGCTCTGGATCATTTGCGCCAAACCCAATGCCCGAACAGCCGAGGCGTTGCGCGTATCCAGCCCATAGCCACCCGCAAGGATTACGATATTACGCATGGGCTGCCTCGCTTCGGATCTGTTCTTTGGGATTTGGCCGCGATTTCATCGCCGCGTAAACCAAGGGGTAGATGACGAAAACCGTGATCCCTGCCGCCAAGAAGTGCTTGTTCAAGCCGAAGACCAGCAAGACTGCAGCCAAAGTCCCAAGGGCAACACCAGCCCCCCCGGACACGGCATGCAGGCTCCGTAGGGCGCGGATCTGAACGAAGGAGATGAGATAGACTAGGACAGCCCCGATCACTATGCCCCAACGGGCAAAAGCGTCGAGGATCGTCGAGTGCTTGCCTACGTCGGTATAGTACAACACACCCCAAAGTGGAGACCTGAGGAACAGCGTTGCACTACGCATATAACGTTCGATCCGATCTTGCGCCGTCCCCAACGCGGCATCGGCTTGCAAGGAGGCCAGCAGGTCATTGATCTTGAGTGTGTAATTGGTCCCCTCGGCAAAGTTGCGCAGCACGAGCAGAACCTCGATCAAAATCGCCTGGCCGAAGAGGACCAGAAAGACTGTTGCGAACAGCGCAGAAAACAGCCGAATATTGTTGAGGCGCCACAGAATTAGCGTCAGTGACATAACAACGGTCAGAACCAGAACGGCCGTCGAGAACTGCGATAGGACGATCAAAGATAGGGATGCCGCCGTCAGATACCAGATTGTCAGCCGCGGAAGTAGAGGAAATGCTGTCAGGAAACGCGGCGGATGAAGCCGATCAATCAAGCGCGGCCGCAACGACAAAATTGTCAGCACCGGAACCAAAAGCACGGCACCATAAGCCATTGCATAGCCCCCGACCCCCAGAGCACTGAGTTGTTCGGCTTCAGCGCCCGAACGAACAAGCACACGCATCGCTCGCGCGTCGATCGTCGAGAGATAAGCAAGTGTCGAGGTTATCCAGACGACATTCAGGCCGACCACTAGCCAGAAAACAGGATAGAGGCTGGCCATCTCGTTGCGACGTGCCTGCTGCGCCAGCAGGAAGAACAACAGGATATAAAGCTGAATACTACTGATAATCCCACTGACCCCGTGGGTCATAACCTCGAAAAACATGGTATAAGCCGTGTAAACAAACACCATCAACACAGGCAAGGTTGGCGCGCGCACGATCCCACGCGGCCGCTCAGCTTCGATTAAAAGCCAACATCCCACAGCACCTACAGAGGCCAGGCGCGCGACGCCACTATACGCCAGCGGCGGCGTCAAAGCCCAAACGCACACCACCATCACGCAGGCAGTCTGTATTGCCATGGGAGTGACTTTGATTTTCATTCGAGACGCCTAGCTTTTCCACGTTCGTTTAGATCGGACATCATGGAAACAGGCGTAGCTGCGACGTCGCAAGCGCCGGCGTGGAACAAGATCACCGGCAATACCGCGAAGGCGCCCAATCCATCTATCTCGGGTCGATAGGCATGCGCCCGATCAAACATCGTAGTAATCCCGATACCAGCGGACGAAACGGGCGACGCCTTCGCGGAACGGGGTTTGCGGGCGATAGCCGGTCAGTTGCTGCAGTACCGAGGCGTCGGCCCAGGTTGCGGGCACGTCGCCGGTTTGCATCGGCATATAGTTGCGGATCGCCTTCTGGCCGATCTCCTCTTCGATCGCGTCGATGAAATCGAGTAATCGCACCTTGTCGGAATTGCCGATATTCACCACTCGGAAAGGAGCCGCCGGCGAGAGGCTATCTCCTACCACTGCGGTATCAGGGCCGTTAGGTACGGCGTCAATCAATAGAGCTATTCCGCGCACCAGGTCGGTGACATAGGTGAAGTCGCGGTACATGTCGCCGTTGTTGTAAATGTCGATCGGCGTCCCTTCGAGGATGCCTTTGGTGAACTTGAACAGGGCCATGTCAGGTCGACCCCAGGGACCATAGACCGTGAAGAAACGGAACATTGTGGTCGGCAGGTCGTAGATATGAGCATAGGAATGGCCCATAGACTCGTTGGCTTTCTTGGTGGCCGCATAAATCGTGAGCTGTGTGTCGGCCTTTTGTGTTTCGGAGAATGGCATTTCAGTGTTTGCGCCATAGGCTGAGCTGGTTGAAGCCATGAGGAGGTGTTTAACAGGTACATTACGCGCAGCCTCCATTATATTGAAAGTGCCGACGATATTGGCGTCAATATAGGCGCGCGGATTCTCGAGGCTGTAACGTACACCAGCCTGCGCTGCGAGATGCACAATAACGTCAGGTTTAGCGGCGTTTACAGCTGTCTGCACGGCATTGTTGTCTTCGAGCATGGCCTGCGTGAAGAAGAAGTTCGGATGCTGACGGAGCATCTCGATGCGTCGTTCTTTGAGCCGTACATCATAGTAGTCAGTCATGCCGTCAAAGCCCGCAACGTTCCAACCTTGCTGCAAGAGATGCTCTGCCAAATGAAAGCCGATGAACCCACCGGTTCCTGTGATGAAAGCTGTTCTCAACGTCCTACCCCTATGTATTTTGTGAAACCGGCCAATCTGGCGGCATCCTCTTCGTAGATGTTTCGTAGATCAGCCATGGCTGGTGAGGTCATACTCGTTGCAATTCGAGTAAGGTCAAGCGCGCGAAAGGCGTTCCATTCGGTTAATATTACGATTGCGTCCGCTCCGTCGCCGGCCGAATAGGGGTCTTCCATCCAATCTACCCCCGCAAGCAAGGCTTCGCCCTCCTTGCGACCTTGTGGATCCACAACCCGTACCGTGGCTCCGCCGCCTACGAGAGCCGGCACTATCGTTAAGGCTGGCGCATCGCGCATGTCGTCGGTTTCGGGTTTGAAGGTGACGCCAAGCACCGCGATGGTTTTGCCGTTGACTGATCCTCCGCAAAGATCGATCACTTTGTCGATCATTCGACGTTTGGTTGTATCGTTGACCATTATCGCCGACTCGACGATGCGCTGTGGAACGCCGTGTTCTTGCCCGATCCTCGTTAGGGCAGAGGTGTCTTTGGGAAAACAGGAGCCACCATAACCTGGGCCAGCATGGAGAAATTTGTTACCTATCCTTCCATCTAGCCCCATGCCCCTTGCAACGGTTTTCACGTCGGCACCGACCCGTTCGCACAGAGCGGCGATATCGTTGATGAAGCTGATCTTGGTGGCGAGAAACGCATTCGCCGCGTATTTGATCATCTCGGCGGTCTCGAGGTCAGTATAGACTATGGGGAAGTCGCGCAGGTAGAGTGGCCGATAGATACCCCCCATAACCGATTGTGCACGCTCTGTTTCAACGCCGACGATAACCCGGTCGGGTTTCATGAAGTCCTCAATCGCCGCACCTTCGCGCAGGAATTCAGGGTTTGAGGCGACGTCAAAGTCAGCATTTGGATTGGCTGCGCGGATCGTTTCCGCGACTTTGCGATTGGTGCCGAGGGGGACGGTCGATTTGGTCACGACGACCGCATAATCGGTAAGTGCATGAGCGATGTCCTCAGCCGCCGTCATCACATAACTTAGATCTGCGTGTCCGTCGCCACGACGGGTTGGAGTTCCTACAGCAATGAAAACAGCGTCTGCTCCTTCTACTGCCGATGCCAAATCCGTCGTGAAGGTCAAGCGCCCAGCGGCGACATTTCGCTCTAGTACGGCGTCGAGACCTGGCTCGTAGATCGGCACTTCGCCTCGCTCAAGCATTGTAATCTTCTCAGGCAACTTGTCGACACAGACAACGTCATGCCCGAAATCGGAGAAGCAGACGCCAGATACAAGGCCAACATAGCCGGTTCCAATCATTGCAATTTTCATTGTGGGGAGATCCTGTGTAGTCGCAAACTTATATTTTGTCTCATGTTCGGATTCTTTTTGTGCAACTCTTAATGAATTTGGGCGAAGGCAATTATACGGGCTATTAGATTTTTCGCTTTTCGTGTGTGGTTTCAGGCAACTCGCTTTGTAGCATCTCAATCTCGTGTTTCAGAGCTTCATACTCAGCCACCTTCCGCGCCAAGAATGACCGCGTGAGCGCCGCACGTTTTGCGATCCCCTTCGAGGTCAGCACATAGGCGTATCTTCGTTTATCCTTTGCCGCCGTGAAGTTGCCCAATTTCACTAGCCCTTTGTCCACCAAAGCGTTGAGCACGTAGTTGATGCGGCCCACGCTCACGCCCACGGCTTTTGCCAAGTCGCGTTGCGACATTTCAGGGTTTTCCTGAAGCAATCGCAGTATGCGGAAGTGCATGTCTTCTTGAAGTTGGGAGCGTGTCATATGGCTGTGATCTTGGCAGGCTACCGCACTAGAGCTGCCTGTACGGCGCTCCGTGAAAGTTTAGCTGGCGTGACGAATAGATATTCCATCGTTCAAATTTGAGCAGTAGCGAAAGGTTAATTAATAGGCAACCGTAAAAGTCGAGGTTTAGGACTAAGGTGCGACGCCCTCGATGTTGCAATCGTTCGAAATTGAACGGTATATGGCGTCGTGGTTTGTTAAGGGGTGTGAGATGACACAGAATGTCGCCGAATGTGAGATGAGTTGGTTCTTGGCTCAGTTGAAGCCGAACAGCGCACAGATTGCAAAACGCAATCTCGAACGGCAGGCGTTTGAGACGTTTCTCCCTCTCGAAGAGACCACACAGCAGCGGTCTAGTCGTTTTGTGACCGCGCGGCGCCCCCTCTTCCCTGGCTACATCTTTGTCGCGTTCAGTGCTGCTCAAGGCTGCTGGCGGGCTGTCAATTCAACGCAAGGTATCACGCGGCTGGTCAGCTTTGGTCGCGCGCCCGCGCCAGTGCCGGACGGGCTTGTGGATGGATTAAAGGCGCGATGCGACAGTATGGGCAAACTGGTCGCGGCGTCCGCTCTCGCGACGGGGGACGCCGTGACGTTTACCAAAGGCCCGTTCTCTGATTTTGTCGGAGAGGTCGAGAAGATCGATGCGGATCGCCGCGTTTGGATCTTGATGGACCTCATGGGCGGACAGACGCGCGTGAGAGCGGAAGAGGCGCAGTTGCGGGCGGTTTAGTGCGCCCCTTCGCTGCCCTGCGTCACCTTTTCCAACCTCATCGACATAAAGCCGAGGGTCATCACCGCACCAGACAGGATGAGGAGCAGGAGGCCTGACACTGCCGTTCCGAGGATCTGGAGCGCGTCTAGCCAAGTGTAGTTTTGGCCTGTTTCGGCAAGAATGTTGTGAGCTACTCCCCATTTGTTGGACAGGATCTGGCGTAATTTAAGCTACTCTTTGCACCTGCTGATCGGTTTGGGTTGTTTCATTTCGCTGCCAATAGATCACAGCGGGTGGTTGACCGCCAAGGGCGGAATGTGGGCGCGAGACTGTGCAGAATTTTGTGCGTGACGCGTTTTCTTACGCCATCGGGAAGCGGTCTTCGAACATGATGGCAAGCTGAGATCTGACAGCGTGCCATTCGCGGACCGAACGCTTCCACTCGGTCGATGTAGCATTGAGCGCCAGATAGATCAATTTCGCCGCAGCGTCGTCGCTTGGGAAATGACCTCGGGTTCTGACGGCACGGCGAATTTTCGAGTTCAAGGCCTCAATGGAATTCGTGGTGTAGATCAGCCTGCGGACCTCGGGCGGGTAATCGAGGAACGGGATGACCTCGTTCCAGGCCCGGCGCCAGCTCGGCGCGATCGCCGGATACTGCCTTGCCAGATCGCTGTCCTCGAACTCAGCCAGAGCCAGTTCTGCCGCCTCGACGTCCACGGCCGTGTAGATCGCCTTGAGGGCGGCGGCGACGGCCTTGCGGTCCTTGTAGCTGGCGAAGTTCATGGAATGGCGCAGCAGATGGACGATGCAGGTCTGGATCCGAGTCTGGGGGAATGCGGCCTCGATGGCCTGGGGAAAGCCCTTCAGCCCGTCCACGACGGCGATGAGGATGTCCTGGACGTATGAGGAGGGTCAGGAAACGATCCGGGGGATCGTTTCCCCGACGATTGGGTTGCGCAGGTCGCTGAGCACTTTGGCCCAGAACTTCGCGCCCTCATTGGCCTGAAACCACAGGCCCAGAACGTCCCGCGTGCCATCCGGCAGCACCGCGAGGGCTACGAAGACCGCCTTGTTCGAGACCGCCCCGTCGCTGCGGATATTGACCCGGATCGCGTCCATGAAGACGATCGGATAGCACGGCTCCAGCGGGCGGTTCTGCCAGGCGGTGACCTCCTCCATGACCGCGTCGGTGATCGCGGAAATCAGGCTGGGCGAGGCCTCGACGCCGTAGATTTCCTCGATATGCCCCTAGATCTCTCGGGTCGTCATTCCCCGGGCATACATGATGACAATCTTGCGGTCGAATTCAGGAAAGCGCCGCTGATACTTCGCGATCAGCATCGGATCGAAGGTGCCGTTCCGGTCGCGGGGAATGTCCAGAACCACCTTGCCGCTGTCCATGGTCACGGTCTTCTGGCTGCTGCCATTGCGCCGATTGGGCGGCTGGTTCTGGCCCTCAGGCGCATCATCTGCGCGCTCTTCATCGAGATGGACATCCATCTCTGTGCTCAGCGCGCGTTCCGCCAGCGCCTTGGTCAGCTCCGCCAGGATGCCGCTCTTGCCAAACAGGTCACCGGGTGAACGCCCTTCCATCAGACGGTCCAGCAAGTCTTTGTCGATGCTCATACGTGGGTCTCCTCTGTGAGCAGTTACCACGTCAGCGCACAAAATTCAGGATAGTCCCGTGGGCGCTTGCGATTATAGAACTCGATCCACTTGCCGACACCTGCTTTCGCTTCCGACCCGGTCTCCCAGGCATGCAGGTAGACACACTCGTATTTCAGAGATCGCCAGAGCCGTTCTACGAAGATGTTGTCGAGGAACCGTCCCTTGCCATCCATTGAGATACCCACGCCGGATCGGCGCAACCGGTCCGTCCAGACGAATGACGTGAACTGACTGCCCTGGTCGGTGTTCATAATCTATGGCGGGCCGAACTTGTGGATGGCTTCGTTCAGCGCATCGACGCAAAACCCTGCTTCCAGCGTGTTTGATATCCGCCATGCCAGTACCTTACGTGTGTGCCAGTCCATGATCGCGACCAGATACAAGAAGCCGCGCCGCATGGGCAGATAGATGATATCCGAGCACCAGACCTGATTGGGCCGATCCACACGCAGACCGCGCAGAAGATAGGGGTAGATCTTGTGCCCCTTCGCGGCTTTGCTTGTGTTGGGCTTTTGATAGATCGGCATGAGGCCCATCAGCCGCATTAGCCGTCTGATCCGCTTCTCGTTCACGAGATGGTCGTCATTCCGCAGGTGCCATGTCATCTGGCGCACCCCGTAAAACGGGGTCTCAAGGAACTGCTTGTCGATCACGCGCATCAGATCGAGATTCATTTCACTTTCGCCCTTGGGCTCGTAGTAAAACGATGATCGCGAGATCGACAACAGCTTGCATTGCTTGCTGATGGGCAGGTTGGCGTTGGCAGGCTCAATCATCTTGCGCCTCACTTGCCGGTCCAGGGTTTGAGCTTTTTGGCCAAAAAATCGTTGGCGACGGCCAACTCCCCAATCTTGGCATGCAGGTCTTTCATTTGTTCTTCATCGACTTCCGGTGCCTTCCGGCCACCGCGCTCAAATACGCCTGACGCGCCTTCGAGTAGAGCACGCTTCCATTGATGGATCATTGTTGGATGCACTCCAAACCGACTGGCCAGCTCGCTGACTGTTTCTTCGCCCTTCAGCGCTTCCAACGCCACCTTGGCTTTGAACTCTGGGTGATGTTGTTTCCGTTTAGACATATCTGATCTCCTTCGTGGTGAAGATCAGCAGACTACAAATCGCAGCTTACGTCTGTGTCCGAACTTCAGGGGGTAGCTCAAACATACAAATGACGAGATGGTACTTGAAACCCTATCCAGCCAGCATAGCTAAAGTTTACCGGCCCGGTTCATCGATTGAACAAACAATAGATCAAGCTTCTATGTTGCAAACATCGCTCTCTTGTACGTGATACCCTTCGACCCGCGCGGCAATCAACCTCCGCAACCGTATCGAGTCCGCCGACGAAATTGAGCCGTTCAATTCCCTTACCATTGCAGCCACTTCAATTTGGCTCAGCATCCCCTCTCGCGCTCGGAGGATCTTCGCATGTGGTGTCGGCAACAAGCTGTCGTCGTCGATCAATAGCTCTTCGTAGAGCTTCTCACCTGGCCGCAGACCAGTCACTTTTATCTCGATATCCCCCTCACCCGTCTCCGAATCCTTAACCTTTCGGCCGGAGAGCGTGATCATACGGCGAGCGATATCGATGATCTTCTGTGGCTCCCCCATATCCAGCACGAACACGTCGCTCCCTTTTGCATAGGCACCAGCCAGCAAGACCAAACGTGCCGCTTCGGGAATTGTCATGAAGAAACGGGTGACATCTTTGTGGGTTACCGTCACCGGCCCTCCGCGAGCGATCTGTTTTTGGAACAGTGGTAAGACCGAACCTGAGGACCCAAGCACGTTTCCAAAGCGCACCATGGCAAATTTTGTAGCAGCATTTCGCGTCTGGACATCCTGCACCACCAGCTCGGCCATCCGTTTGGTGGCACCCATGATATTTGTCGGCCGCACGGCTTTGTCGGTGGAGACCAGAATGAAGCGCTCCAGCTTCGCCTCAGCGGCGGATTCGGCGACGACTTGGGTCCCGAGCACGTTGTTGCGCGCGCCTTCTAGCTCATTTTCCTCGACCAGCGGCACGTGTTTATAGGCCGCGGTGTGGAGGACAACCTCCACCCCCTCCTCAGCGATCACACCGGCGACGCGCGCCTTGTTGGTGACCGAGCCAAGACGGCTGACAATATGGATCCCGGTGGCCTTCGCCTCAGGCTGCAGCTCCTGGTCAATCGAGTACAATTGGAACTCACCTTGTTCAAACAGTACAATCCGAGCCGGGTTACAGTTGAGCAGCTGCCGACAAAGCTCGGACCCGATGGAGCCCCCTGCCCCGGTCACCATCACAACGCGACCGGCATAAGTCTTGGCGATTTCAGGCGTATCAAGATCAACCTTATCGCGGCCCAAAAGCTGATCCGGCGCGACGGTGCGCAGACTATCAGCGGGTCCTTTGCCAGACATCAGGTCCACATAGGACGGCAGCACCTGCACCTCGACCTCATGAACGCTGAGCTTGGAGATCAGCTCGTCCCTACGCTTCTTGGCCATTGATGGCACGGCCAGTAAGATCTGTTCGATATCGCGCGTTTTGACCAGCTTCCCGAGTTTGGCGGGGTCATGAACAGGCAGCCCCGCGACCATGAGACCGTGCAAGTTCGGGTTGTCGTCGATGAAGAACACAGGCCGCGCTTCGCTGGCCTGCCTCAAGGCGGCTGCCAATTGGATACCCGCGGCCCCTGCCCCATAGATCGCGACGGGTTTACGGTTGCCGCCGCGCTCTGACAGCCAGCGCAGCAGGTTCAGCCCTACTACACGTGCCGCGACGGCGAAGATGCAGAAGAACAACCCCAAAAGAAGCGGTACAGACCGCGGTGCCGACAGCTTTAGCCAATAACTCAGCATCACTGCACTGAAGGCAATCAACAGCGACGCTACGCCAATGTTTGACATGGAATGAGTATCAAAAGCGTTAAGCTTGATCCGATGAAGCCGCAGTGCCCAGATGATACCAACGCCCCACATCGAGATGACGGGGAAAAGAACCCAACTGTCTGCGATCGGCATCCAAGGGGTGCCCGTACCGTACCGAAAGGCAAAGGCGCAATAGAGAGCAAGAGGAACGAGCATGCTGTCGACAGCCAGAAAAATGGCCCGCTTCTTCGCCCTCGAAAGGTCGTGAATACTGTTCATGTGCATGGCGATAATTTTCTATGAAAATAAAAGTCGTTTGTAATGTACTGAGGGTACCAAATTAGTTTCGTTCCACGAAGGTATTTCTTGCGGATCAGCGGCCTGTGGGACAGGGTCTTGGCTCTTGCCTTGTTACGGCCGCAAGATGTTGGATATTCCTCCTCTTACCCCCCTATATTAAGAGACACGCCAAAATGGAATACGCAAGAAACTGCTGGTAATAAAGCGCCAAAGTGCCCCGATGAGAAGATTGTCCATCCCGACATCATAAGGAGGATTCGTAGAAATGGCGCGGAGGATTAGCAGATCGTCATACTGCTGATCCCTTCTATGGTCGCATGCCGGGCATGATCCATAAATCAATGTAATGATTATACAATATAAATTGTCAGCTGACAATTTCGCAGTTTGCCAGAGCCGTCAGCATAGCTTGCGGTGAAAACACCCCACCGCGCGACATCTATGTCAGCCGGCGAAGGGCTGCGGATGGCCTTGGCTTGCCGGAAGTGCGTGCGGTTAGCATCGATCCATGGTGATTTCGCTTCAATTACCAATGCTTCACCTGTTGAATAGGTCGTAAAACATAAGTGAACGCTGACGTTAGATGGCTGTTCCAGAAGGGTTTAAAAACTCGTTCTTGAACTAGGTTCAACGACGACGTAGCATGGCCGAATGGATCCTACATACTACCACAACCTAAGCTCCCGAATATCCGACTGATTACCAGTTCGGTATCTGGGAGTGCCGCGGTGGGACACGGGATTTATAAACCCTTTTAGCAGCAGATTACTGTGTCGTCGGCGGTTCAATTCCGCCCATTCCTACCAATACCCATGTGTGAATTTTTGCACCTGTTGCGCTGCAGCCCAACGCATACTTTGGTCTACGCCAACTTCCCGTCGCATTCGACTGGGCCATTCCTGACCAGTGTTGGGCTCCGACTGTGCGGATTACGATAACTAGTGATGGTGGCAAACATTGACGTCAGAATCTCGCTTCGTCTTTACAACCACCACCAGATCAGTTCGGCTATCATGGTTGGCGGAGGGGACGAGATCCCTAAGGCTTCCCGTCTTTGGCTAAATAGATACGATGCTTTAACGTCGACCCCGAAAGCAAAAGAGTTGCCAGCCGTCATCGGAAAGAACACTTTTAGAGCCTGCAAAGGGTACTCGGCTCGCTCGACATATATCCAAAGGAATCGGACATTCGAGAACCGTGCCGATTTAAATATGTACACAAAATACATCTTGTGTTTACTTCTGCGCGCGCAACAAACTGTTGAATTGTCGAGAGATCATAAATGTTAAGTCGCTGATATTTAACAGTTTACTGTCGCTACGAGTATTAGACCTCAACGCCCTCAAGCCGCTCAACAGTTTATCCTAGATTAATCCGCCATATCTGTTAATATCTCCCAAACAATAAAGACTTGAGGGCAGCAATGAGCGGGATTCGAGCCTCCCAGAGATTTGAAGTAATGTCTAAGCGACTGGGTAACCGGTTGCATGAGCATGCGCAGGAAACCTTCCCGCCGGACGCCCAGAAGGGACTCCGGCGCTTCGCCATGCGGGAAGCGGCGGAACTACTTCGCATCAATCAGAACACCTTCCGACATCATGTGTCAAACCTCGAAGGCTTCCCCGAAGGTATTTTGGAGGGCGGCAATCGCCGTAGCTTTTCCGCAGAGGAGATGGTTGAGGCACAACGCCTGCTTCTTAAGACCGGAAGGATAAAACCAGAAGAGCATCCCCACAGAAGACCGGGAGAAGCCTGTCAGGTTTTGACGATCTTCAACCTGAAGGGTGGCTCCGCCAAGACATCATCTGTTGCTCACATTGGGCAATTATTGGGTCTACGAGGGTACCGGGTCTTGCTAATCGATCTTGATAGCCAGGCAAGCCTGACGAACCTGTTCGGTGTTACGCCCGAGCTTGATCCGGATATGCCAACCTCATACGATCTTATCAAATCCGACGATCCCCTGCCCGCGGCAGAAATCATTCGCGAAACGAACTTCCCAACTGTCGACCTGATCCCGGCATCCATGGACATCATGGAGTACGAGTTCGAGGTCGCACTGAGCTTCAGAGAAGGCACCACCACGTTCCATAGCCGCATCAGAGATGCACTTGATCCAGTCTTAAGCCAATATGATGTGGTACTGTTTGATACCCCACCACAGCTGAACTTCTCAGTGATCTCGGCTCTTTTTGCATCGACTGGGGTACTGATCCCGCTGAACGCCTCTATGCTTGACGTCATGTCGCTTGCGAGCTTTTTGGCGATGGCGAGTAACTTGATGGGCGTAGTCGAGACGCATGCCCCCGAACACGGGCTGAACTTCGTTAGAGTTCTCATCACTCGCTACGAAAATACCGATGGGCCGCAGGTTCAAATTTCATCTCTGCTTCGGACAGTGCTTGGAGATGCGGTGCTATCTGCTGAGTTCCTCAAATCAACTGCCGTGGGTGACGCTGCAAATACCCAACAGAGCATATTTGAGGTAGAACCTCGCGACGTGAACCGCCGAACATACGAGCGCGCGACCGAGTCCGTGTCTCGCGTGACGGATGAGGTCGAACGAGAAATCCTCAAGGCATGGGGGCGTAGTGATGGCACGTAAAGTCTTCGGAAATTCCTTAAAGAATGCGATGGGTGAAGCGTCGCCTTCGGAAGAAAATTTGGATACGAGCCGCACGAGCCCGACCGTAGCTCGCGCACAAGCATCCATTCTTGAAGAAGATAAACACGCCACACGGCTGATAGACCCGAACGCCATACAGATGTCCGCGGTCATGGACCGCATTGATCCCAGTGATGGGCTGGATGATCTTGTCTCGTCGATCCGCGAGCACGGTCAAAAAGTTCCAGTTTTGGTTCGCAGAACCTCGAATGGATCCCTTGAGATTGTCTATGGTCGCCGCAGGCTTCTCGCCTGCCGCGAACTTGGTCAGAAGGTGCGCGCAACGGTCATGCAGATGACCGACGAGGAAGCACTCATTGCCCAAGGTGTGGAAAACAATGCCCGCCAAGACCCATCCTTCATTGAGCGAGCTCTGTTCGTAGCCGGGATAATTCGGGAACTTGGGAAGACAGACGAGGCGCGTAAGAACGCTCAGACCGTTGCGTATCGGGCACTTCAGATAGATGAATCGCTTGTCTCACGGATGAACCGTATCGCGACAGGCATTCCTACTGAATTGATTCAGGCTATTGGACCTGCGCACGGCGTTGGTCGACGGGTCTGGGAAAAGCTCTTTCGGTTGTGCGAGAAAGACGGCGCAAAAGCCCGCGAAATTGCCACCAAAATCCCCCGCAATTTACCAGGCCCCGATCGTCTGGAAGCAGCGGTTACCTTGCTGACGACCACCAAGCCATCGGCTCCCTCGGCGCACCCCGACGAGCGCGTGAAGGTCGGGCGAAGGGGTAATCGTATCACTATCGACGCTGACGCAGATCTTGCCCCACGTGTGGAGGAGGCTGTGCGCAAGCTGATAATTGAGCTTCTTGACCGCGGTCAAGATGGGCCAAAGTAACAACCCCGCGTCTTGACCGCGGTCAAGACGTCAAAAAACAACGAGCAGCAAACGAAAGGAGGACCGGCTAGAAAAAGAAAGACCCCCCGAAAGCGATACTTCCGAAGGGCCTCAATTAGTCTCGACACCTAATTGATACCTCCTAATCGAATCGATTTCAACACCGCTGGCGGTGAACGGGGAAGCTTTTTCTTCCGAAACACCATGAAACATCAAAACAAAGCACGAACCGCCTTGGCGGAGCGGACAGACTTGCCCTACCCTAACCCCTATGAGCTGTTAGGCCCAGTTCGCATTCTGAGAAAACAGCTCGGCCTTACGACCAACGACCTAGCCGTGTTGACCGCACTCATCAGCTTCCTTCCCCGCGAAAGACGTGAAGGTCTGGATAACCGGCAGATTGCACTGACCGTCGTCTTCCCATCGAACGCTTCGTTGTCAGAACGAGCCAATGGTCTTGACGAAAGAACACTTCGTCGCAGCCTTGGGCGCCTCTCAGCGGCTGATCTGATTGAACGGAAGAGTTCCGCAAATGGTAAACGCTTCCCGTTACGATATGGAGGTGTGATTAAGGACGCCTTCGGCATCGACCTAAAGCCCTTGATCCAACGATACGACACTCTCTCAATGCAGGCGTCACAGCTTACCGAAGAACTCGAGCATCTACGGTCACTGAAGACCGAAGCCTTAGCACTTCGTGCGTCTCTCCTTCGGCAGACAGGCCTCGATGAAGGAAAACTCTCTACCCTACACATGTTTAGAAATATCTTGCGTCGCGCGACGTTGACCGTGGACGCAGTTCTAAGCATTATCTCGGAGCTCCGAGATATGGGTGCCGCCACTGACGCCTGCTACGGTGAGAGGCACACCGTAGCAAATTCCAACGCAAAAGACAGTCTACAAGCTGTCGAACAGCGATCAGGTACACTAAATCCGGTCGAACTGACCGCCTCAAACGGACAAAATGTCCGGCACATAGAGTCTACAACAAAAGATATTAATAAGATTGCTATTAAAACAACGGAACAAGATGAACAAACGTCGCAAACGCAGGCCAAGATGAACCGTAACCCAGAGAAAATGGCTTGGGAAGACTTCACCCATGTAGCAGGGCTTTTCCCAGTCCCTCCTCACTCAGGGGAAACCCTTAATCGCATCCTGTATGACCTCGGTAAACTGCTTAGAGTGGGACAAGATAGATTGAAACGTGGCATCCAAATGGCGGGCGCAGGCAAACTGCTTCTAGTTTTCGACTACTTGCTAGCCCGTTCAGGCACGATCAAGCACCCCGATGCCTATTTTGAAAAAGTGCTATACACACAACTTGACCGCATATGAGTTTCTTGACCGCGGTCAAGAAACTCCACGGCATTAGACAGCATGTTAGCTTAACGGGACAGCACATGGTTTTCATAATGGGTCGCTACCGAGATGTATCATACAAAAAATCTGGTAACAGCTCTTCAGGCTAAGTTCTGTTGACTACAAAGGCATACGTAAGGCCGAAGTTATGATCCACTCCACCGTGCTGCGCATATAGGATAAGTAATAGCTCACACTAAAATATATTAAGGCTTATATATCCTTACGAGACGATGCCCTCAGGGGCGTACTGCTCGCTGGAGATGTTGAGGGAGCATCTCAAATTTAGATCCGACGCCCCTGCCCCGTATAGGAACTTCTAGCCGGTAAGGAATAACGGTAGAGTACTATTGGGTTCCCCAAAAACTAATGGTTGCGTATGTCGGTGTTGCAAGTGCGTTTGAAGTGCTGCGAACGAGATATACCAAGGAAACGTGAGTTCTACTACCGTGCCCATCTGTTAGACCGCGGTCCAGTTGGGGAAAGTAGTTATCTAATTTCAAGTTCAGTTGATGGGGCGATAAAAGCTCCTAAGTCCAACAATGACGAATGAGTCTGTTCAAATCCCGAAAATTTAAATCTCAGTTTAATCCTGCAGAGATAATTTGACCGAGCATTCAAGAACAGAATGCAATTTCAAATTTATCATACAAGGAAATACCATGACCAACGACTTCAATATCTCGCCAAAAACAACCCATATTGAGTTACCGAAAACCCTCGTGCTTGTCCTCCCTGGCGGTATGTTCGGATCAGCAGAATCCCAATTGGGGCGTAAGGCTCGCGAATATCGCAATGCAGTTGCAGAAGAAATTCTATCACACGAGGGGCACTTTGCGGTGATCGATGGATTTTTATCGGATGAAATCCAACGCGGGTTTGACGACGTAATCGAGAAGGGGCTGTCCAATGCTATTCTCGCTGCGGAACGCGCAGGGTGTCTGAATTCGGTTTCAGCAGTTCGTATGTATGGTTGCGACACGGGCGAGTCAGCTTATGATGGCTGGCAGGAAAATCGTTCATGTTGCCTAGATAAATATTTTGATGGACCAGATGACGCGGCCGAGTTTTTGAGTGAGCATCTCGAAACATCCGAGATCACGGTAACTGGTGCTTGGGCAACATTAGATGACAGCTCCGGTTGCGTGAACGGGGTTGCACAAACTCTCAGGTCCCTTATGCCGAACACCCAGGTGCGGATTAGCGAGACAGCGATCTTCGAAGAGTACGAAGATGGAGAGCTCGACCGACAACCGGTCTTCAACACTTTCGGATGACACTGGCCAATTCCCACGCCCTTAATGATTGATGATCATACGCGGTACAGGGCATTAAAAAACTATCTGATAAAGTCCAGCAAATGCGGAGTTAGCATTGGTGGACTTTATTCAACTATCAAATCTCTTGTGCTTTGCGCCTTCCTTAATGCAGCTATAGGTTGAATTTAAACGGTTCCGCCTTAGTAAACGGAACTCGGAAACGCGGAAATCTAGTGAGCAGTGGTGTATTTACGTAGCACAAATTTACGTGATTATAGCCTTGGCTGTTTCAGATTTAATTTCCTCCATCGCTGACGTTCTAGGTCTTGTACTGCACTGCTCTGTTAGTGCGACATCTGCAAAACCCGTCTTATCCTCGTTGGAGCCAGCCACACGCTTAGGACGATGCTGCTGGAAGCTTTTTTACTTTGTATTAATGGGTCGTGACAATCTCCTACCAAGAGGGGGATTTGATATGACCCAAGCTAATGATCTCAATAAATCAAAATTTAAAAAGCTAAAACTTGAAGCGGCAAACCTAATCCTGGCAGGTTTTCGGCGACCGGCATACGCGGGTGTTTTGCAGCGTCATACAAAACAATCGACCTATGCATGCGACTTGCTACTGGATGCCATAGGAAGAAAAATCCAAGTCAAAGTCGCAGGTGGCTTATCCGAGAACCGCATGTGCTGTTGTGCTGCAGTTCATGGGCTACCCTACTTAATCTCACCGCTGACGCTGGATCTAATCGAGGAATCATCAGCTTCGTGCCCGAGGTATTTAGTCGGGGAGATTGCGCTAAACCCAGCAAGGCTTCGGCTCACTCTTTTGCCGTTCCTCGGAAAATCTGATGACCAGACATGGGTCTGTGTTCTTGAGCATTGGATGGACGAGGCATGCTGATATGAGTGCAGATACCTTTCTAAATCCATCGAGCTTAAAGGGGCGCGCGTCGTGGCTTAGTACTTGGGGCTTTTGTCTTTGGATTAACAATCCTCACCCGACCACCAAGGGTGAACACTATGTGCAGAACGGTAATCATATAATCGCGGAAGGCATTTCAGAGAAGCCGGCCTCAAATGCTAAGGCTCTGGCGAAAGCTAGTCAAAGTACCGCAAAGGCGGCGCTGACATGGTGACTGGCTTTCCGATGAAAAGCCTAAAAGATGCAGCCGCTGCCATAGCTGGGCGGAACCCAACGCCTTCAGAGCGCTTGTTGTCCGATAGTTTGATCGCTTACGCATTTGCGCAGGAAGCGAACCGCTTGTACGCTCCCGAAGACCTCATTGCTTCCGGTACGTGGCAGAAATATGAAGTGCGCGCTGCAGCTCTTGCTAAAAAAGGCCCGCGCGACAATCCGTATGAGGCCTTCCTTAGGATAGATAGGGCAGGGGGGTGGGAGACCGCTAACACCCGTCAAGCCCACAGATCTGCCTTGGTGCGCCTAGCTGCGCAGTCGGTAATCGAAGGGGCTCCCAGTTTCTGGAAACACTATATCTCGCAAAAACCAACAGCAAAGGCGACACTCCAACTTAACGAATGGCTTAACAAAAGCGTTGATAGTGCTTCGATCGCCAGATTTAGGGCCGCGCAACGCCCGCTTGGGAAGGCTGAGTATGAAAGCTTTCGGAGCGCGGTGGCTTTCCTTGTGGCCCACCCCCCGGACCCATCACATCAAGCGCTAAGAAAAAATAAAAGTGATCGATCAGTTAATTCCAAAAGAAAGCCCAACGCCCAAATTGCGTCGTTGCGTGCGATCAATCAGCATCAGGATCGTAAACGCAAATCGGACCCGACCTATTGTTGGCTCGACACCTACTGGCGGTTTGTGCTGGCTGACGACAACACGAGCGATTTGCAGCGGGCAACGATTGCGACATTGATGTTGACAGGCTGCCGACCGGTCGAATTTTCATGCCGTTTAGGCATTGAGGTTTCGATAGCAGATGTTGATGCGGCGAAAAGGCTTACGTTCAAAATTCACGGAGCAAAAACGGCTACGAAAAAGGAGATATTGGTCGAAGCAAAGGGGCAGGCGATACGCCAGATCACCTTGGGCTGCCACAGTCCCGAAGCGCTTTGGCTATACTGCCAAATTTCGCGGTCCGGTGAAAACAATTTAGTGTTACGTCAAGCGGCGGCTCCGTATTCATCATCTGGAAAGGTGCTATCGATAGCCGAACAGGAGCGGTTATTGACCAATAGTCTCGGGAAACGCGTCAAGAAAATTGCTAGTCGCGCGTTTCCTCGTCTCAAGCATAATGTGACACCATATGTTTTTAGGCATTCATTCGCGGACGCTCTGAGGACGGAAGGGCGATTTGATGAACAAGCGAGGGCTGCGGCGCTAGGACAGCAAAGCACGCGTACGTTAGGGCATTACGGTGGGTCAAACCGGCGGAAGAAAACAAACTCGGCACGATCCCAACAGATTGTAGGTATTGATGCTAGCAGCCCTGTTCGAGAGTATTCCCGAAGCTTCCCAAACGATGTTGGAACGAATTCTCGCCCAAGGTTGTAAACTGTAACGGCCAAATTTTGCCGTCAGTGCCCAACATTTTTCCGGGTCCGCCTGAGGGCACAACATTCTCGCGGATATGTGCAAACTATATCCAGTGCATCGCTCCAGACTCCACGGTTGCCTATGGGCTTGTTTGATTGTCTTAACTTGGGAGCAAAGCGCTCTGTAAAATAGCCACTATAATACTAGGGGCCTGATCAAGCAGGCTATGAAAACCGGGTTCTCAGCCATTACAAAGAGCAGACTGCTTCGCCTAAGGATATGACGGAAATCGCCTAGATAGATCCCATATGTAACGTGTTGTAATGAGCATAACGTTACAATATGTTACAGTGTATAAAAGCAGGCATTTAAGGCAGGAAGAAATGGCAATTAACCAACAGCGGGTTTTCCAGGCGGCTGAACAATTGATCGAGCAAGGCACTGAGCCGACCAATAGGAACATTCGGGAAGTGCTTGGTGGTGGGTCACTTGAAACCATCACACCGTTACTCCGAGAATGGAAATTGCTCCAAGAGCAATCGGCAGACATACCAAACAGCGTTCACGTGGCCATGGATCATACTCTGAAGCGAGTATGGATCGAAGCTAAAGATCATGCAAAGCGTACCTTCGTTGGGGAACGAATGCTGTTGGAAGCACAGATATCAAAGCTAGAGGATGAGCTTCGTCTGGCCGATGAAGCCAAGGAAAAGACGGATGCGGATATCGCCAAGCTTCAGGAGTCAATCAAAGCCGGTGAGGCCGCAGCAGAATTAGCGAAATCACAATCGGCGGAACGTATTGCTGATCTAAAAAGCGCTCTTTCTGAGACGAAGGAAGAAGCGAAAGAGGCAAGGGCAAGTGAGCGGGATTTGAACAAACAATTGGTAGCATTGACGAAAGAGGCTTCGGAGCTGAGGGTTCTTGCCGATAAGGCGCAGGCAGATGCAGATCATGCCAATGCCAAGCTAAGGAGCGGCACAAAGTAGGCGAACACTCGCCAGATGGGTCTTGTTCGCGGCCACAGCTGGCGGGAATGCCCAAAGATAAAAGTACCCATCTCCACCTCTACGCAAAAAACTCTCATGGCGACAAAACTCACCGGAACCAAAGCCCGCAGCGCGTGTTATCTCCTCGGAAATAATGATCGTGATATCAACGCTTTACCGGTCTTTCCGACCTTGGTGAAGCTTCCCATTAATCATAGCTAAAGGTGTGAGTATGCAGACCAAGAATGACGCGATGAGTGAGCTTTGGCGAGTGCTGAGCGGGACGCAGGCGGCCTATGAGACGGCGCTGGATGACCTCGACGATGGCGCGGGTAAGGATCTGGTGAGCGAGATTACCGCCATGCGTAAGGAGAATATCGCTCTGGTTGAGGAATACCTTTCGGACGCGGGCATTGATACCAGCGCCTTGGAAGAACCAAAGCGGGTCTATTCCGCGCTGGATTGGACCTCGGCCGGGATCGAGGGGCCTGATGGGGTCGAGGCGCAGGTGCGCAAATACGAGGCGGATGTGCTGGACGCCTATGACCGCGCGATCGAGCCCTACGCCGCGGGGGATGCGGAGCTGCAGTTTCTGACGCAGCAGTATGAGGCGCTGAGCGAGAAGCTGGGCGGGCTGACGCCTGACCGCGCGGCGGCGTGATTTCGGTGCGCAGGTGCAAAACCTGCGCGATTTGAAACGATATGTGGCAGTCTGATGCGGGTCGGGCTGCCATTTCCTATGGGGCTGCCTGGCCTGAACGTGAGGGAGCATGGCGATGATATCAGCGATCCTTGGCATCTGTTTATTGCTGGTGGTGACGGCGGATGTTGTCATGTCGACGCTTGGGGTGGGGGCCAATGGCCCGCTCGCGCCATGGGTGGCACGGGGGACATTTTGCCTCATCTGTTGTTTGCCAAAACAGAATTGGGTGCATCGTGTCTGTGGCCCGCTTGTAGTGGTCAGCATCGGGGCGGCGTGGATTATCCTGATGTGCCTCAGCTGGACGCTGATCCTGTCGGGGCAGGCGGGATCGGTGGTTTCGCAAAGCTCGGGCGCGCCGGCGGGTCTGCTGGAGAAAGCGATCTACGCCGGGCATTTGCTGTCGACCCTGGGTGGCGGCACATATGAGAGCAGCGGGGCGCTTTGGGGTGTGGTGGCGACGTTGATCGGCGTGTCGGGGATGGTGGTGCTGACGTTATCCGTCTCTTTCGTTTACTCCACGACCCAAGCGGTTTCCACCGGGCGGGCCATTCTGGCGCTGTCGGATGTGCATCCACCCGGCACGACGCAATTCAGCCAGATCCTGCTGCCGCAACTCGCTACGCTGGTGGCACAGATCAAAGCCATTCCCTATGCGCTCTATTTCAGCACGGTGCGGGAAGAACGGCGTCTGCCGCAGAAGCTGGCGCAGCTGAGGGCGCATCCGGAGATGTCGGCGCAGGACCGCCGCAACCTCGATATTCTGCTGCGCGAGCTGCCGGGGTTGGAGCATGTGCCGCAGGACCAGTTCGACGAGACATTCGAGGAGTGGGCCAAGGGCTATACCCTGCGCCCCGAAGAGGGGTAAGCGAGCCTATATCCCGCCGTGGTCGGATTTCAGATCTTCGCCCTGTTGATGGATCACCATTTGTTCCGCGGGATAGGGTCTAATCAGGCGGAAAACGTCCTCCGTTGGTGCGGTTAGCCAAGCCTCGTAGTCGTCAGGGGCCAGGATCGCGGGCATCCGGTCGGGGTGGGTGTCCTTCACCAGTTCATTCGGCGTGGTCGTGATCATCGAGGAAGTGGTGAGCTGGCGATATTCCGTCCCGTAATTCCCCGCAAAGCTGCGCCAGATCCCGGCGAGGGCGAAGGGCGGGCGCGGGGTGTCGCCGGTCACGCCAAACCAGACATAGGTTGCCGGATTGCGCCCCTTCGCCTCGCAAAAGCTGGAGGCGGGGATCAGGCAGCGGCGTTCGGTAAAGCTGGCTTTCCAGAAGGGAGAGCTGCGCAGCTTATCATCGCGTGCGTTGTTCACCGCCTTGGGCTGGATCGGCTTGCCGGTTTTCTTGGAGGTTTGCGGCAGCACGAACCCCCAATGCGTGTTGCGTAATACGCGGTTGCCATCCTCATCCAGCGCCACGATGGGCGCCGTGCCCTTGGGGAAGATCGCCGTTAGCGGCTCGGCATTGCCCAGCTGGTCGTTTTCGGCGCGCACTTTGAACAGTTGCCGCATGAGGGTCGGGGCGAGGGTATTAGCGTAGAGGTTGCACATCTTTGGCGCTCCGTTTCCGGCTGTGAGGGGCTTGGGCGTTCTACCCTTACCACAAATTATGCAGGACATTCCCGTTAGGCGATCTAGTTCACCCCTAGGGACACGCAAGTTTACGCGCATTAGAGACACATAATAAGCCAAAGGGATGGAGAGAGCATGACCGACCCCACGTCAGATAACGGCGAGATAGAGACTGATTTCGAGGTCGGTCAGGACAATATCGACGGCAGCCTTGGCCCTATCGGCTTTGACATTCATAACCCCGTTTTCGTGATCTCGGGGATCACTTCTGTGGTTTTTGTGCTGCTGACGATGATCTTTCCTGATCAAGCGGGGGCGGTCTTCCTCGCGGTGCGTGATTTCGCCACCACCAAGCTCGACTGGATGTTCATGATTATCGTGAACTTCTTTGTCATCTTCTGCATCGTGCTGATCTTTCTGCCCATGTCCAAGGTGCGTTTGGGGGGCGATGATGCGGTGCCGGAATATTCCTACCCGGCATGGTTCGCGATGCTTTTCGCCGCCGGTATGGGGATCGGGCTGCTGTTCTTTGGCGTGCTGGAACCTGTCTATCACATGAACGTCTCGGGCCCGCTTGGGGTGCCGTCGCCCATTGCTGCGGACGGGTCGATCATCGTCGAGAATGTAGAGGCTGCCCGTGCGATGGGGCTGGCGGCCACTTTCTATCACTGGGGGCTGCACGGTTGGGCGGTCTATGCGATCATGGCGCTGGCCTTGGCGCTGTTCACCTATAACAAGGGTTTGCCGTTCTCGATCCGGTCCTGTTTCTATCCGATCCTG
Organism: Sulfitobacter sp. CB2047; assembly: GCF_000735125.2. Taxonomy (NCBI): domain Bacteria; kingdom Pseudomonadati; phylum Pseudomonadota; class Alphaproteobacteria; order Rhodobacterales; family Roseobacteraceae; genus Sulfitobacter; species Sulfitobacter sp. CB2047. Next base: position 12,252 of record NZ_CP072617.1, on the reverse strand, counting down.
GGCGAACGGGTCTGGGGTTGGTCCGGCCACATCATCGACATTCTGGCGGTCTTTGCGACGCTGTTCGGCTTGGCCACATCGCTGGGTCTTGGCGCACAGCAGGCGAATGCGGGATTTAACTTTGCCTTCGGGCTCGAGATTTCGACGAATGTGCAGGTGATCATCATCATTCTGGTGACGGCTGTCGCCCTTGTGTCGGTCTGGCGCGGGTTGGACGGCGGGGTGAAGGTGCTGTCCGAGGTCAATATGGGCGTCGCGATCCTGTTCTTCCTCTTCGTGCTTTTTGCAGGCCCGACCCTGATCGGCCTTGGCGGTTTCTGGACCGGCCTGATCGCCTACACGCAAGAGCTGATCCCACTGTCGAACCCCTTTGGCCGCACGGATGATGCCTACCGCGAGGGATGGACGGCGTTCTATTGGGCATGGTGGGTGTCCTGGGCACCTTTCGTCGGCATGTTCATCGCGCGAGTCTCCAAAGGGCGCACGGTGCGGGAGTTTATCGTTTGCGTCTTGCTGATCCCGTCGTTGATCATCTTTGTCTGGATGGGCGTCTTTGGCGGCATCGCCATCGACCAGATCTTGACCTCCCCCGAGACGTCGCTGGTGAAAGCCAATGTCATCGACAGCTATTCGCCCGAGCTGAGCCTCTTTGGCATGTTGAACGAGCTGCCGTTTACCAAGACCGCATCCACCATCGCGATCGTGCTGGCGCTGGTGTTCTTTGTGACATCATCGGACTCCGGCTCACTGGTGGTGGATACGATTACCGCAGGCGGCAAGATCGACGCGCCGGTGCCGCAGCGGATCTTCTGGTGTGTGGTCGAAGGGCTGATCGCCATCGTGCTGCTGATCGGCGGCGGGTTGTCGGCGCTGCAGGCAGGGGTCACGGCCACCGGCGTGCCATTTAGTATTCTGATGCTGGTGATGTGCTACACGATCTACAAGGGCCTGCGCAGCGAACCGCCGGCGTGAGATAGGCCACCGGCGCGCTTGTAGGGGCGCGCCGGCTGAACCTTAAGATCCCATCCAGTTCGGCAGAATGGTTGTGATGATCGGGAAGGCGAAGAGGATTACGATCGTAATAACCTCGAGCAGGACAAACCACAGCGCGCCGCGGAAGATCTGGGGCAGGGGTGTTTCGCGATCAATACCGGCTATGACATAGCAGTTCAGCCCGACCGGCGGCGTGATCAGGCCGATCTCGCACATTTTTACAGCGAGAATGCCGAACCAGATCGGATCAAAGCCAAGCGATTGGATCGTCGGAAACATGATCGGGATGGTGATAACCATCATCGAGAATGCATCAAGGAACATCCCCAAAGGCACAAAGACCAGAAGCAACATCGCCACGATGAAATACGGCGGCAGGCCAGAGCCGACGACCGCCTCGGCCAATTGATTGGGCACCTGGATCAGCGTCAGGAAATAGCTGAAGACGGCGGCGCCGATCATGGTGAAGAGAATCATGACGGTGGTGTCGATGGTCGACCGGAAGCTCGCTACGATACGGCCCAGCATACCCGGCCAGCTGGGGCGGTGCATGAGCAGCATGATCAGGGCGACAAAGGCACCAACAGCGCCCGCCTCTGTCGGGGTGACAAGGCCCAGATAGATCCCGCCCATCACGACGATAAACAGCACCATAACCTGCCATGCTTTGCCCGTTTCGCGCACGGCCTCGCCCCAGCTGGCGCGTGGGGTGACCGCGTGGCGCATATCGCCGCGACGGGCGATGAAATAGATCCCGACCATGAACATGATCGCGGTCAGCAACCCCGGCAGAAACCCGGCCACAAGCATCTTACCGGCGGAGGTTTCGGTCAGCGCGGCATAGAAGATCAGCAAGACGCTTGGTGGGATCAGCACACCCAGCACGCCACCTGCGGCGACTGCGCCGGCCGAAAGGCTGCCCTGATACCCCGCCTTCTTCATCTCGGGGATCGCGACGGAGCCTACGGTGGCGGCAGTGGCCACGCTGGACCCAGATGTGGCCGCAAAGCCGGCGCTGGTCAGGATCGCTGCCATGGCCAACCCACCGGGCAGATGCCCGACCCAGCGGCTGGCAACGTCGAACAGCTTTTTACCCACCTGCGCATGATGCGCGAAACTCCCCATCAGGATGAACAGCGGGATGATCGTCAGCGTATAAACGGCGGTGGTGGAGTATGAGATCGACTTGAGCCGCGTCATCAGAAACGCGAAATCCTCGACCAAGACGATACCAACGGCGCCGGACAGCGCCAGCGCGGCAAATACAGGCGCGCCGAATGCCATCAGCAGAATAATCAGCGCGACGGCGATATAGGGGGCATAGGACGGATCCATCGGGGCTTCCTGACGTCAGTGAAGATCGGGTGACGCCTGCTGGGTCTCAGCAGACTCCCCGAAAAGAAAAAGTTGAAGGGATTGGATCGCCATCTGGATGAAGGCGAACCACAGTCCCGCGGCCAAGCTGGCCTTTGTCCACCAGATTGGAATCTTGACGTAGCCCCAGCGGAATTCCCGGATAGAGACGGAATAAATCGCCTCATGCGTGGCGGGGATGGCCAGCATCAGCAATGCCAGCGCCCCGACCGCCCAGGCCAGCGCGACAACACGGGCGCGGGTGGCGGGGGAGAGTTTCTCTGTCAAAACAGTGACGCGGATATGCGCATCGTCCCGTTGGGCCCATCCCGCTCCAAGAAACACCACCATCACCAGCGCCAGTTCCGTGAACTCAAAAACGCCGGTGATCGGGCTCCCCGTGAGGGCACGTACCAAAACGTCGAGCGTGGTGCCAAACACGAGAAACGCGAGAAACAACATGGCGACCGCACCGAGCACATCGGACACGATTTTCAGTAAACTGTTGATCGTTTGCATGACTTAATCCTTCGCTAAAATGCGATCGCCCCCAGCCGATTACGATGCCTGGCTGATTTCGTAAGGGCGTTTCAGCGTTGCTTCAGCGTCGTACTTCTTGATCGCGGCGTCGATCAAGGACTGCATTTCTGCGCCATCGATCCCTGCGGGTTTCGCGGTATCCTCAAGCCAGGAATTCACCTGCGCGGGCTGGACCAGATCCTTGGCCATGGCCTTTTGCTCGTCAGAAACGGTGCTTAGCGTCACGCCTTCGGCTTCAGCGGTTTTGACGTAGGTCGCAAGCACATCTTCGTAGATCGCGCTGAACTGCCCGCCATAGATGTCATCGACAATCTCGTCCGAGATCTTGCGCACATCGTCGGGAAGCCCGTCATACACCCGCTTGTTCATGATCGTCGCAGCGGGGGCGTGGGGACCGTCGCCGATGTCATAGAACTGCGGCGCGATTTCGTGCAGTTTATAAGCGATCGCGGTCACGAAATCGAACCCGTAGACCCCGTCGAGAATGCCACGCTCCAGCGCTTGATACACTTCGGGCGCGGCCATGGCGACGGCCGTACCGCCAAGCGCTTCGACCACATCGGCAGAGACACCGTAGGCGCGAATGCGTTTGCCCTTGATGTCTTCAAGCGAGGTGATCGGGTCGCGCAGGATCAGCGGCGCGTAGTTCCAGTTGGTCCAGTAAAGCACTTTGGAGCGGTGGCGATCTTCCCATTCAGCGCGCAGGGGGTCGAATTGATCGTAAACATCGCGGCAGACCTTTTGCAGCGCGTCGGCGCGGTTCATACGAAAATACCATTCCAACCCGCGGGTGACGGGCAGTTCAGACTGGTAGTAACCGGGCGAGATCAAGGTCATCTCGGATGTACCGTCGCGCACGGCGCCCAGATGTTCGCCCACCTTGTTCAGCGAACCGGACCAGTAGCGGCGGATGGTGACTTCGCCTTCGGTGCGTTTTTCCAGCTCGTCCAGATACCAGCGGTCGATCCACGACGGGCCTGCGGAATCCGACACGTAGCTGTCGAACTTCAGCGATGTCGCCGCCAGCGCAAGCGACGGTGCGGCCAGCGTAAAGGCGCCCGATGCGGCGGCGGCGCCGGTCTTAAGGAATGTTCTGCGTTTCATGTTTCTCTCTCCCGATCTGCGCGTCAAAAGTCGACGCGCGTTGTTCTGCATCGCGGCTTAGGCCTGATGCTCTCCCTCCAGCTCTTGCGCAATACGTTCGCGCAGGCTGGTTTTCAGGACTTTCCCGTAGCTGTTCTTGGGTAGATCCTGAACAAAGTGGTATGTCTTCGGCTTCTTGAACGAGGCCATGCGGCTTTTGCACCAGGCATCAAGCTGCGGCGCGTCGCAGGGGCCATCGCCCGTTGCGACGACAAAGGCCACGACATCCTCGCCCCATTCCGGACTGGGCACGCCGATCACCGACACTTCGGACACGTTTTCATGGGCCAGAAGGGTCTCCTCCACCTCCCGTGGATAGATGTTTGTCCCGCCCGAGATGATCACATCTTTCGACCTGTCGGTGAGGGTCAGGAAGCCATCGGCATCCATCGACCCCAAGTCGCCCGTGCGCAGCCAGCCGTCGACGACGGTATCTGCGGTGGCCTTTTCATTACCCCAATACCCTTTCATCAGCGCGTCGCCAGAGACGACCACCTCGCCAACCTCACCCGCGGGCAGGGGCCGCATGTCACCGTCGACGACCCGCACCTGCACGCCCGCCTGCGCAAACCCGACCGACCCGCGCCGCGCATCGGCGTTGGGGTGGGCGGTGTCGGCCACAAGATCGCGGGGCAGCACGGTGATGGTCATGGGGCATTCGCCTTGGCCGTAAATCTGGACGAAGCGCGCGCCGAAGACGGCGAGCCCTTCTTCGATATCGGCGAGATACATCGGACCGCCACCGTAGATGATGGTCTTGATGCCCGTGCCGTCATAGCCTGTGGCATGGGCATGGGCGATCTGGCGTTTGATCATCGTGGGGGCGGCGAAGAACACGAGGTTATTCAGCGCATGCGCCAGTTCTGCGATCTCGGCCGGATCGAACCCGCCGGACTGGGGGATGACATGGCAGCCCCCGGCGCGGATGATGGGGAAGTGATAGAGCCCCGCCCCATGAGACATAGGCGCTGCATAAAGCGAATTATCGCGGGCAGTGGGGCTGTCCACATCCATCGCATAGGCCAGTGACATCGCGATGAGGTTGCCGTGGGTGGTCATCACGCCCTTGGGCCGCCCCGTGGTGCCCGAGGTATAGAACAGCCAGGCCACATCGTCGTTATCCGTGTCGACGGGGACTGTGATTGCCGCGCTGGATTGTGCCGCAGCGGTCAGCGCGGGATCGTGGATGCCGAGTTCATTGCAGGTCTCGCCAAGCTCGATGCCGCTCGCAAACACCGTGCCGGTTTGGGTCACGACAACGCGGGCCTTGGCATCGCCGATGATCCATGCCGCTTCACGCGGGTGCAGCTTGTAATTGATCGGCACGACAATCGCACCCATCCACAAAACCGCGTGCAGGATCTCCAGATACTCAGGGCAGTTCTGCATGAACAGCGCCACGCGGTCGCCTTTGCGGATGCCTACAGTGTCTTTGAAATAAGTCGCCATGCCCACGCTACGCGCCGCGAACTGCCCATAGGTCGCGTGCAGATCCAAGCCGCAGCGGATCGCCGGCGCATCGGGGGATACCCGTGCGGCCTGAAGCAGCCATTCAGAAATATTCATATGTAGTCAGACCTTGCGCGCTTCGAGCACCGAGACATAGTTGGCCACAGCAGAGCCGCCCATGTTGAATAGCAGCCCCAGCTCGGCACCGGGGACTTGCAGATCACCGGCTTGGTTGGTCAGCTGACGGAAGGCCAGCGCATGCATGGAAACGCCTGTCGCGCCGACGGGATGCCCCTTGGCCTTCAGCCCGCCCGACAGGTTCACCGGTAGCGCGCCGCCACGATAGACGGTGCCATCCTCCAACGCGCGCGCGCCATGCCCCTTGGGGGCGAGCCCCATCGCTTCGTAGGTCAGCAGTTCCGCGATGGTAAAGCAGTCGTGGACTTCGGCGAAATCGATATCGTCGAGCGTGACATTGGCCGCTTTGAACGCCTGCGCGAAGGCGCGTTCGGGGCCTTCGAACGCCAGAAAATCTCGGCGCGACATGGGCAGGAAATCATTCACATGCTCCGCCGCACGCATGGCCACGGATGTCGGGAAATGCGCCGCGTTTTCGTCGGTCGTGAGGATCAATGCCGCGGCCCCATCGGTCACGAGTGAACAATCGGTCAACCGGAGGGGCGGCGCGATCTCGGGGTTCATCTCGGACACGGTGCTGCAATGTTCGAAGGTGAACTCTTTATGCATATGCGCCAGCGGGTTGGACATGGCGTTGGCGTGGTTCTTCACCGCGATCTTGGCCATCGCGTCCAGCGGGCTGCCATAGCGCGCATCATAGTCGCGCGCGGCCACGCCGAAGACCTGTGGAAAGCTCAGCGACGCCTCCGCCGGATCATTCTGGTATCCCGCACCGGCCAGCGCCTGCGTGACCTCTTTGGTACTGCGGCTGGTCATCTTTTCCGCGCCAACGACAAGCACCGTGCGCGCTTGCCCTGCGCGGATCATGTTCATCCCCGCATGGATCGCGGCCGAGCCTGACGCACAAGCGTTTTCGGCCCGCATCCCGGGTTTGAACCGCAGCTGCGGATAGGCCTGATGGATCAGCGAGGAGGCAAAACCATCCGTCACCATGCCGGAGTTGAAATGCCCCAGAAAAACAGCGTCGATATCATTGGGATCAATGCCGGATTCCTCGACCGCTTCGCGCGTTGCGGCGACGATCAGCTCTTCAAGGTTTTCTTGCAGACGGCCAAATTGCGTGTGGCCGCTCCCGACGATGGAAACTCCGGTGGTCATAATATCCTCCCTGATATGAGGATCATTTTACGGATGTCAGACCCTCAATCTATTGGTAGAAACACGTAATATGATACGTATCACTACGTAGTGGACTAAGTAGAAATGCAGATGATCGATACCTCTACCACCCAAAAAGCCTCCAGCCTCGGGTTTCAGGAATCACCCGTGGCGCAGATCATCGTGCGCTATCGCCGCATCATCGAGGCCAACAAGGCGGTGGAGCGTTTGTTCGGCTACACAAGGGCTGATCTGATCAACCGGTCGGTGCAGCGGCTTTACCCGTCGACTGCCGATTTCAACCAGATCGGGGAGCGTTGCGAGGCACGCATGCGCGAGACGGGCGATACGCATTATGAAGACGAACGCTTTATGCAGGCGTCGGATAAGACGATCTTCTGGGTGCAGGCCAAGGGGGCGACCCTATCCCCACAAGATCCGTTTTCGCTGATGATCTGGTCGTTCGAGAAGATCGCGGACAAGAGCTATCGTTCTGTCGATCTCAGCCCACGGGAACGCGAAGTGGCGCATCATCTGGTCAACGGCCGCACCTCGCGCGAGATCGGCGAGGCGCTTAATATCTCGCACCGGACGGTAGAGGTGCATCGCGCGCGGCTAATGCGGAAGTTCAACGTCAAGAATACCGCCGCATTGGTGTCAGAGATTGTCCACGCCTTCTAACGGCAATTACCCCGCGTCGATATCGTCCAGCCTTACCGCCCCTGCGTTTCCTTCCGTCACAAACACGTTCCGCGCGAGTGGGAACTGGTGCGAGCGGCTTTCGAGGAAATGCATCAGGTAGCCGGCGGTGTTGGGAAAAACCATGAGGTCGCCTGCTTTGACGCCTTGGGGGAAGGACATCTTGCGCCGCGTCAGCCATTCGCTTTCTGTGCAATAGGTACCGGCGAGATAGCCTTCGATCGCCTCTTTGCGCGGACCGGGGGCAGGGACCATGAGCGGATCAAGCGCGAATTCGGCGAAGCCGGAACGGGATTGGGTGCGGTTCATCTGCACGCCGATCACGGGGGTGCCGGCGCTGTCGCGTTTGCAAAAGGCGACGCGGGCGAGGGTCATGCCGCAGCCGTCCAGCAGGGACCGACCGGGTTCGCAGCGCAGGGAGATGTGGGCATCCCTGAGACGTGCGGCCACGGTTTGACCGTCCGCCATGTGATCAAGGATGCGGCGCATCCAGTCTTCTTGCACCAGCGTTTGCGCGACGGGGTAGCTGTCGACCTTTCCTTCACCGCCCGCTTTGCGCCCCAGCCCGTCGTTATGCTGCGTGATGGGGGCGCGGTCACCGGACAGGGCGCGGTCGAGTTCGGCCAGCCAAGTCTCCCACTCCGCCGCGTCGTCGAGGTAGTTCATCGGGATGCCGCCGCCGATGTCGAGGAAGAAGGGCGCGGTGCTGTCGCCTTTGATCTTGTGGATCAGGGGGAGCGTTTGGAGGATCGCGGCGGTGCGATCCTCGGCGCTATAGCCGTTGAGGTGGAAGTGCAGCCCGTCGAGCCGGAGCGTTTCTGACGCGGCAATGCGCGCGGCGAGGGTAGGGACTTGCGTCAGCGGAAAGCCGAAACGCGAATAGAGTTTTGTGCCGTCACGCTCAAACCCGTTGAGGCGTAGACCGACAGAGACAGGCTTGCTCGCGCCCTCGGCCACGTCCTCCAGCAGTTCCATCTCATCTTCGTTATCAAGGATCACGGTCACGCCGCCACCCACACACAGGGTCATCAGCGTACGGTCCTTTACGGCGGCAGTGCAGACGATCCGATCGCCCGGGAGGCCCTGTTCAAGGCATTGTTCCACCTCCGCATGGCTGGCCGTATCGATGCCGATGCCCATATCCCGCGCGGCCTGCACGTAGCTGAGACATTTATTCGCCTTACGTGCAAACATGGGCAGGAAGGGCAGGCCATAGTCGGTCACACAATCGGTCAGCTGCGCGATATTGCGGCGGAAGGGGTCGACGGATTGGATGTTGAGCGGCGCACCAAAGCGGTCGGTCAGCGCGTCGAGGCGGGGGCGATCTTGCAACAGCTCTGCCATCCAGTTTTCCAGCCGCGGGCGCAGGGGCACGACGCCGTGGCAGGGGCTGAAGATAGATTGGGGGATGGTCATAGGGAATGCTCCAGCGCGTTGGATTGGCGGGCGCTTTCTACAACGGCGGCGGCCCAGTTTTCGGGAAGATCATGGAGGGAGCGTGACAGCGTATCATTGCCAAGCACACAGCCTTCGGTGGCGCGACCGATGACGGATAGGCCCTTGGCGGTGCCGTCGCGTGTCAGGGAGTGGGCGTTTTTGTCGACCCTAACACCGCCCATTGTGCCGATGCTAAGATGCCCGTCGCGCAAAAGACCGTCGAGCGGTGCGGCAAGCTCGGCACCGCCAGCGGGTGGGATCGTGGCGTTGATCGTGACATCCGCCGCGGCGTCGCCCGACATATGGTCAAAGCTGACGATGCCCGCCTGTTCCAGCGTGATCAGCTTGCCGATGTTCTGCGCGGGCGGGCCGAAGGCCAGCCGCTCCATCTCTGCCGCGATCTGGCGGAAGGGGTGGGCGTCGTCGGGGGTTAACTCGCGGTGACTGATCCAGTTGATCAGCTGCGAATAGCAGCGGCGCCAGACCTCGGCCAGGGCCCAAGCGCTGTCTTGAGCGCGGCGCCCCATGGCGATGTCATAGCCGATGCGTAGGTCTTGGCGGATTTCGTCGGGGGTGAAGATGGTTTCGGTCCGCTGGGTGAAGAACGCGGCGCTGGTGCCGGAGGGATTGCCCAAAACCTGATCAGCGAATGACAAAAACGCCGGCCAGATGTGGTGGGTGAAGGTAGCGTTAGGGGTGCGCAGGATGTGCGAAAGCGCGGCGCGTCGTTCGTCCCAAAAGGCGTCGTCTTGCGGTTGGGTAAACAGTGCCGCCTCTACCTTGGCACGCATTGGACGACCACTGCGGCTGAAGGGGGCGATGCGGCGCGGCTCCTTTCCCGATGGGGTATATTTATAGCCGGTGGCGGAGAGGGTGAAGACTCCGCCACGCCCTTCGGTCAGCGCGAGCATCGTATCGATGAAGGTGAGCGCGAAACCTTTGCAGCGCACGGTAGAGTTGGGCGGCACAGCGGTCTGGGTCAGACGCTGGTCAATAGGGAAGGGGGAGGGGATGTGGTTGCGCATCTCCGTTTTGCTATGACGAAACCCGTCTTGGTGACCGGTCGTAATCAGAACGTGATCGACGGTGACGTTTTGGGGGGAGATGTGCCACCGATCCCCGTTGCGGTTCACCGCGTCGACGCGCGTTTTGTGCCGGATTAGTCTCACATTCGATGGGGCTTGTGCGACGACACGCTCAAAGCTCCAGAACAGATACCGCCCCACATGCGCCCGCGGCACATAGTCGCCCGCATCGATGGGCTTCGGGCTCCGCGCAGCCCACTCCAGAAACGACGGCCCGCGCCCACCGGTCCAGGCGTTGATCAGACCAGCGGGAAAGTTCATCAGCAGCACCTCCGGCTGATCCGGATCATAGATCGGCCCCGCCCCGGGGTGCGCCGAGGGTTCGAAAATATGGACGGTAAACCGGTGCCGCGGATTGCGCCGCGCCGCCTCGCACAGGCTATCCAGCGCGTAGAGCCCCTTGGGGCCGCAGCCGACAATGGCAATTTCTGTGTCTCTCATGAATCCGCGGGGGCCAATCCTGCCAATGCGGTCACATCCGCCTCGCAAATCCCCAGTTCCCGCTCCACCCAGTCGGGATCAAAGATGGTGCCCAAGTAGCGCGAGCCGGAATCGTGGATGATCGCAGCGACGGTCAGACCGGCAAGCTCATCCTGCATACCCCGTACTGCCTCAAGCACACCACCGCCGGAGCCGCCGACCAGCAGCCCTTCACGCGCAACGGCGCGACGGCAGCCGGCGACGCAGGTCACGTCGGAAACGCGGACGAGGTCATCAAACTCCTGCCCCTTGGCCAGCTCGGGGATACGACCCGCGCCCATGCCCGAGATTTTGCGTGGGCCTGCGGTGCCGTTGAAGAGGGTGCTGCCCATGGCATCCACCGCGACCACCTTGGTTTTGCGCCCCATCCGGCGCAGATAATCGCGACACCCGCGCGCCGTGCCGGTGCTGGAACAGGCGACGAAAAGCACATCGATCTGCCCGCCAAGCGCCGCGTCGATCTCGGCGATGGTGCCGAGCTCGTGGGACTCGGGATTGTCGAGGTTGGCGTATTGGTTGGGCCAAAAACGGCGAGAGTCTTCCTCCAAAAGGTTGGCGACCCGATCCAGTCGCGCGGCGAGGAAATCTCCGTCAGGCGCGTGATCCACCAGCTCGATCTGACCGCCCAAGGCGCGGATGATCGCTACGTTCTGGGACTGCGCATTGGGGTCGACAACGCAGATGAATTGCAGCCCATGCACTGCACAAGCCTGCGCCAGCCCGATGCCCATATTACCTGAGGAGGATTCAACCACCGTATCGCCGGGCTGCAACCGACCGTCCGCCAAAGCGCGTTCTATCATGTGCCGCGCGGGCCGGTCCTTGGCACTGCCACCGGGGTTCAGCGCCTCGACTTTAGCGACCAAGTTTACGTCCTCGCGGTCAAGATAGCGGGGCAGGCGCACCATCGGCGTCTGGCCAATAAGGTCGAGCACATTGTCCGCAATCCGCGTCGCCGCAAAAGGGGTCGCCGTGTGGGAGTGGGTCTTTACCTGAGTACGAATATTCATCTGCGCAGCCTTTCGGGAAGCCAAGTCTCACCGGCGGCGCAGGACCGCGCCGTCGCGGATCGTGTTGCGTCTCTTTCACTTCGCGCGCTGTTGGGCCCTCAGGTGGAGGGAAACGGTGTTGTGAGGAAGAGAACGATGGTCGAAAATTGCTATTTAAGATTGAACCTCGTGCGCGGGATAAAGTTCCTTCTTGTGTAAAACTGAGATGAAATTGGGAGTCGGGAGGCAATGTGTGCAGGGGGCGTGAGTCGGCATTATATGTCTCTAATATGTGGCTTAGTCTCTTATCTTTCGCTGAGCAGCAATTAGGACAACGTTGTACCACCCGCCGCCGACTCAACATTCTCAGCAATGCGCCGCAAAGGGTGGCGGGTCACACAATCCCAAGGCTGAACCTGCAATCCCGCAGCATATCCCCACGCCGCCGCACGCTCCGCTTGAGCGGGGGAGAGCGTGGCCGTCCCCGCATAGTCCTGATTGCCATCGCGGATATCAGACGGCGCGGGCACCGCATCGACATCCAGAAACGCCACCAAACGCGCCAATGTAGCGGTAGGGTCAGCGACGAGATCTTCGTAGCGGACAGTGATCACGGCATGCAGGTAATCGATGTCGCGCTGTACGATGTCATGAGCATCTAGCCAGTGATCCATCATCGCAGCGGGGGCCATGTCGACCCATTTGGAAGTGGCCGCGGCAACCGCCTCTGGATGGCGAGTGACAACCACAAACTGCGACAGGGGAAAGAGTTGCTGATACAGCCGCAT
>NZ_CP072616.1:0-130875 GCF_000735125.2 Sulfitobacter sp. CB2047 | reverse complement strand
TGCCCGTATCGTCGCGCAGCTGGGTCCAGAATTCAGCTATTTTGTGCATAAGGTCTCAAAAGCGATTGCTCCGGAGCTTGAACCCGTGGGTGAGGACAGTTTTGCAGGAGACGTGGATCGCCAATGGCGCGAGAAACTGGCGACCAGCGGGCTGCGCGATAAAACGCTGACTCTCACAGTCATGCACCGTCCGCCGTCCAAGAGCTTTCTTCCGTTTCTCAATCGTAGCGCACCTGAGCGCTTCAAAGAAGAAACACGAAAACGCCTTCGACGGCTGAATGAGGCCGTGAATGTCTTTGCCTCGGGGCTGGCCGATCTCAAACCGCGCGTGCTGTCGGCGAAGTCTGGTGAACTGGTTGGGTTCCTCGGGGCGCTGAATACCGGTCAGGAACTGCCGCTTTTTCCAGCCAGCACCTTTGGTTTCCTGTCGTTCAACGTGGCCAACACCCGCGTGAAACTCCTTGAGGATCATTTTGAGCTGTCAGAAGGCGTCGTTGGTCACCGCTACGGCAAAAGCTTCACCATCGGCGAATACTCCGAGGCCACATCGTGCACCATGTTCGACATGCTCAATCTGCCCGTCGACATGATCGTCACCCATTCGTTCACGCCAATCAATTCCAACCTCATGGCCGGACGGATCAAGCGCCAGAAACGACAGATGCAGGCGTCACAGGACGCTGCCCTTTCGCTCATGGAGGCCCTCGATATCGCTGCCGATGATCTTGAGGCCAAGCGCCAGAGTTTTGGTGAACACCACATGGTCGTTACCATCTTCTGCGACACGCTGGATGAGCTGCAGACGTTAAGCGCCGAAATCGTCAACGCCGCCGCTGCTGAAGGTGTGAAGATGATCGGCGAGCGGGTCGCAGCGAAAGCGCATTATCTTAGCCAACATCCCGGCAATCAGCCCAAGCGCGTTCGCGCCAGTGCCATCACCAATCGCAACTTTGCGGATTTCGCAGCGTTCCACCGCACGCAGCTCGGCAAAGAGGCAGATGACGTACCATGGGGCAAGGTGATCACCATGCTCCCCACGCCTGAGCAAAGTGTTTATCGGTTTTCTTATCACGAGCAAGGCAGCCCAGACAAAGAGCCGACCAGCGGACACACCTTAATTATGGGGCGGCCCGGATCTGGTAAATCCGTCCTGTCCGCATTCCTCATGACCCAAGCCCGTCGAGCAGGCGCGCGGATCTTCGTCTTTGATTACCGACTTGGTATGGAGATGGCGGTCCGCGCCAACGGGGGCAGCTATGCGGCATTGAAGGCTGGACAAGCCACCAGTCTCAATCCGCTCTGGACCGAGGTGGACGATCGCGGCACAGCTTGGCTGTCGGACTGGCTGGGCACCCTGCTCTACCGCGCGGACAAGCCGCTGACGCCCGTTCAAACCAACCGCATCCAAGAGGTCGTGCGCCAGAACGCGAACGCCACCGACCCGGCTTTGCGCAATTGGAAGGACTTTGCCTCGCTCTTTGTCTCCACCGATGATGGCGGCGATCTACACCAGCGATTGCTTGAATGGACCAGCGATGGTCGTTACGGCTGGATCTTTGGTCAGTCTCTGGAAGACACGTTTTCTCTCGAAGGTGATGTCGTCGGGTTTGATCTGACGGGTATTCTGGATTCTGAGTCCGAGAAAGAACGGATGGCCGTGCTCAGTTATCTGTTCCGCCGCGTTGAACGCGAGATCGAAGATCGCCGTCCCACCATCATCGTCATTGATGAAGCCTGGAAGGCCCTCGACAACGCTTACTTTGCCGAACGGCTTTCGAACTGGCTGGTGACGGCGCGCAAGCAAAACACCGTAGCTGTGATGATGACGCAATATGCCAGCCAACTGGAACGTACCCGCACCGGCAAGACCATTGTCGAAGCGGTCCCGACGCAAATCCTACTGCCCAATATCCGCGCCCATGCGTCTGACTACGCAATGTTAAACCTCTTCGAGAAAGAACTCGATGTGTTGCTAAACACGGGCAGCAATTCGCGGCTGGCGCTTATCCGCGACGATCAAGGCTCGATCGTTGTTGATGCCGATCTCAGCGCTTTGGGCCGCAACCTCACGATCCTCGGCGGCATGGAAAAGGGCGAAGCCCTTGTTGGCGCTGACTACCGCGACCGCCCTGATTTCTGGAGACTGCTATGAAACGCATTTTGATCCTTCTCACCGCACTCGGCGTCCTCGCCTCCTGCGCACAGTATCAAGAACCACAGGCGAATTGTTTCACATTCCGCGCTGCCGTCTCGCCGGCCGAGCTGGTCACGCCAGACTGCAACTTTACCCCTATGAACGGGTCGGAGGGTGACATTGCTGTCTAAGTTCGCCGTCCTTCTGATGACCATCGTGATCGCTGGCAGCGCCACGGCTCAAGGTGTCCCGACCGTTGATAGTGGTCTGACCGCACGCGACATCGTGGAAACCGGTGATCGTGACATCGATCTTGCGACCCAAGCCGACAAGCTATCCGTGCGCGAACTCATCGCCGAGATCGAGCGCGAACAATTGGAAACGCTGGCGCGTATTCTCGACGCCCAAACCAGCTTTGGCGGCCAAGGCCTGCCCGCAATGGTGTCCGGTTTGGACTCTGGCAGTGGTGATCCTGCCCGGTCGGTGGAGGCCGTATATGGCTCAGGCGAGGTTGATCCCAATCCGGGCGGTGCGCATATGTTTGGCGATGCAGCCCAGAATATCGAACAACTCATTATCCGCGTTGCGCAAGAGACCAGCGGCTTTGCAGGCGTCGGGCGCGCCGGTCTCTCTGCGGTCCAATGGCGCGCCCTTCTTCAAGCCCTGATTTGGCAGGAAAGCCGCTTCACGATCGGCGCACGCTCTCCTGTCGGTGCCTTTGGTCTCACCCAGATCATGCCAGGCACCGCGAGCGACCTCGGGATCAATCCTGCCTACTATGACAGCCCCTATTTGCAGGTGCATGGCGGAGCGCGGTACTTGGCCACGCAGCTCAACACCTTTGACGGCAACATCATCAACGCGCTGGCCGCCTACAATGCAGGGCCGAGCCGCGTGTTTGAATACAGCGGCGTGCCCCCGTTCGTTGAGACCCAGCACTACGTCACAGTCATTCCCGAACGCTACAATCTTTATCTCAGCCGGATCGGCGGTATCGAAGCTTTGGGAACAATCGATCCAGCACTCCTAGCTAATGCCAATCTCTCCCTCACGGGGCATGGCGCGGCATTTTACGGCAACAACTCCCCCGCCGGGATCCGCCAAGCCGCTTTGCGCATCCGCGACATTGTCGAGCGCATTTCTGAAACCGAAGACGTTCAGGAAAGCGTCGCGCTCAACACCTATGCCCGCGCCGAACTCGTACGGCTGGTCGCAGCTCGCATCCGACTGCAGGCGGCGAGAACACGCGTCTTGAGTGCTGAAGAGTTGGCTCAGGCCTCGGCCCGCATGGCGGAAGGCGACTTCATGAACTTCACAATCGAGGAGATAGACTGATGCTAAGAACAAACTGGCTTTTGAAGACTGCATTGGTTGGCACGCTGGCTGCAGGTCTTCAATTCGCTCCTTCTGCTCCTGCCCTCGCCCAAGGCGTACCGGTGGTCGATACCCAAAACATCGCGCAGAACATCCAGCAGCTGCGGCAGATGATCGAAGACGAGATCCTGCAAAACGAGCAGCTGACCCAGTTGCGCGAACAGCTCGCCACACTCACCGACCAACTTGCGGAACTGCAACGCACCTATGAGGCCCTGACCCGTCTTGCCGAACTGCCGGAAATAATCCGCACTCAAATGGAGGACGAGCTTAACGGCCTCCTCGACCAAGAGTTCGGCGATATCATCGCAACCATCGAGGCCATCAAGAATGGGGACTTCTCGGGCCTGTCCGGGTCGGGCGCAGGCGAGATCGAAACCCAGATGGACCGCGTTCTGGCCGATCTTGGGTTTGATGACGATACACTATCGGAAATAGCCAGTAGCGGGAACGCAAGTGCCAACCGGATTGCGACCCAAGCCACAACGGGCGCGCTGGTCTCGGCCGCAGCGCAAAACAGCTATGGCGATGCGGGTCAATCGCTTGAGCGCGTTGATCGGCTGGTCGGCCTGATCGACGACATGGATGAGTTGAAAGAAAGCGTCGATCTTAACACGCGCGTGACGGCAGAACTAGCGATTGCGCTTGTTGCCATGTGGCAGCTTGAAGCCATTCAAACCGTCGGTGACGGCACCGGCGGTGTGATCGAAGCCGCAACCATCGCCGAAGAGCAGCGGTTCATGGATTTCACCTTGCCTGATCTCAGTGCTGATTAAGGCGTTTCGAAATTGACCCGCAATATAAAATATTGGTTTTCGCGTTCGAGCGAAGCGAGAGGCAGCGAAGAACCGATTCAGCTTCTTTCGAAACGCCGAGACCGGGGTGTAAAGCGTGGTGAGTGAACAAGACATTATTGAAGAAGAGCTGGTGTACGGCGCGCTGCGGCGCGAACGGCTCTGGCAACGGCTTGGCTTGATTGGCCTCATCTTTGGCATTCTCGGGTGTCTGAGTGCTGCCGCCGTCGCAATCCTCGATGTCGATCCGCCGCCTGTCGTGGTGCCTTATGATCCCGCGACCGGCTTTGCTCTGCCGGAGGCCTCTGTTGGGGCAACGACCGTCACGGAAAACCAGGCCATCATTGAGGCGGAAGTGTTCCGCTACATCAGTGACCGCGAGGTTTATAACCAACTCGACAATGATGTACGGGTTCGAAGTGTTTTGCGCCGTTCCGATGGCGCTGCCGAAGCCTCTTTGCGCCAAATCTGGAACAGTGCAAATGCGGATTATCCGCCCACGCTTTATGGCACGAGCGGCCGCTTAGAGGTCGAAGTCCTCAGCATCAATCGGATCGGCATCAATCGCGCCACGGTCCGTCTGCGCAAGCGTCTGAACTCGATTAACGGTGTCCAGACCGGTCTCTTCACCGCGACCCTGCTCTTTGAGTTCCGCCCCGAGGCCAGCCGATCCATCGACCAAGTCTGGACCAATCCCTTTGGCTTCACCGTGCTGGAATATTCCATCCGCTCCGACAGATTGGAGAACTAATGCTTTTCTGGAATTCACTACAAAACTACTCGTTGCCAATGTCCCGAGAGCGCGCTGCGCGGCAGGGTATTGGCAACACTACGCATTTCCGAAACGCATGTTTGTATCGAGTAATTTACGTCGCGATCCTCGCTACCCTACTGCCGAGTCTTGCTTTTGCCGAGGCCATCCCACGTGGCGGACCCAATGACAGTCGCGTGCGGTTGGCCACGTATCAAGAGGCCCAGGTCTATCGTCTGAGTGTGTCCCTCACACATGTGACAACAGTCGAATTCGGTGAGGGCGAGAGCATTCGCTCGGTCATTGCAGGCGACACCGAGGGTTTTGAAATCGATGGTGTGCCGGGCGGTCAGGCTTTTGCGATCAAGCCAGTTGCGCGCGGCGTCCATACCAATGTGACGGTCTATACCAACCGGCGCAGCTACTACTTCAACGTCCAAGAGGTCCAAAGCCCCACCTTCTATGTGGTCCAGTTTCGCTATCCTGATGATGACGCGAGATCGGCCCGCACAATTGCCCAGCAAGCCCCCAACTATAATTATGGAGCTAGCACGCAGGTCCAGTTCACTCCGACACGCGTCTGGGATGACGGGACGTTTACGTATTTCGCGTTTCCCCGAAATGCGCCTGTGCCAGCCATCTTCCGATACTCCAGTAGCCGTGAGCGCACGGTAAACACGCAAGCCGTCGAGGACGGTGTGATCCGCGTCTCAGGCGTGAACACGCAGTGGGTGCTGCGTCTCGGGGATGAAGTGGTTTGCATTCAAGCAACCCCACCAGCCGGGGCGTCATCATGAGCAATACAGAAGGCGCAGAGCTCGAAAAACGCCTCGCCGCACTAGAAAAGGGCGGAAATCGCGGGGGTTCACCTAAGGCTAGGCGCTCGCCCCTTCTGGCCCTCATCGTCGTCGCACTCGTTGGTGCAGGTGGCGCCGTTCTCTACATGGTCTCCGGACCAGATGAGGAAACGGCTCTGCCAACAGCCACACCTGATGTATTTCAAAATGAGGGTGACGGCTTTGGTGCGATCGAAGCCATACCTCCGCCCCCTGCCCCGGAAACCCAAGTTGTCGTAGCCCCGACAGCACCCAATGAGCCAAATGCAGAGCTTCTCGCACAACTGGCCGCCCTGCAGGCCCAGATCGAGGAATTGCGCAATGCACCGGAACCGGTGGTAGAAGAAGATACGGCCGCCGCGGACGCCATTGATGGGCTAACAGCTCAGATTGCAGCTTTGCAAACTGCGTCCCAAGCCGCCCAACAGCTGTTTCAAGACGAATTGGCGGCGCGGGATCGCGAACTGGACCAAATTCGTATGGACTTGGAGTTGGCCCAACTTGAGGCCAATCGGCCAGTGCCTGCACCGGTTCCTATCGGACCGTCCGAGGAAGACCTCCTTGCGCGAGAGGCCGAGCGCCTGCGCCGCGAAGAAGAAGCACGCCGCATGGCTGATCTTGAGCGCCGCGCCGCCGAGGAGCGCGCGTTTCAGGATCGTCGTATTGCGTCGCCGACCATCGCGTTTGGCGGAACATCCGGTGCGAATGAAACTACTCTGTCCGAGCGTACATTCGGCGAAGTGACCGATTTTGTCCTGAACGGCGCGCTGCCGACTTCTGTCACACAAGCCGAAGTCATCGCCAATCCTTCCAACACCATCATTCAAGGGACTATGATCCAAGCCGTGATGGAAACGGCTCTCGACAGCTCCCTGCCCGGCCAAACCCGCGCGGTCGTCTCCGAAGATGTCTTCAGCTTTGACGGATCGCGCCTTCTTATCCCACGCGGGTCGCGGCTGATCGGGCGCTATCGCTCGGGGCTAGATATTGCACAGCAGCGCGTCAACATCGCCTGGGACCGGATTATCCTGCCAGACAATCAAACCATCCGGATCAGTTCCTTTGGTGGTGATGAGCTGGGCCGTTCGGGTGTTACGGGTTTTGTCGACACTCGCTTTGATGAACGTTTCGGCTCCGCAGCACTGATTTCTCTCATCTCTGCAGCCCCGAGTGCTGCTGCGGCCTCTGTTGAAGATGAAGCCGCCGCAGATGTGCTCGAGGATGTTGGCGATGACCTGGCCGATGCCACAGACAGCGTCATTGGCGACTACCTCTCTATCGGCCCCGTTATCTATATCGATCAAGGCGCACGTGTCACCGTCATGGTTGACCGTGATCTAGAGATCTTTTGATCCATGTCACTGAGCTATCTCCAGACCTCGCTTGATAAGCTGGACGCCGCATCCCGCAACGATGTCATCGAGATTTGTATCAATCCGGACGGCACCTGCTGGGGAGAATTCCAGGGCGATCATTTTATGCAGTTGCTGGACCAACGGCTGTCAGAAACGGAGGTCAAAGATCTGGGCAACCAGATCGCCTCCAGCGCCAATACAACAATGAGCAAGGACAGGCCCATTGTATCGGTCTCGATTGCCTACAAAGATCGCCCGATCCGCGCACAGGTCATCACGCCGCCCGCCGTCATGTCGGCCATGTCGATCAGCTTGCGGTTCTTCTCAAGCCTTTCCCTCGAAAAAATTGAGCTGTCGTTTCTGTTTGGCAAGGAACGCAAGCTTGAAGAGGTGCGGCAAGAGAAAACCCAAGAATTGCGCGCAGTCGTGGAAGCCGGCGTGATCGACGATGCGCTGGCCTTTTGCGTTGAGAATAGGCTCAACATGATCGTCTCGGGTGGTACCTCGACAGGCAAGACCGTGGCAGCCCGCAAGATACTTTCGTATGTCGGCGCTGAGGAGCGGATCATCACGATCGAGGAGGCTGCCGAGCTTCTGCCCGCTCAACCAAACGTGGTGACGCTGATCGCAAACCGTGATGCTGACTTCCAAACGGCGGATGTGTTGCTGACCGCAACGCTGCGCATGCGGCCAGATCGGATCATTTTGGGCGAGGTCCGCGGTAAAGAGGCCATGACCTTCCTGGAAGCCATCAACACGGGTCACGGCGGATCAATGACCACGCTACATGCCGAAACCCCGCAACTGGCGGTGCAGCGATTGGCGATCGCCGCCCTCAAAACAGAAATCCCGATGACCTATGCGGACATGGCTCGATACATCGAGAATTCCATCGACGTGATTATCCAAACCGGGCGTCACAACGGTGCGCGCGGCATCACCGAATTTTACCTCCCTGGCATGGAGCAGATTGGAGCAACCGCATGAAAACCTATGAATACGAGATCCTGTCGTTCCCGATGGATCGCAAAAATAGTCTGATTGAAATGCAGGCCGCGTTGAATGCGAAGGGCCAGATCGGGTGGGAGGTTGTCTCAATCAGCTCGTCCGAGTTTGCCAATATCGGGCACACAGCTTTCCTGAAACGTGAATCCTTCGAAGGCGCAGATGTTGGTGGTACCCGATGATGCATCGTACTATCCGTCTCACTTGGCTCACGATTGTTTTGGGGCTGACTGCACCGCCCTTGGTGGCGGAGCGTAATCTAATCCCCAGCCTCGAGAGCATTCCGGATGTCTGCTCTGAGCGCCCAAACGAACCCAATTGGATGGAGAACATCGCGCTGCGAGACGCCTACCAGCGTGTCTTGGTCCAAGACATCTATCGAGCACAGAGCATGGAGCGGGTCGTTGAGACGGGATCCTGCGACTGCGCCGCGCGCTTCCCAACTTGGGATTCAGCCGAAGGCACCTTCCGAGAAAACCATGCCGGAGCGAACCGTTCAGAAATGCTGCAAGCCTCGGACATCTACAACCGCCGCGCAAATGAACTTCGGCCTCAAGCCAAAACGATCTGCGAAGCCGCAGGCAATTGGTAGGGACATCCTGAAATGAGTGTCGTCACCTACTTCGTTGAAACCTCCCAAGGCTATCTCGACACCGCCGCCGAAACGCAATTCGGATCTGTTGCCGCTACAGTTGGTACGCTGCTCGTCCTTGGAACAACGGTCGTCGTGATCTTCGTCTTCCTGAACATGATCTACCAATACAAAGCGATGGACGGACGAACGGCGTTCTGGCTTGCGGTGAAGATCGGGTTGATTGGAATATTTGCGACCAATTGGGTGCAGTTTAATGCACTGTCATCAGCCATACTAGCTGGCATCGATAGCATCGCTGGCGCGCTTGTTGCTTCGGTTGGTGGCGGCGTGCCCGGCCCCTCCGGCACCTTCGCCGAAGAGTTTGACAGGCTCATTGCCGAGCTCGGGGAGTATCTGAATGCGGCGGGGTCGGAGCTCAACTGGATGGCGGGCGCGATGCTCGATATCGTCGGGGTCCTGATGCTGTCGATTTTAGGTGGGCTTGCGGCGTTCATTTTGGTGGCTTCGCGTCTGATGATCGCGCTCTTGATTGGTATCGCGCCGGTGATGATTTTCCTGACGCTCTTTGACGTAACTAAGGACTATTTTGCACGCTGGCTGTCGGCATTAATATCTTTCGCAATCTACCCCATCGTTGTGGCAGGCGTTTTCGCAACCATCACTGGAGTCGCGTCAGCGCTCATCGGCGAACTGGGCGATCCTGAGGGTGCCACCAATATCGGTGCGCTGATTCCGTTCTTTATGATGGTCTTAATGGCCAAGGGGTTCATCGTCGCGACGCCGTTCATAGTAAGAGCGATTTCCGGGAACATCATGATGCCTGCATTGTCTGGCGGCTTGGGTGGCAGCTACGGCTTTGCCCGTGCAGCTATAGGCAATCAGCAAGCCTACAATCGCTATCTCGTTGGGAGTGCCAGTGGGGCTGAATATGCCGCACTCAGGGCGCGGCAGGTGTTCGGAGTTCAGCAAATGCCACAAAGGCCAGGAATGGCGAATGTGACACCCACAGGGGGCAATCCATCGACGGGGACTGGATCGCAAATGCTGGCTCAACTCGCGCGTCTTGGAAGATTGGGGAGACGATGAGCATGTCCGACCCAGACGCGGAAATTGTAATAAAGGAGCAGGCCGACCTATGGGCCATGTCGCATGGGTTTTCTGATGCAGACGAAATGAAGCAGTGGGGCGAGCAAATGGAACGTGAGCGCCTTGCAAAACTTGACTTAAAAGAGGTGACCGAGAATGAACAATAGTAGAGTAGCAGATCGCCTTGGTGACTTTATCATCGGGCAGGTTATCTTTGACAGATTGGCAAGCAGCTGCGGCACCCTACAAAAAATCGCGCAATAGGGGCTGCTCCGGTAGGGGGCAGGACCATACACGTTAGTGAAACCAGCCGTTCGTGCATGATGCAGCGAAAGGGGAAAAAGAGCCCAATGTATGTACCGGCTGCTGTTCGCAAGAGTTCAATTGCACGTCTTCTGGAAGTCGCTGATATGTATCCGGCCTTTGGATCGGCTTGAGTATTTTGCCGTGGCCCTGTTGGGAGTACGCACGCGCCGCTGTCTCATTACTAACCTGATCTATGATGACCATCTGGGCTCTCAGACTTTGGGTGCGCCTTATTCCGTTCCATGCAGTTGAGGTTTACGAACATCGTTTGCGGCTACGATTAGATCGCAGTCGCCAATTCCTTTTCTTTCCAGTCAAAGTCTTTGCCTGAGTTGAGAACGCTCCATGCGATCCGCGCGAGTTTGTTGGCCAGTGCGACGCCTAACTTATTGTGCTGCATGCGTGTCGCAGCGGATTCCAACCATGTACCAAAACTGAACTTTGGCCAGTTCTTCGGTCGCATCATGATGACCTGTGCGGCCTGCACAAACAGCATGCGCAAATATCGACTGCCACGCTTCGTGATGCGGCCCAGTATAGTGCGCCCACCTGTACTGTGCTGACGCGGCACAAGCCCCAGCCAGGCCGCAAAGTCGCGCCCACGATCATAAGCCTCACCGTTCCCGACAGCGGCCACCACTGCCGTTGAGATGATTGGGCCAATGCCCGGAATAGTCATCAGACGCTGACAGCTGGCCTCGCTTTTGCTGACAGCTTCAATCTCTGACGTGGTCATCTCGATCCGCTTGTCTATCCAGATCCAGTCCTGCTGAAGACCCAGGATCAACTTGCGCATCCGCAACGACATCTCATCATCACGGTTGTCTAAGATGGCTTGGAGCGACGTGCGTAGTGCGGCCACGCTTTTGCGAACGGTGATCCCTTGTTCAATCAGAAAGGCACGGATCTGGTTCATTGTCGCCGTCCGCCGTGACACGAGGCGGGAGCGCACGCGATGCAGGGCCTGCAGATCAAGCTGTTCCTGCGTCTTCTCAGAAACCGTCTTGAGGTTGGGTCGCAGAGCGGCTTCCGCGATGGCCTCCGCATCATTGTAATCGTTCTTCTGGCCTTTGTTGAATGGCTGAACGTAGACCGCTGGAATGATCCGGGGCTCAAACCCCATCTTGCGCAGCGTGCGGCTGACAAAATGCGCGCTCATGCAGGCTTCCATGCCCACAATGCAATGTGGAAGTTCCTCAAACGTCGCGACCAGCGCCATCCGCTTGATCTTCTTGCGCAATACCAGCTGGCCTTCATTGTCAAAGCCAACCAAGTGAAACACGTCTTTGCCGATATCGACGCCAATCGACATCAGCTCATCAAAATCACTCTTCGCCATGCTACTTCTCCTATGTGCAGTGTAGGCCAAGCCTAACCCGCTGGGTGAAGCAGCCGGTACATCCCATTACTAAAGTATGCTGCAAGGTGAACCAATGTCCGCAGTTAGAATTTGAACAACTTGCCGCTGGCGATTAGGTTTGGTGCATGTCCTATGTTGTTTCCTCCATAGCGCTTTTGCTAGCTGCGAATGCCTTGATCGCTTTCGGGGTCGCCTTCTATTGGCAGGCAAGGGTCATCTTCACCTTGTTCGGAACCTCGGACTGGGATGGTGCGCCTAGCCCATGGAAGGATTTGGCCAACCCAAATGGCGTCAACAACACTTTTGGTCGTTTCATTGCAGGTGAGATTTTTCCCGAGTTACGGCGAAAGTGGGCAAAAGCTATTGGATACGTTGCGGTGAGTCTCTTGATGTTGTTTTTAGTGGCTGGTTTTTTACAAATCGTCGCCCCAGAGTACCTTCCATGAAGTGAACCCAATAGGGCAGAGCCATCAAAACAGTCGTTCAAATTGTTTGATCCAACGGCAACAAAGTCCGCTCTGCCGTCCTTCAAACTTGGTGCGGCGAACGACTGGTTCGGTGAATTACGCGCGCTCAATGGTTGCGTTACGCCTTACCCATCTCAGCCAGAAACCCCTCCCCCTGCTTCAGCTGGTCTTCCAACCCTCCCAGATCATCCACTGCCAGATCGAGACGATCGCGGTCGCCACCGTCGCGTTCCTCAAGTTGCATTTCACCTTGATCCGCAAAGTTCATTTCTTGCTGTCGTTGCCCTTCGTCGATAACGACTTGAACAGCACCCGAACGTTTTTTGACGCGAGAGGCCGATTTAGCCGCGCTTACCTGCTGTGGACCGCTTAAGCGCTCATCTTGCTTGTGAGATTTCGCGCCTATTCCGCCTTGATTCGCATTCTGCCCTGTACCTCCCGATTCAGAGCCTGATCCACCTGCTCCACCTCCGCCCATCGCTGGAAACGGCAGTTCCCCTGTCTGCGCGCCATGGATTGCCGCAAACAGCCGATCATCAAAATACTGGATCCGTTTCGCCCGCACTGGCATCTGCGCATCCACAACCATAATAATTTCATCGAGCGGCAACCGGCGCGCTTCATCTTCAGGCAAGAGAGATGTTTCTTCCGTCCGTGTGGACTGACTGCGCCCCTCGAACGGATTCTTGCCAATGGACCGCGACCGCGTAATGACCGTCTTCGTCGTCTTGCCCACGGCCTTGCTCAGCTCCTCAATGGTCTTTTCATCCGAAGGAGTGAGGTAGAGCTTTACGCCTGCGTTGCCCTGGAGCGCGCGGCGGGTGTTTTCACCATAGATTTCATCAAGGGCAGGAATGGTTTGCGTGACGACCGCCAGATGTCCGCGATAGGTGCGCAGGGTTTCTATGCTTTCAACCACGATCGGCATTTTGCCTAAGCGGTTGAACTCATCGAGCATGATCATCACAGGCCAGGGCTCATCTTTGCCCGGTTCCTTCTCTTGCATCGCCGAGAGAAGGTCGGAGAAGAACAAGCGGATCAGTGGCGCAAGCGGCTTCACCATGAGGGGCTGGACAACGAGATAGACCGTAAAGGGCTTTTTGCGGATCGTGCGGAAATCAAAGTCGGAAGCCTGCGTCGCCTCGTCAATCGCGGGGTTCTGCCATTGATCCAGACCTGAGGTCATCAGAAGCGAGACATAGGAGGTCAGCGTGTCGTTGTTGGTGGACGCCAGCCGCGTAAAGATCAGCTTCGCGGCTTTGTTGTCGATCTCATGGCCCCGCGCCACATATTCTTTCTGCTTGTTGCCACCCGAGGCCGCGATCCGGTAAATCTCGCCCAAATTGGGCTTCTTGCGCTGGAAGGATAGCAAGCCTGCCGCCACGAAGAGATCAATCCCGCCTTTTAGAAGACCCTGAACGCGGTCATTATCGCTTTGCAGGAACAGCGTCGCCAGCAGCTGCAATTCCATCTGCTGACGCGCGGGGTCTTCCAACTCATAGATGCGCAATAGCGGATTGTAGCGATGGGTCCGCTTGCCTTCCCAGTCCGTGGGCGCAAAGCGGTAGACCTTGTCGCCCTGAGCCGCACGGTGACGCGCTGTCGCCTCAAAACACTCGCCCTTCACATCCAACGTGACGGCAGACCCCTGCCAAGTCAGCAAGTTCGGGATCACAAAGCCGCTGGTTTTACCGCGCCCCGTTGGTGCCACGATCAACGCGTGGGGAAAGACCTTCGACGTGATGTAGCGGGCCCGCGATTTCGGGCCGCCCAGTTTGCCCAGAATAAACCCGCTCCCCGGCTTGCCAAAGAACCCGTTGGCCTTCATCTCACCGCGCTTTTGCCAATGGGTCTGACCAAAGCGTGTGAGGGCAGATCCGGACAAGGCTAGACTCATCATCAGCCCCGCGACGGCACACCCGCCGATGATCAAGTTGACCAGCTGGAAATCATCTGGCCGTCGATCTCTGATCCAGAAGTAATTCTGCGCAATATATCCAAAGTCGATATCGGCGCTGAACCCAAGTGCCTTGAAGGTCAGCACGGCCGAAGCGATGGTGTAACCCATCGCCCCTGCCACCAAGGTGACCAGAACGACCCCAATAGCAATCCAAGCCTTGCCCATGAATCCACTCAATGGACCTGGCCCCGCTCAGACTCGCCGTCCACGTCTGCCGCGCGGTGTCTCTCGACTTCAACGTCTGCCAGCTCATCGACAACCTGTCGCAACGCATCCGAGTTTGCGGTTGCCGCATCCGATTGCAAATAGACCTTTGCGACATAGAGACGGTCGAGGCGATCTTCGATGATGTTTTCCAAAGCGTCGCTGTCGCCCTCCTTCAGGCGATCAAGCTGTGCCGTGTCCAAAACCCGCGCCACCTCAGTGCGGAAGGCCTCGCGATCAGTTTCAGTCTCAAAGGGCGAAGACAATTCCCCTGCCCGTTCGTGGGCGAGAACACGGGACAGTTCAGGCGTTTCAATCGTAGTTGTCTCACGCTCCGTAAGGTTTTCCTCCCGTTCAGCGTCGCGCGCTTCATAGACACGCGCGTATGTGTCGCCGAGGCCTATTGCCAGCTGCTCGGGCATATCGGGATATCGCGCCTGTAGATCGCGCGCGACGGAAACGGAGGTTGGCGTGCTGCTGTGCGCACCCAAACGTGCCGCGTCTACCTCAACGATAACCCGCTCTGCAGCGGCCTGATCTACAATCACCGCCCTGCCCTCCTCATCCGTGCGGATCACATCGGTCGGGCGCGCGATCAGCTCTGGGTGGTCGCGCAGATACTCCCGCTGTTCGTCCTCCAAACGCCGAACGGCACGGCTTTCGATCACGGCGTCATCTCGGGCCTCTGCCTGCGTCTCCATACGAACGGCATTGGCAGCAGTTTCAATTTGGGCGTCCGTGACATGCGCCTGCACCTCGCGGGCTTCTTCAATGACCCCGTCACGGCGCAGCACGCCCTCCCGTTCCAGCATGGTCCCCAGCTGCACATGTACATCATTAAGAATATCCCGTGCCTGTTCCAAATCCGCACGGCGCTCGAGGTTCAGATCCTTCGCCTCGGCCACATTGGAAAGGTCATCCGCAATCCATTGATATTCCAGAGCCGCGTTCTGCGCCCCTGCCTCCATCCGGGCCACTACCTCGGACGTGCTGATCCCGGTGCCGCGCAGTGCTGCATCGACGCGGGCGCTCACCCGTGGCTCAGACAGGCGCTCCAACTGGCTTTGCTGAATATTGGCTTCAGAATAAACCCCACCCTCTGACGGGCCCTCCGAGAGGGAATTGGACCTAAGCCCGAGCGGCTGCATATGCTGCACACGCGCTTGAATTGCGTTGAGGGATTTTTCCAGCGCGGGCCGCTCCGCATCCGGCTTTGCTGCGATCAGGTCTGTGATGTTGGCGACCTTTTCCGCGTAACGGCTGCGCAGCTCCTCGAACGTTTCATATTCGGCCATGTAAATGCCTCCTGCGGTTTCAACGTGCCCACCCTTCGCCAAAACCTCGCCCGCACGGAACAGCACTTCGGCAATATCCTCGCGGTTTTCAGAGGACGCCTCGGCAGCCAGCGAGTGGAACATGATTTTGGTGTTTGCGATCTCAGCAAGCGTGCGGGTCACGTCTTTACCCACCCGTTCGCGCTCCATTGGCGTCCTGCCTTCTTCCTTGGCGGCATAAACCTCGCGGGTGCGGGGAGGGTAATGTACCTCGCCGCGATCAACCCGCCGCGTGGCTTCCAGCCGCACGCCATACTTTTCCGCTTCCTCGACCATCGCCAAGCGAAAGTCGTCGTAGTTGAACCGGTGGTTGCGCGCCAAGTAGAAGAACTCGCCCTCTTGCGAGCGGCGGTTCAAAACGAGGTGCGCATGCGGGTGGTCGCGGTCCTCATGCACCGCAATGATGTAATCGAAGTGCCCCTCATCGGTTTGGAAAAACCGCTCGGCCACATCGGTCGCGATGTCGCGCACATCCTCTCCGCGCGTGCCAATCGGGAAGGACATCAGCAGATGTGTGGTCTGCCCAAGTTTGGGTTTGAACCCGCCGTCCCACCGCTTGGCAAAGCGCTCGGTGAGGTCTTTGATCTCGCCGCGATCAAGCTTGGATTTGCCATCCAGAAACCCGCTGCTGTCGACGATATGGGTAGACTTCGTCGTGAGGTATTCAAGCTGATTTGCGAGCTGGGATTTGTTGTGTGTCCCACCACTCCGGATCGCTTTGAACACAGCGGCCCGATGTCCCGCCGCAGCGCGCACCATCTGCTTTTGCTTGGAGGCATACAGACCCTGCATCGAGCCTCGGATCCGGCTCCACCCGTCCCGAAACACCTCGCCTGTAACAGCATCAACCGCAGCGGCGGCCCGTGTCGCATCATTCAGCCGCATGCGCAAACTCCCTCAAAGCGGCTGTCGCGTCCAGCTGCATCGCATCGCGACGGCGGCGCACCAGCAGGTCAATCTCGTCTGCTGAATCCAGGATGAACCGCGCTAACCCGCGCATCTGCGCAAGCCGCAACTCGGAGAACTCGGGGCCAGATCCCTGCCCTGCCCGATTGGCCTTTTGCATCTGCTTGGCAATCTGGGCGACACCGTTTCCAACCTCATTCAAAGAGGCGCGATAGCGCGCCATCTCTGCCGCCAGTTGGGCGTCCGCAACGAAGGTGCCACCTGCCGCTTGCATCAATCGGCGCAGCCCTTCCGAGCGTGTCTCGATCTCGGCTGACGCCAGCACCGTATCGAACGCTGCCATCTCCTCGGAGGTCACTTTCACACTCACCGCCAAGACCGGAACCGCCGTATCGCGCTGGCGCTCTGCGTCACTCTTCACCGTGTATTGCACTGCCCGCGGTGTCACTCCGAACCGCTGTGCAAGCACGGACGTGGGCACTCCATCGGCGGCTTCGCGCACGATCTCCATGCGTTGCGCATCCGTGAGACGTTTTGAGCGAGACATGCGAAGAAAGACCCCCTATTTCCTGCCACCTTCATACAAGGCTGCACTCACCATATGAAACTATACTAATCTGTCAATAATATACTTACGGTGATTAAGGGCGCAGGCAGCCTTGTATTCCGTTTAACGCCGAGCACCGCAGGTGCGAGGCCGCGCCCGAGAGGGCGCCAACCAACACCAGCCACAGGCTCTAACATGGGCCGCTCTCAACAGTGTCCGCGCCTGATGTCTGTCTGAACATGTAATGTTCGGACGGAAACGAAGGGGCGGGACAAACCCCCAGCGACGGGGCTGACAGACAGGGTCAAGGGAGGCCAGAATTGGCGTGCCAATTCTCTGCCGCAAAAACCGTGAAGGCTCTTGCCGAAAGGTTTTTGGGGATGGCCCCCTTGAGGCTGGTTGGCGGCTCTGTCATCGCGCTGGTTCAACCACAACAAGAACCATCAGGACTGCTTTGCAGTTCTGTCATCGGCAACCGTGACCGCTGCCGAAGGCAGGGGTCTCAACGGACCGCACAGCGATCTCTGGGACAGAGATAGGGCCGCCTAACGGCGGCCCATCCTCGGGGAGGATTTACTCTTGGGGTTCCTTTGAGCTTGGTGGGAACATCACCAGCTCTTGGACGCCGACGGGAAAGTCGAGCTTGAGGCTGAAGAACTCCGAGCCATCCCCGTTGCGGGTGTTGCGGAACATGGCTCCGACGCGTTGGAAACGGGTGCGCTCGACGCCTTCGCCATCGGTGTATTTGACGGGAACTGTTGCGACGTAGTGGTTGGTCATTTGGGTCTCTCCTTTTTGCGATGAGGATCTCCCAGCACGGGGGCATCAGGACCGGTCGCAAGCGCAAATGCGGAGGGTCCACGCCACAGGCGCGGAAGCCGTATTTGTGCTTGCCGGAGCGCAGCGCAGGGCACGGCCGGGCCGACCCCGTGCGATCCACATCAATGAGCAAAAAGAAGAGACCCAAATGTATGCCCCCACATCGCAGTCGCCACGGTTCTCGTTGATCTCGATAGAGGTGAAGGTCGGGTTCGCTCTGATGCAACGTGTTGAGGTTTGGTCTGTCGCGCGCATCGAAAGGCAGGGCGGTTGTTCAGCCTCGGGCGAAGATCAATTTCTCGGTGTTGAGATGGTTGTGATGTTATCCGCACCAAGCTTGAGGACGCGGAGGACAGCTGGTCCGGCCGCACCGGTATGGCACGGCCAGTCCTTCCCCAACTAGAGTGCGTCCAACATCCTGACCGTCTACGAACAGCGATCCACATAGGCGTCCAAAGTTACAACGGTCAGTACCTTCGGTTCCGGGCCTGCACGAACATGCCACGCGTTCAAATTCTATCGATACCGCATTCCGCACCAGCTGACTCAAACGTGCCGTAGCACGTTCTCCGACCTGGCACTCCGCAGTGCAGGACGGCCGCCATGTCTCGGGAGCATTGAAACCGACAAGGCGAACGTTGGGAGTAATACCACGCACGTCTATCGTATCTCCATCAATGATCCTGACATCGCTGGCACGAAGGCCCCGATCCTGTGTTGTGGGATGCGCCGTGGTCGGCCTATTGAGAGACAGGAAGCTAGAGGACATCCAGCCGATTCCCAAGTCAGACCTAATTTGCGCCCATTGTCCTTGGTCACGAAGCAGCTGGACACGGGTGCCTTCAACCAAAACGCCCATGACCCGATCAGACGTAGACGGCCCGTCCCGTTGATTGACTCGTGTCCCCGTCACATAGACGTAAGCAGTGCTCGTTGTTTGTGGTGCGGACGTCGCTGGCGAGCCGTAAGATGTGGATTGCGATGATGTTGAATCGAAGAATGATCCAATTAGCGCGAAGAACGCCACCGCAATAACGAGCGGCACCATGATCTGTCGCTGAGCCCTACGGACCGCCCGCCGAGGTGCAGTGATTGCACGGGTTACAGACATCGGTCGGGACTTTGGTTGGTAAGACTCGGTGCGGCGCTTCCGAGTTGGACGCGGTGCGCTATCGTTAGCCTGTGATTTGGGCTGTGATGATGGCTCACGTTCCAGCTTCAGGACTTTGTGCAGACTGGCATATTGGGCCTTACTCAGACGTGTGTCGCCTCCATACTTCTGAAACCGTGCGGCCATGTTTGTAAGAAACGACACCTCCCAATCGTTTGCCTGACCAGATTGCAAACGCGCATCAATACGCGATTGAATCTCTTTGGTGCGGTCTGGGGAAAAGGGCATCGACTGAAAAACCTGCGCGCGTGATATGCTGCCCAACAAAAGTCATTTGCGGCGCGGACACAATAGACAGGGATTACATTGAGATACCGCTCTGCCATTCGGGAAACGGGAAATTCGGATGGCCACCGTCATGACCTAAATGAACCCTTGCTGCAGACCATCAACGTGAATCTGAACTTGGACCCATGCTCTTAAGAACGAAGAAAGGGCCACCCGAAGGTGACCCTCTCTGACTTATGCCTCGCCCGATGTCTTCGCTGGATCCGCGACCCGCATCACCGTCAGTCCTTTCGCTTCGGCCTTCTGGCCGAGGTTCAGCGCCACCCCGTTGCCGCCGAAGAGGACAACTCCCGTCGCGGCGAACTTATCGTCTAACATCTCATCGTTGCATTTGAACGGAGCGGCACGTCCGTGTGCGGACCAGCGCGGATCAAAGCGCGCTTGATTGATGCCCCGCGCACGTGCCCACCGGGCTGCGATCATTTCCGCCCCATGCTTGCCGCCTTTGTGGCAGATGAAGATATCCTGATTGCGGTTTTGCTTGATGCGATCCCGCACCTTGTCGAGGGTCCGGAAGATGACGTCGATGTCGGACCAGTCGGTTGACCCCGACACGATGAGCGGCACACCTTCCACTTTTGACTTGGCGGCGGTCTCACGATCATGCTGCTCCAGAAGCTGCTTGGCCTCGAAGATGGCTCCCGTCTCTTGCGCTCGAACGCTGGCCCGCGATCCCGATGCCGGGATGAAGGCATTGCCAGTCTCAGTCTCGTAGCACTCTGCAGCGGCCTCCCCCATCGTCTCGATGGCATCCACGATCTCCCGCAAGTGCACGAAGCGCGCCTGTGCCTCTTCCAATGCCGTCTCTGCGATCTCTGATCCATCGTGGCATTTTGCCAGTGCGCCGATCTTATCGGCTGTGCGATCAACTTCCTTACCGAGGGCAACCTTGCGGCGCTGCAGGATTGTCGCCAACCCGTGTGCGAGAGGCTCGATCTCTCCCTCAAGTCCGGTGTAGCGTAGCTGCCCGAGAAGGGTCTCAAATGCTTCGCGGATGATGCCGTCTTTCAGGATATCGTCCTGCGGGATTGGTAGGTGTGCATCTTTTTCCGTCAGGCCGAAGAGTTCGATTGTCTCGTATGTTGTCGCTTGTTCGTAGGCCATGTGTTCATCTCCAATGTTTGAGTTTGATGACCACCACATGCGTGTGGGGGCATGGCCGATTTCTGGTTCACCGAATCTGTCCGGGTCAGGGACGGCGCAGCCGCCAGCTTGCTGGGCGCAAAAGTTTTCCAAGCGCGACACCGACAAAAGGCGCAACCTCATGCGCGCGACTGACCCCCCCACACAGCCAACTCTCGCCGAAAAGTTTTGCGATCCTTGAGGCGGGCTGATTTGGGGGCCATCCGGAGGATATGCTTCCATACTCATGTGTGTGTGTTTTGACGCCAGGTTTGCCCGACGCGAGCAGGCAAGCGGTGGGGCCGGACACGCTGGCGGGTGCAGTGACGGGATCGTTTTGCACCGCAAAACAGACCAAAGCGAAGACCGCAGGCGTGGCCGAGACCCGCCGTGCTCGCGAGACGGGCAAACCGGGACCCACAGTGCGACATCGCGGTAAGGCCGCATGGCCGCATGCGCGACGGACCGCAGGGCCGTTCTCACCTGCGACACGCGAAGCCGAGCAGGAGAGGCCGTTAGGCTTGGGCCCGCGTCGATGATCAAGTGCTTTCTCTAGCGGCGCTAAATAAGTCAGCGGGGCGGAGGCAATACACGCAAATTCTTGTAGAACGGGGCGGGAAGGAGCCATTCGCTACAGTTGCGAGCTACAGATGTTGCTGGGGCTGGAACCGACATCCAAAACACCTCACTCAACTTCCTACTTCAAAGCCGCAACAACAAATCCTAGCCCATTTTTAGAAACCGGCTGCTGTTCCAAAGAGTTCGGCACGTCTTCAGGACGCACTCATTCGCCGCCTCTAAAATAGCTGGCGCCGAGATGCTCGCGCAGGTAGAGTTCAGTCAACTGCACCAATTAACAGTATTTTTGCCATTTGAAATAAGTTCTTTTTCCTGAGAGGCTACATTGCCACTAAATGAGACCCGCCAGATATTAGCTCTCGAATACGACCATCTTGAGGAACTGATAAAGAAGTGGATCGTTCGACTCATTGAAAATGGGGACGAATATGTTGGGTTCGATCGGCCCACAGCGTCCGCTGACCAAGGCAGGGATTCTGTCGGTTTCCTTACGGAATCCCGATATGATGGCGCATGGGATAATTATCAAGCCAAGCAACTCAAGAAACCGCTTTCACTGGGGGAGTTCTTTTCGGAGCTTGGAAAGGTATTCTATTACGCGTCAGAAGAACGCTACACTCTGCCTCGACGGTATATTTTTGTGGCGCCAAATTCGGCCGAAGGGCCTGTCCTCAGTTTAATTGACAGGCCCTCAACTATCGCTGCCGCTTTATTAGAAAACTGGGACGCTCATTGTAAGAAAAAGATTACAAAGTCAGGTGCGCCGCTTACTTCCAAAATTCGCGAACTGATTGACGGCTTTAATTTTGATAACGTCGAACTATGGAAATGCAGCACAATTATGGAACAGCCGCAAATGCGCGGTCTGATGGTCGAGCTTCTCGATCTTGATCCCGGAGCCGCTCCCACAGTGCGGGAAAGCGATATACCGTCGACGCCGGGGGATGATGAGATTGCATACCTTAATCAGTTAGTTGGTGTTTTTGCATCTCATCGCGGCATCGATTTCGCCGACCACAACGCTGTTATAGCCGATCCTGACTATGGACCGAAAATCACCCGTGCCCGCCGCCAATTCCTCGAACGCAAGGCGTTTCGGTTGCATTTCCGAGACAACATTGATGTAGCTCTTCTCGACCAAGTAGATACTGACGTATTTGATGGGGTCTACGATCACTATTGCTCGCATGACGAAGGAGAGCTTTTTAGGCGTCTTCTCGGCGTGATGGAAAAGGCTGCATCGGTTGAAGTAACCGGCCCACTAGGAAAGCATCGTCGAGTAACACCCAGCGTAAAGCAGGGTACTTGCCACCACTTTGCTTCCGATGGAAAACAGCTCATGCGATGGGATCGATGACCTTGGACATTCAGCCCGAGTTATTTAACACGCCACTTGAAGCGGGGATGCGTGCAGTCATCGTCCTGGACGCGTTTGCTCCGCACGCTTTCGATCTCAAGAATTTGTCGCTGCTCGACTTCTATGTAGTCCATGTCGGCGATATTGAAGCAGACACACAAGGACCTGAAAGCCTACATCCGCCTGTTGAAGCTAGAAAAGGCGAATTTTTTGTCCGAAGACGTCTAGTTGAAGAAGGGCTTGCGCTAATGGAGCGCGCATTCCTTCTCGACAAAGTCGCAGATGAAAATGGATTGACGTTTCGTGCAAGAGATGTGGCCGCCGCAATGGTTGACTTGATGGAAAGCCCCTACAATCTGCGCTTGCGGGAAGCATCGTATTGGATCGCCCAATGTGCCGAAAAGGAAGGCCATGACGCTTTTTTCGGTCGCCTTGAGAGTGGAGTCGGTCGCTGGTCTCACGAAATAGCTGGTGAGGTTCCATCATGAGTACAGCACCAGCCAGAATGCGCATCAACCGTTTGACCTATAGAGGTCCTGAGCGCAAACCTGTGATTGTCGAGTTCGGCGACGGCTTAAACATCGTTTGGGGAGCTTCGAACCACGGCAAGTCTTTCATGCTTCAGACAATCGACTTCATGCTGGGCAAGCGCGACCCCCTTGATATGCTCGGCGAAGGCAGCGGCCTAGATCAGTGCATGTTGTGGCTCACATTTTCCGATGGCTCAAAACTAACATTGCAACGCGCTGTCCCTGGTGGTGCAATTGAGACAGCTATTGGCCATTTGGACGAGATTGTCTCGGGCGCGAACGAATACCAGAAACTGAATGCAAAACACGATGAGAGAAAAGCTAATTTCTCGACTTTTCTATTGGATCGCTTTGGCTTTCGGCGCGCCAAACTGCTCAAAAATGAAAGAGCAAACAAGTCGAGCTTTTCGCTGCGACTGCTGTTTCGCTATACATACATTAACGAAGATCAAATTTTCAGCAAAGCCAGTGTCGCTATCAGTGAAGGACGACAGCCAACGGCCGAAGATAAAAGCCTCTTAAAATTTCTGGTTACTGGTGTGGATGGGTCCGCAGTTGCCGAGGTTCCAACAGGTGGTGAACTCAAGGCCGCAAAGAGTGCTAAGCTTGAGGTGCTTCAAGAATTACTTTCCGAAACGCAATCTCGCATCGACGGTTCTTGGACCGATGAAGAGCTTGAAAAAGAAATGGACGCCGCCGAAGCGGAACGGGACGGCGCTGTGGCGCTTGTTCGCGAGCATCAGGAGGCAATTGACGCCGCTCGCGCTAGCCTTGTGTCCTCAAGCAACCAAGTCCGCGAAACTGAGGCGAATGCGGCGGACCTTCGTGCGATGGTCGTTCGGTTCAACGAGTTGCGTAGCACGCTCGTTTCTGACACTGCTCGGCTTGCAGGGCTTGAAGAAGGCGGCTTCTTGCTTAGAAAATTCTCTGTAATGAATTGTCCTTTGTGCGGCGCTGATCCAGAATATCATCACCATGATCACGAACTTGGAATGCTCGAGGCCCAACAATCAGCTGCAGAGGTAGAGATCAAAAAAATCACTGCCGAATTAAGTGAGTTGGATGCGGCGATTGCTCGCGCGAACATGGAGATTTCTGAATACGAGAATGAAGTCGCGATGTTGCGGCCTACCGTAGAGACAAAGCGTGCGACATTCCGCGAATTACAAGGTGATGATCGTGGTGTTCGGGCGCGTTTCGTCGAAGCAACCGAAACACTTCTTTCACTCCAGCGAGAATTTGATCGTCGCGTGCAAGCCGACCGGTTAGAAGGTCGGATCGAGAAGCTCAACGAGACAAAGGTTCCAGGTCGGCCCAAAGCAGAAGACGCGGACCCTAGTCTATCCACCACCGAAGCCCATGAAATTGCCAAGGTTGTCAAACGGGTATTAGTCGCTTGGGGCTATCCCGGTGTCGATACGGTCATTTTTGACCTCAAAGCCCATGACCTGATTATTGATGGGAAAGAGCGGAAACAAAATGGCAAGGGGGTACGGGCGATTTTGCATTCTGCGTTCAAAGTAGCGATTCTTATCTACTGTCATGAACAGAGGAGACCTCACCCCGGATTCCTCCTGCTGGATACGCCACTACGAGCGTATCGTGAACCTGAAAAATCAGATACACCCGAGGACCGCGAAGGTGACGCTGAGCTGGTGAAGGCTGGAATCGCTGATCGGTTCTATGCCCACCTCAACGAACTTCGAGAAATCGGACAGTTTATTGTGGTAGAAAATAACGACCCACCGAATGATCTCGCCTCAACCATAAAGCAAATTCATTATGATGGTGGGCAGGGACTTCTCTGAAGTACATACTTAGTTTTTAGACCAGCGCAGCACCTTAGTCGGGCGCAGGAATGTTTGAAGCTATGTCAATGCAACATCTGGAACTCCCTTTGAAAATATTCTTGGCCGCGGGAACGCTGATCTTGCCGAATATGGCGTTAGTTCGACACCATAAATTCTGTATTTAGGAGATGAAATGGACAAACAAATAAAAGCCATGTTCCGGGAAGAGGCTCGCAGGATCGTCTCTAAAGATCGCAGCGCCCGGAAATACGGGGCCTCAAACAACCTACCGGGTGACATAACCGGCGCACTAGTCACAGCTTACAAACTTGGGCTTGAACACGGAGAAAGCCCAGACGCGCCGAAACCTGAACTGCCGAGAAATGACGCCTCTGCCGCTTGGGAACTAGTCCCACCAACATCCAGAACTATTCTGAGTTATCTGACATTCAGCTACAGTAATCGAGGTGCAAAAGCTACTTTCATTCCGAGTGAACTTCGGGGGTATTCAGACCCCGCGACAGGACGGCAAAGATGGGCATGGGTAGATCAAGGCGGCAATGCAAAAGGGGATGAACACAGTTTTGCCACCAAAGGGATCGGTCCACTCCTACGTATGGAGCTTCTTACACCGAAAGACGGTGATGAAAACCATTTGGTCCTCACCCCCAAAGGCGATGCAACCTGCCGGCTCTACTGGAGCCGGTCAGACCGTAACGACCCAACTCTACCGATCCAAAGTATGGGAAGGTGAAAAGGAAAGATTGAGAGATTTGCGGAGCATATCAGACTCACTGTTTCCATGCCGCCTACGTCGATCTGCCCCGCAGTTTCGTGTTCGCAACGAATGTCTACAATTCGGGCTGCACTTGCGGCATCCTGACTGTCGCTCCAACGGTAGCTTTAGGCCGCACACAAATATCTAGCGGGAGCCTTTTAATCCCAATGCCTTTCGGCTGATATCAAACCATTGAATGCACCTACTCGAAATCCGCCCGACTTAATCAACTTCGGGAATTCTGGGAGTGAATCGACGTCCAGTTGCGGAATAAAAAGTTCTGCTGAAAATGATGGAGCCTTCAAGCATCGAGCTTCGGTGTACATTTTTATCAATGCTCGGGCGACGGCGTAGGACCCGGCCAGATCAATCTTCGAAACGCGACTGCGATTGATGGGCATAAGGCTGCCATCTTGAGTCGTCGGACCAACCTTAAAGTAGATCAACTCTCCCACACGGCCCAGGCGGATGATATTACTTCGGTCACCACGGTGGATTGACACAACAGGGAACAGTTCGCGTAACCAGACCTTGTTAGCATCACACCATTCAAGCGCTTTTTTTAGCATCAAGATCCCACCGACCGGTTCTTTCCACACCGGGCAAAGATGTTGAAAACCGGCGAATTTGACCTTTGGATCACTACGAACGTCATTGGGTGTAAAAGATCTGTCTCGATTGACCCAAGGTGACCACATGGCCTCTTCGATCTTTGCAACATCCTGAACTCCAAGAAGGATACCGTTTGTCGAGACTTTTGTGCCTGGAGATATTGCGCGATGGCGTGCCTGAACCATGGTTGCTTCAGGCAACACAACAGGTTCGCCCCGTTCGAAAAATGAAGCTTTGTTGGGGCGCACTACGCCTTCACTGACACTTCTAGATGTGTCGGTTTCCATATCGTGATCCACAAGCCACCGAAACGGTGTGCCGAGCTCCATAGGGTCGTCCTTCATGAGTGAAACATGCGGCAAACCCTTTTTGAGAATGCCCCTAATCTCGCGAATGTCTTGTTTTTCGGCACCCATGATCTGTCCTAGGATCGTTTGACGTTCATGTTCGCTTTGTCTCGAAACCAGCAGCTCTTCAATTCTTGCTCGTTCTTCTTCACCAAGATCACGTCTGTGATACGCAATCGATACATCGACATCGCCATAGTCATCACGCTCTGCGAGTGCGCTCCCAAACAGCTTTAGAGTCACGCGCTGCAGTCGATCCGGATCAGAATTTATGTTTTTTGCGCGTGCAACGAGTTTTCGAATGGCGGCCTGAAGTTTGTCTGACCCGAACCTCTTTTGTTTCCTTTCCATTGCCAGGCGATTGCCATTCGGTGTGAGCGTCCAAAAGAAAACTTGGTTCCACACATCGGCAGGCTCTAGATAACCAGCTAGGGCCATTGATCTGAGCAACTGGTCCGCTCGTTGAGCAGTACAATCCATGACCCGAACAACTTCCTCGATTCCGATGCCACCGCTCCGATGTGCCGACCTTAAGATCGTGCGGCATTCTTCAAGTGAGATGTGTTCGATCGCAGCGTGTTTGGAAGCAGTTGGTTCGGGCATAGGTCAAAGATAGGCGCGGTGGAGTCCAAAATCTACCGTGACTCTTGGCAACTGCAGCACATTTTAGCCCTGGCCCTTCAGCAACAAACATCCCTTTGTTCAAATCGCTGTGTCCAGAGGGGCCTTTTGATGGAACTACATAGCATTAGGGGAACCGCGTCGCCGCGGTTCCCCTAACGTGGCTGTATATCAGCCTTTATTTTCCTGCTCTGAATGACAATTCTCAGTCAATGGATCAGGCGACGAGCGACAGACTGGTAACTGCTTCTTGCTCACGATCACCAGCCTCCACAAACGGAATGATCGAGAAAGTGTCGCCACCACGTTGTTCCTCGTTCTGCACAGCGTTCACCCGCAAATCGCCATCGGGCGTGTTGATCAGCAGCGACAGGTAGTCGTTGCCGGTGCGGTTGCTCTTCGCCATCCAGGCGGAACCCACACGGATCGCTTTGCCTTTTGGCGAGCTGACCTCGATCCGGTAGTCGGGATGGGTTTCCTCGGTCTTGTAATCGTTCTCGATGAGCATGAAGTCCAAATCGAACATCATGTTGGCGATGTAACCCGCAAATGCGTTGTCAGCATCCATAGCCGTCAGCTCGCCCGAGATTGAGCCGGATTTCATCGTACCGTTTGAGACCAACGGGATGATCTCGAATTCACCGCTCTTGGCTTTACGCCCTTCCTGCGTTTGCACCGCATTAACGCGGAACGGGCCAAGTCCAACATCGATCTGCATCGAAATGTAAGGATTACCACTGGTATTTCCGGTCTCGTTCCAAGCCGTGCCGATACGCACCTTGCGACCGGATTTATTGACGGCGGTAACGTCGAAGTCGGGGCTGCGCTCGGACATCTTCGGGCGCGTCTCCAGCTGGATTGCGATGTCGAACTTGGTGTTGTGGATTGTGCCGGTGAAGACAGCTGCTGCGGTGTCGGCGGTTTTCGTGAGGGTTCCTGCGAACATGGGTCTTATCCTTCTTGGGTTATCGGGACCTGACATCTTGCCAGACCATCCGAGATTGCTTTGTTGACCCCTCATGGGATCACAGAACAGAAAGCCTGCTTTCAACTTTCTCCCTCGGTCTCCAAATCCGCTGTGCTACATTGTGAAGAGCCTGCGTCGCCGAACGCGCTCCCCCGTCCTTCCTAAAATTTCGACTGGCACATCCAGTTTTTATGACTGGTCATTGTTTGCACCTACAACGTAAAATTCCGCTTCATCCCCGTTCAAGCGGGTTCCCGACTGATCCGTCAGACCGATGGTGCTGCCCCCATGGCGATAAGTAATCAGGTATTGGCCGAGGGCGTCTTTGTGCACAATGTAGCCCGTGTTCGCCCAGTGGACGGCCTGACCCGCATCCACTGCGGCTTTGATAGCTTCTATGTTCATATCGGTCTCCAGTATGTTTTTTGTTCGGGCAGGAAGCCAATGCACCGCGCGTTGGCGCGGGCTTTGGCTTCCGAGGTTTTGCATGGTATGCAGAGCACTTGCCCCGCTGGTCAGGCCGCGTTGCGCGTACTGCCGTTATCACCCGTAATGCGGGACAGAATGGCCACGGTATCCACACCCTCACCGTGCGGCACGAACACCCGCAGCTGGAAGGCGATGATTTCAGTAAAACACCCGAGGGCCTTGAGACCCTCAATCGTACCCTTATCCGTTCCACCAATCTCCAAGCGCACATCGCCCGCAACGCGGCGGCGCGTGAGCGTCAGGCCACGCCCCAAATCGACTGGTGCTGTCGTGCCAAGGGCAGCTGTCAGAATTTCACGAGGTGTTTCAGGGGTACCTGTCATAAACCGCGCCCGAAGGGCTGCGGCCCCGTCCTCGCTAAGCGTGCGGCCTATCATGCTGGCACGGCCTTCGGGCGTGACGCGATAGATACGCTCGTTGCTTGTCGGGATGGTCTTCCAGATCGGCAGCAACAGACCCGTGAGCAGGTAGAGCTTTGTCGTAGTGGTTTTGGGCAAGCTGTCAGCCTCCTCGTCCCAAAGCCGGATGAACTCTGATTGCTCGACAGCCTCCCAAGCCGAGGCTTCGAACTTGCCTTCCTCGAGGTAAGATTTTCCAGTAGGCCGGACAACCTTGCGCATCAGGGTGACAATGTCTTCGTCATACATCTGCATGGGTCGTTTTGAGATCAACCCAACCCGCCCCGATGCGCGATTGACCATAGGGATTTTGTCGAAGTTATTGCGAAGGGCATCATCGGCGCGCGCAATGTGAACAGGATCCGTCACCTCCAATCCAATGATACGTGTCACAGCCCCGGATTGCGGGCAGGTCCAGAGATCCTCCGCCGAAACCTGCCTAATAGTCTCGCCCCGCAGCGTCTCCACCCCAAGATCGAGCGTACCTGCATCCCGTGCACGCTCTGTCTGATCAGCAATGCGCTGCATGAACTCCGCAAAGAGCGCGTTTTGCATATGGATCGGCAACGCCAACACCCGATTGAGGAACCGTTGGATCGGCGGCAATTCTTCCAGCAACACGCCGTCCTTGTCGATCAGGCGCAAGGCCGTCCAATCGGTGAAGACCTCATAACCCATCGCCTCCGCTCGCCCCGCGGCAAGGTCGGCGTAATATCCCCGCAGCGCGGAGCGCGCGATGGGGCTTTCGAGATTGTCCTCCTCGCGAAACATGCCTTGCGAGCCAGTCTCGCGTTGGCCTTTGGTGAGCGCACCAAGCTGATCGAGACGTTTGCTGATTGTTGAGGTGAAGCGTTTTTCACCGTGCACATCCGAGGTGCAGACCCGGAAGAACGGCGCGCTGACCTGCGCAGAGCGATGCGTGCGCCCAAGTCCCTGAATAGCTGCATCCGCGCGCCAGCCGGGTTCCAGCAAGTAATGGCGACGCCGCTTCTGGTTTTTGGCCGTTTGTGCCGCATGATAGGATCGTCCTGTGCCACCCGCATCCGAGAAGATCAGGATGTTTTTCTCGCCATCCATAAAGGCCTGCGTCTCGGACGAATTGCT
This sequence comes from Sulfitobacter sp. CB2047, assembly GCF_000735125.2. NCBI lineage: Bacteria > Pseudomonadati > Pseudomonadota > Alphaproteobacteria > Rhodobacterales > Roseobacteraceae > Sulfitobacter > Sulfitobacter sp. CB2047. The sequence continues at coordinate 100,889 of NZ_CP072616.1, read as the reverse complement.
GCTCGCAGCGCGCTTTTCAATAAAGAGCGCGCCATCGCTGGATTTGAGTGGGCGAATGGACCGGCCCGTGACTTCTGCCACGGCCTCATCCCCGAACGCCCAGAGGATTTGATCCAGTGCCGCGGGGATCGGGGCCAGCGCCATCAGGTCCATCATCGCCTCATCACGTAAGGCCAATGCCTCGCGCGAAACAACCAAAGCCCCTGTTTCATCCCGCAGCGGTTCTGCGACGACATTACCGTCAATTTCCACAAGCTTCTGGGTGTGGATAGGGAAGGCCTGTTCGAGATAGCCGAGCACGTAGTCGCGCGGCGTCAGCGCGCCTTCGACCAGCTCATCATCCGGATCCATCACCTCCAACCGGCGCTTTAACAGGCTTTCGCCCGTCGAGACCACTTGAACAACGCAGGCATAGCCGTCGGAGAGATCCTGCTGAATGGCGCTGACAATTGATGGGGCTTTCATGCCCATCAACAGATGATTGAAGAAGCGCTGCTTTGTACTCTCGAACCGCGACTTGGCGGAGGCTTTTGCAGCCGAGGCATTTGTCTCTCCCGAGGCATCATTGACGCCTGTCGCGGTCAGCGCCACCTCGAGGTTGTGGTGGATCGTTCGGAACGCCCCCGCATAGGCGTCATAGATTTCTGTTTGGGCAGGCGTCAGTGCATGTTCCAGCACATCGTATTCGACCCCGTCAAAGCTCAGCGCCCGCGCCGTGTAGAACCCGAGTGTTTTGAGATCGCGGGCCACAACTTCCATCGCTGCCACACCTCCCGCTTCCATCGCTGAAACAAAGCTCTCGCGGCTCGGGAACGGATACTCAAACCCTTGGCCCCAGAGCCCGAGCCGGGAGGCATAGGCGAGGTTGTGGACAGATGTTGCCCCTGTCGCCGAGACATAGAAGACACGAGCGCGCGGAGCGGCCAATTGCAGGCGCAGACCCGCAAGGCCCTGCTGGGACGGTTTTGCCCCCCTGCCCTGTTCCGATCCAGCCGCATTTTGCATCGCATGGGCCTCGTCAAAAGCGAGCACACCGTCAAAGTCGTCACCCATCCACGCGAGTAGTTGGTTCAGCCGCGTGGTGCCGCATTTACCGGCGGAGCGCAGCGTAGCGTAGGTCACGAACAGGATGCCATCGCCCATGGTGACACGCTGGTCGGGCTTCCATTTCGAGAGCGGCTGGATGTCTGCAGGCGAGCCCCCGAGGTCGGTCCAGTCGCGCACTGCATCCTCAATCAGGGTTGCGGATTTTGATACCCAGACGGCTTTGCGCCGCCCGGACAGCCAATTGACCAGAATAAGGCCTGCGCACTCACGGCCCTTACCGCAGCCGGTGCCATCCCCGAGAAAGTATCCCAAGCGGTATGCACAGGCCGCCGCCTCCTCATCACTGCGCAGCATCTTGGTCTGGTCATCATCGATGGTGAACTTGCCGGGCAAGTCGCGTGCGTGGGCATCGTTGGCCATGATGATGATTTCAAGCTGGGCTTCCGAGAGATGACCCTCTGTAATCAAGCGGTTCGGCAGGCGCAGACCCTCGGCGGCCTGCAAGGACGGCACGGGGGGTGCGACCGACGCCATGGCAATGCTTTCAACCAGCGGCGTCGGGTGTTCCTGTGCACCAGCGATCTCGATCCGCTGCGGACGATAGCGGGCGTATATCTCGGAAATGGGGGTGTTTTCGCGCGGCGTCTCGAGCGTGGTGAACGACAGCGGTGTTGCTGCGTGTTTTGGCGTTTTGGCAGCAGATGCGTTTGACGCATCAAGCTTGCGCGCCTTGTGAGCTGCGGGTTCCATCAGAGGGCGCCCGACATTCAATGAGCGTGCCGCCGTCACAGACGCCACAATCGGACGCGCCTTGGCGATCCGGTCAACGATACTGACCGCTGCATCGAGATCATCGACGGAGGTTCGGATCATCTCGCTGGCCTCATCGACCTTGTCAAAGACCATTAGTTGGGTATCCACGCTGGTGCCGAGCTTGCGATAGACATGGCCGGGGATGGTCAGGGCCAGCCGCGGCGAGAGAATGCTCGTCGCGCGGGTCCAATGTGCAGCATCCCGCTCGGGGGTGAAGCCCATCGGCATGATCGCAACAAGACGCCCGCCAGAGGCCAATCGTTTCGCGGCCCCGATGAGATGCTTGGCAGCGATATGCTTATCGCGGGAGCGATCGACCGAGGATGCAAACGGCGGGTTCATCACGATAACGCTGGGTGCTGTTGTTGATGTCAGCAGATCATCGATGTGCTCGGCATTATGTCCGCTCGCCTGCGCGTCAAACATCACATCAAGCAGCCGCTGGCGAAACGGATCGATATCGTTGAGAATGAGCTTGGCCCCTGCCCGCTTGGCAAAGCCCGCCAGCGAGCCTGTTCCCGCAGATGGTTCCAGCACAGTCTCACCGTTACGGATCGCCGCCGCGCGCACGGCGAGAGCCGCGTAGGGAAGCGGGGTCGAGAACTGCTGCAGGCGGATCTGTTGCTCGGAACGCCGTGTTTCTGTCAAGAGCTGCATCGCGAGGTTCTTGGCAGCACCAAGGAGGTCTGACCCGCTCGCGTCCAAGAAAAGTGTTTGAACAGCAGCAGCCTGCATCATGTCGTAGGCCATACGCCAGTTCCATGCACCGCTGGCATCGCTACCGCCAAAGGTGTCGCGAATGATCTTTGAGAGAGAGGAGCTGCGCAGAGGACCGCGCGCGATCTCGGCGGCGATCAGCGACAGGGTTATTTTGAGTTGCGCAATGGATGGAGTTTGGGTGGGGTACTTCTGGTTGGGATGGGCCATGATTTCTGTCCTTTGTGATCCGGTTTGAGGTTCACAGGACAAAAAGCCCCCTTTGCACTTTATGAGTGCCGAGAGGGCTTTTATTATCTGAATGGCTTTGAAACAGGCCTACCTATGGCCACTGCTGAGCTGCGTGCAGCACTCGCAAGATCACTATGGAACTTGGGTCGTCAGCATAAATCACGATGTAATTTGGACGCACAACCATTTCACGGGTGCCGTCAACACGTCCCACGCGGTACATCTGGGGGTGCTCTGGCAATCGTGATGTCTTAACCTCGATTTCGTCCTTGAGAGCTTGGGCCGCATCTGGATTGTCGTCAGAGATGTAGTCGATAATCGCAAGTAGATCTGCGATTGCCGTGGCCTTCCATTCGAGATCAGGCACGACGCTTCTTATCAATCAGCGCCTGAGCGTCTTGCATTGCCTGAGCCTGCGGAGTTGTCGGCTTTGAGTCGTCCAATGCTTCCTGCACTTTGGAACGGAACCATGCGTCATAGGCGTCTGGATCTGCGGTCAGTCCCGCTGGCAACCCGCCCTCTGCGGCCACGCGCGTCAAAAGGATGCGTACGGCATCCGAGAGCGTCAGGCCGACGCCCGAGAGCGCATCCAAGGCCTGCGCTTTAAGCTGATCATCAACACGGACATGGATCATAGATGTTTGAGCGGGCATATGAATCTCCTTTGGTTGCTGTTGTATCTCAAATGAGATACGCAATCAAGATAGTGGAAAGTTCCACTCTAAGAGCTTCGCCCCGCAAAAAACTCCGCCAACACCGCACTGCCCTCAGCGATTTCGCGACTGATAAGGGTCGATCCCGCCAGAGACGCCTTTGAAAGCCGCACTAGGCTGCCGGTTTCCTCGATGCGGTAGCAGCGCCGTTTTTGACGGCCACGCCTGTAATGGGTTGCTGTGACGCTCTGACAGGTACTGCCATCGCTGAGGGTCACAGGGGATGCGAGCTTGATCTTGTCGCCCTCTGCGTAGTCAGGGATCGCGGCCCAGTCCCGACACCGCTGCCGCCAGGCGTGGGCATAGCTGTCGGGGTCTTTCAACTCGGACAACAGATTGAGAATGCTCAGCGGCGCGCGGGATTCACAGGGGCCAGCGCTTTCCTCCATGTCCTTGTAGCCCCAACACCCGTCGTCAATGCGCGTCAGGAACACTGCACCAAAGGTGAACGACCCATCTTTGTCGATCACATATGTTCGATCCTCCAAAGGCGCCGCATAAAGGCTCTCAACTTTTGCTGCCGCATACCACGTCGAGCCAACCTTACTGGCTTTGACCAGTGTCGTGCGGCGCGTATCTGTCTCGAAGGTGCAGAGACGCGTGATCTCTGCTTTCTCATCGGCGTAGGTCTGAACCCGCCGGTCGGTGTAAAACAGCCAGCCCACTATGCTGCCCTCCGGTCTTCGAGCTCCATGAGTGCATCGAGCGGTACGCGGTAGGGTTGCATGGCGTCGAAGTCCTCACAGTTGCCGCAGTTCTGAACGATTGCGAAGGTGTCGCAGGCGTCCTTCAGGACAACTCGGAATGTGCCACCCAAGCCCGACGGAACCTCATAGGTGCCACCAATCAGGAAGTCTGAGGCGCGACGCACGAAGACGCGGATGGAATGTCCGTCGGTTGCCAACCGAATGGCCCCCTGCCCGCGATCAATGAGTGTTTGCACATCGTCCAAAATGTCGGTGTAGAACTGTCCGGTCAAATCGCGGAACGCCATTTGACGCTGTGCCATCCAATCGCTGTCCCGAAACGGATTGATGCCGTTCGCAAAGGCAAAGCTGGGATCGGACTGCTCGGTGGTGACAATACGGGTGGTAGAGCCGTCAATACCGTTGGAGCGCAGATGCACCCCGTTCCCAACGATGAGGATCAGGGCGGGCCTGTCGACTGGCCCGTTCCAATTGGGCAGGAAGGTTGAACAAGAGCGCGCGTGCGCGATTTGCGCCGCGACAGCGGACGCGGAGAACTTGAGAATAGCCATGGGGATGTCTTTCTTGGTGTTGCAAGGGAATGTCAGGATCTGACCCGCGCCTGGTGTTTCCAAGCGCGGGTCGCCTCAATGGATCAGGCAGCTTTCGCTTGAACGGTCTCGGTTTGAGCGGCGTCTTCCTGCGCATCGACAACCAAGCTGGCGCCCCCGGTCGTTTGCATCATCGGCGGGCACCACGCCGCAACCGCCCGCTGCTGCGCCTCTGTCAGGGTCGCAAAGGGCTCGGCGAAGAGCTTGTCACAAAAGGCGACGATCTCCTTCTTGCTCATGGAGGCCAGTGTCACCGCCTCCTGAGCAAGGCCGAGCTCTTCACCAAGGATTTTGAGCAGCCACGCCTTCTTGAACCGGTTGAACAGCGCCGCGTTCGGCGTCCAATGCGCGCGAATGTCAGGCATGACCTCGATCTCGAAGTCATGCATCAGGCTGTCTCTCTGAACGCTGCGGGCAAAGCAGGATTGCGTCGTGCTGGCCGTGGCATAGGCAACCAGTTTGGCCTTCTCGCCCGCCTCAAGGGCACGGAACGACGCAAACTGATCTGCCGGAGACTTCGCCTCATCCGCCCAGGACAGATCGAGCGCGTCATGCGCCTCGGCCACCTGTTCCAGCGATGTGCTATCGATCTCGTCCATCTTGGCGTGGCTACGGTATTCCTTGCGGGCCTCGACCTTGATGCCGTGAGTTGCGCTCATGGTGCCAAGCACGTCCGTGACCAGCTTGAACAATGTGAGATCAAGCGTGGCCTCCGGATGCAGGGTCATGGCAGCGCCGAGCGCCATTGCCCGTTCGGTCTTGAGGTCTTGGGTCAGCGAGGCTGGGTAGACGATTGCGTCTGCGCCCTGCCCTTCTGTGCCGCCGGACGTGCCGCCGGCGCTGGTCGTCTGCGCCGGCGCCTCAGGCTTGTCCTCTGGCCGTACCAGACCGACATGCAGCGTGATCTTGCTGTTTGACCAGGATGCGATGACACCACCCTGCTCAAGATCTTCGGCACTGTAGGCCTCCTGCAGATCCCGCGCCTCTTCCTCGAGCGCATCCACGCGGTCGTAGAGGGCATTGTAGGCATCCGTCTCTAGGCTCTCATCCTCCATCTCAATCTGCAGTTTCTCGAGCTCCTCGGTGATCGCATCGACACGCTTTTGGCCTGCAGCATCAGGCTCGATCGGGCCGGGATAGACGCGACCGTATTCTGCCATCGTCGCATAGTCGTAGCGCACCAATGCCTCGGCCCACGCAAACCCCAGATCAGCCCGTGCCTCTTCGGCGGCGGCGGTGAGTTTTTCGACCATGATGGTTTCGACCAGTGCGATGTCTTCCAGCACCGAATGCTCCTCGAGGAGATCAGCAGCGATGGGACCACCCCGGGCCTCATAGTCCTCGCGCACGAACGCCCCGATATCGTCACTGACCTGCACACCGCGGGTCTTGAGCGCCTGACGCACCGTGTAGGCCTGCACATAGCTGTCATCGCTTGTTAGAGCCTCGTACACCTCAAGCTGCACGGCCTGGCTCGGGTGGTCCGCAAAGGCCTTCATGGTATCGAGGGTGATCGTCTTGGCGCGCGCGGCTGCGCGGATGTCGGGATGGATGAGGCCATAGCGCAGGCGACCTTTTACGGCGGCGACTGTGGTGCCGAACGTCTTGGCAATTGTCTCAGGTGACTGCCCATCGACCTCCATCATGCGGGCAAACGCCTCGAACTCGTCGATGGCGTTCATCGGGGCTTGGGTGATGTTCTCTGCCAGCGATAGGGCCGTGGTCACATCGCAGTCATCCGGCACCAAGCGGCATTCGACCTTGGTTTTGTTGGTGAAGCCCTTGGCCGTTTTGTCAGCGACCAGCTCATTCAGGGCTGCCCGGCGCCGACCGCCGGCCAATACACCGTACTTGCCATCAATCTTTTGAACCAGCAGCGGTTGGATGATGCCCAGAACGCCGATGCTGGCGGTGAGGTAAGCGATCGCCTCGGACTCGTAGGTTTCGGGTGAATTGCTGCGAACGTTGGCTGGATGAGATGTGAGATCACCGATGGCGACCGAGATAGATTTGAGAGCATGTGTCATGTGATGTCCTTGTTGAGATGTTTGCGCCGCACCGAACATTCGGAACGGCCTGACCAATCCCCGAATTTGAGGATCACACAGAAAAAAGGCCCGCTTTCCCTTTGGAGGGGTCAGCGGGCCTTCAGATTGTGCTTCATTTGCGAGGTTAGGCCCCCTGCCCTTCTGTAATGGGGCATCGAGTCAAGTCTCGAAAAGGCAAACGAATACAACACCAACCACTGCGCTCGATGGTTAGACGGAAGAAATCGGTACATATCGGCATATGAAATCCAACGGTCACTAGCCCTTAGGGCTCAACCGTGGCGACCAAAAATCAGTTGCAGCTTGGGTTTGTGGCTTGCCGAAATGGGTTCCGTCGCAGGGATAATGCTTCTGTCCGTAGTCGGCGCAAGGGCCGCCACACTATACTTGTCCAATTGCAATTCCCGCGTGCCCATCTACCAGACGTACTCGAAACATGTTTTCGGTACTGGGCAGGGGTCGGCATCATCGGGAACAGCGTCCCTGCGAGGGACCTCGGTAAGCCGAACTATCAAGCGCGGCTAACTCCTGTTTTTAGGCTGCAAAACCAATTGGATATTTACGCCTATGCGACACCAGGGGACATGTTCGGTTTGCGAGCGAAACGAAACTCCGTACTGTCCAACCACATCCTGTGAAGGACCACGCCTATGCGACGCGCCAACCCAACCGTCGCGCGCCTTTTGCCCCGACGCTGCGCCACGCGAACTGCCCACGCAGTCAGCCAATTGGGTCGTCCACGATTTAACATGATCGTCGCGGCCTGAACGAGAGCTGTGCGAAGGCTGGTATCTCCTGCCCGGGTGATTTGTCCAATAATGTCGCGCTCGCCCGACTGCGTGCGTCGGGGCGTCAAACCAACCCACGGTACCACGTCCTTAGACGAACGAAAGCGCTCTGGATCGTCGATGGCTGCTTTGACCGTGAGCGCTACTACTGCTCCGACGCCCGGCATAGTCATCATCAATTGGCAGACTGAGTCGGCCTTGGCACGGTCGCGGGTCAGTTTATCGAGGGCTGCCAACTCGCTTCGCAATACTGCGCGAACTCTGAGTATCGGATCTGCGGCGGCTTTCAGCATTGAATTACCTTCAACCAATTCGCCAACACGAAATTCAAAGTTCCCTCTGGAAACCTTGCCAATCTTCAGGCCAAAATTACGCAGGATCCCGCGTATGGACAACTCGAGATTGACGCAGGCCTGCTGGATCGATTTACGCGCCGTCAATACTGCTCGCATTTCCTGCGCGGATACAGACTTACAATGTACCGGTCGAAACCACCCCATCTGGAGAAGCCTCGCAATACCGGCTGCATCCCGGCGATCGGTCTTGATCGGCATGGCTTTCAGGGCACCTTTGACTTGGCGCGTCTCCATCAGCACGGTCTCGAAACCCGCCTCTGTCAAATGCCCATGTAGCCATTGCGAAAGTGGCCCAGCCTCCAAACCCACAGCAGCCACTCTGCCAGAAAGGCCGCGCATAAACTCGACCAGCGCCTCAGGCTCGCTCGCAACCGTCACCTCATTAACTTCTATTCCGTGTGAATTCAGAACGCAGACCGCCGTATTTGCTAGAGATACGTCCAAACCAATAAATAACTCCATTTCCTTGTCCCTTCTAAATATTCTCAGATTTGGGCACGCTTCGTCGCAATACTTCGTATGCAAAATCCGTGTGTCCAGGGCAAAGACACCTCACCTCTGCGGTCACGACAAGCGAAACCGTGGAGATCGGAGCCAGCCCCATTACGGTATCTACCAGTCGGATGACATCATGATGGTGAGTACGCGCACGGTGGTTGCGGGATTGTCAGGGGTCTCAGCGCCGTAGCGGAAATCGCTATCCGCCTCATAAAGATCGATCTTCCAGAAGACCTTTTGCCCCCGAATATCCACGGCACCAAAGTCGTGGCATCCGTCTGGATCATTCTCGGGTTCAAAGACGTCGAACTCACCTGTTGCTTTGATCGCCTCAGCCATGAAGCCATCCTCGGCCTCAGCAAGTGATCGGGTCACATGCATGCGGCCAGCAATAGGTTGATCCGGTGCGATGCCAAGGCAGGCGAGTTTGCGGAAGGCATCATTCTGCGCCGCGATTGCTGTGATGTCGGGGCCTTCGGTTTGAGGGCGTGCGGAGGTGGTCATGGGCTTGTCCTTTCTAGGAAATTGAAAACACAAAACCAAAAGCTTGCTTTCACTCTTTGAGACCCGCAGGCAGCGGCAGCACCAGACCTCTCAAGCTGCCTGATCGGCGGCCCCTGCCCTGCCCGCCTCCGACCGCGCGATCAGATAATCACAGGCCTTCTGCGCGTCCGCCGCATGTTTGAAGATCGCGGTTTTGTCCGAGCGCAGGACACGCAACCAGTGGTACAAATACGACGCGTTCAGCTCTAGCGTATGCGCGGTGAACCCAAGCTCCTGCCCCAAAAAGCAGGACGTCAGTTCAGCCACGATCTCTTCGCGGGAATAGGCTGTGTTGCCAAACCGGCTGAGACCGTAGTCTCGGTGCAGGCGATGGGGCGCCTTGGTGGCATGGGCAAGCTCATGCGCCCAGACCCCGTAAAAGTTCAGGGGGTCCTTGAAGCGCTCGATGCTTGGCATGAACACCTTGTCGACGGGCGGATTATAGCGTGCCTCGATTCCACCAAAGACCGTCGTAATATCGATGGCATCAAAGAACGTCTGCATATGCTCGATTGGCGCGGACGGCGTATGATTGGGGACCGGACAGGCATCCGAGTGGAAAGCATCCGGCAAGCCCTCAATTTGATCTGCATTGAACACGCGGTATGATTTTTGGAACCGAAACACGCGCGCTTCTTCGGTGTCTCCATCATTGGTGTCTTGATCATCATCCGACTGCGTTCGACTTTGGCCATAGTATACAACAACAGATGAGCGTTCGCCCTTTCGGATCTTTGCTCCAAGAGTGTTTGCCTGCGGCACGGTCATCCAGAACGGAGAGGTATACCCTGCCATCACCGTGCGCATAGTGAGCAGAAAGTTGTTCACGCCTTGATAGGGCTCACTGTTGTGGCGCAAGGGACGTGCGCTGCCACCAGCGGTCCACGGTTTGCGCCAGGGGAGAACACCACGTTCGATAATGCGGATCAATTCATTGGTGATGGCGTCTGATGCGTCGAATTTGGACGTGCGGGAACGGGCCATGGCTGGCCTCCTTTCAGTTGGGGTTGATTTGGAAGGTTGGGTTAGGTCGCGGAATTGATGCGCGGATCGTTGACAATACGAGCGCTAAGGCGTTCGGCAGCGTCGATATATGTCAGGAGCGAAATACGGCTTGAGGCCGTCCAAGGTTCTGGATCGATATGGCCGTTCATTGTGACCTTCGGCAGGTTTGCGAAGGCGATCATGTTGCGGACAGGGCGGCAGTCGATCAGAGGCGTTCCAAGCCGGACAGCCAAGCTGGCGATCGGGAAGCGTTCAACGGGGGCATAGAGCGAGACTGTTGTCAGGCCGAGGTGAAGGATGGTCCCTCCCCCGCCGCAGCTGACATAGGCATTGGGGTTGTTGAGGGCCGCACGGAGATATCCGATGTCGCGGCTGATTGTTTGGCGTTCCAGCCGATGCGCCGCATCAAGGTCTCCAGTTCTTCTTAGCTCTCGGTGTCGCCACCACGACCGTGCCTCTGCGCGCAGGACGCGCAATACTTCTGTTTGCATGGGAGGTTCCTTGTCAGGACAGACAGACCGGAATCCGGTCCAGACCCGTCAGGAACACCCCACAAGGGTTCCTTCAGACAGTCCCAAAACAAGAAGGAAACTTTCACTTTCCGGCAGCATCACCATGAAAATCAGTACCTGATTACCCCTATAGGCACTGCCTTCCTCTTTTGGATTTTTAGCAATGTCTCCCATGCAATAGAACCGTTGGTAAGTCCTTGCAGCAGATGGAAAGCATACCCCCGAGGTTTCTCTATGCTTTCTATGCGTTCTAAAATGTACCCCAGTGCCATAAACGTCTTTGCTGGACCGAGTTTCTTAATATCGAACCAAAGGTCACCCAAATCGAGATTATTTGCGATATCGCTCATTCTACGTTCACAGTCGGCTTGATTATGTGCTGTTCTTAGTTCTGCGCAAAGTCGCGGATATGCGCGCTCCATTTGATCTGGCCCAACTTCAGTCCTAAATGAATCTTCTTCTTTAACTGACTGATTCAAATGAGGTTCTTTGTGCCCCTCATTTTTGGGGTGTGTGTCCCTCAAATTATCCGTCTGATCGGGAGTAACTTCTTGAATTTCGGACGTAATATCCTTCAACAAGGTCGTGAGCGCTTCCTCGGTCGCACGCCTGCGCAGGAGGTTTCGAGCAGTGTTGAAGAAGGCTTCAAGATCTGGGCGGGCCGGGAGATACCTTTTAAGGCTTGCCAGCGCGATTGCACACTTGTCTCGTAAGATCGATAGATTAGCTACGCGTTCTTTATGCGTTTGATTTATTTGAATAAATTCAGAAAATCGCGTTGATAGCGGCATCAAAGAAAGTCCTGTGGCGAGCACTATACGGCCACTTGTGTCCCGTCGAGCCCATCTTTTGCCGTTGGCGCTGGAGCGGCGCGACAGGAGGCCGAGAGTGACGAGTTTGGTGATGTGCCGTTCTACGGTTTGAACACTAACATGGGTCCGCTTTGCCAAGGCAACGTTGGATGCAAAGCAGATATGCCCGTCATCTTGTGCGGCAGAAATATGATCGCCCTTGATGAAGGAGATCATCGCACGCAGGAGGGAAATTGAGGTGCCTTTGAGCCCCAAAGGTTCTCGGATGTCTTCGATTACCTGCAAGAGTGACCACTTGGAGGGGGCAATATCTTGCTGCCCCGCCGAATAACTTGGCGAGTGGGCTCCATTTGGAGCCAGTCCTGTCATTGTTTTCATGATTTTGTCGGCAGACAAAAAATTCCCATGCGCTCGGAAGCGTTTTTTCTTGTTCGATGATTCGGGGACTGCTACCGTTTAGGTGTCTAGTCTAACGGCGCTTACGCGCTGCAGCCCTCGAAGCTCCGGCTTCGGGGGTTTTCTATTCGCCGTCCTCCTTTCTGCTTTGGCCTCGGGTGTCATCCTGCGAGTTTACAGCTGTAAACTCCTTATAGGATTTGGTGATGATCTCTTCGAGATGGCGGTCGAGCCATGCCCCGAAGGCGGCATCCTTGCCAGTCTTTTTAACGGCAAGGGTGACGGAAGAATTGCTAGATTTGATCGTAACGCCTGGTGCGGGCGTGACCGCCCCGCCCTCTTTTGGGCGTGCACCCCGTCGGGAGATCTCCGCTAAGAGCCGCTCCAAGCGATCATCTGATGAGTGATCAGGATCCAGTTTCGAGAGAATTGCAAATGCGGCGCTTGCGGTAACCTTCTTCGCGATGAAGGCGTCTGCAAGCGCCGTCCACTTCGGACGGCCTGACTTTTGGGCAGCGCCGATGGCGTCGCCGACATCCTCTGGAACATTCTCAGTGACTTTGGTGAGGTGGGACAATCCGGGCGCTGACAAGCTCAAGACTTGCCGCACTGTCTTTGTGTTGTGCCCTGCAGCCTGAATAACGGCTGCGAAGCGCGCTTTTTCATAAAACGACAGATTGCGGCGTGCAGCATTCTCGAGGCCTTTGGCAAGTAAGGCTGAAGCGTCATCAAGGTCTTCGACATTGGCGCGAACCTTCAGTCCCAACTCACGACAAACCTTGAGGCGGCGGCGGCCATAAATGACCTCGTATCGCCCGTCGCTACTCGAGCGGCGCACAAGGATGGGGACCTGTTGGCCTCCCTCTTCGATGCTGGACTTGAGGGCTTCGAACCCGTCCCCCTCTTCATCCGAGTTTACAGCTGTAAACCCGTCAAGACGGTCTTTCGGACCCCATTCATCAATCAGCTTTGGATCAATCTCGCGGATGGCGGATAGAGAGCCTTGTAGAGCACCAAGTGCGGGAGCGCTGGTATTTGGTTTGCGCTCAGAGGTGCGTGGACCGGAATCTGCAATCGTCTTGGCGATGCCGGAGAGACCTTGAAGGGATTTACGGGCCATTAGCTACGCCCCCATGATTGGTGGATCATTGCTTCAACCTCTTTGCCGATCGCATCCATTGAGTTTTTCGCGCGATCATAGGTTGCGCGGGTCATCTCTGATTTTACGACCTCGTAGATCGATTGTTTGAGCATGGTCGCGTCGCTGATCGCAGTGCTTTTGAGGGCGGTCGCGCCCATGACGCGATCTTGAAAGAGCGCGCGCATAAAGGACGTGAGCTGTTGTGATGGGACGTCTGTTGGCTCATCGCGTGTGATCAGGAACTTAAAGTGATCGTATTGCAATTCCGCGCCTGCTTCTTCGATGACGCCCATATAAGCACCCGCCAGTTCTAAGAACTGTGCGGTTGAGGAGACGTCGAGCATGGATGGCGTGAGGGGTACAATCAAAGAGGTCGCTGCCGCCATGCCAGAAATCGTCAGGAAACCAAGCTGAGGCGGGCTGTCCATTAAGACGACATCATACTGGTCTTCGACTTGAGAGAGCGCACTTCTTATTCGTGTGAAAAACGGCTGATCAGGGCTCGAGTTTACTGCTGATTCCGTCTCAAACTCTGACAGGAGGAGGCGGGAAGGGGCGAGAGACAGCCCCGGAAAATAGGTTTCGACGATTGTGTCGGCAAAGGGCACGGGATCGTCGTACCTAATGGCATCATAGACAGTTAGTCCGTCAAATTCGATCTCTGGGCTGATGCCGCACATGGATGTCAGTGAGCCTTGGGGGTCTAGATCGACAGCCAACACCTTGTAGCCTTGCAGTGCGAGGAAATGGGCCAAGTGGATCGTCGTGGTACTCTTACTCGAGCCGCCCTTGAAGTTCATCAACTGCCAGATTTGAAGCTTATCTCCATCCCTCCGGCCGGGAAGATACCGGCCCTTTTTGCGGGAGGTTTGTTCGAGGATTTGGCGGGCGTTCCAAATGTCGCGCGCGGTATAGTAGCGACGTCCAGCGCGGATCTCTTGAGGTTCGGGTAGGGTGCCTTCACCGTGCACTTTGCGCATGAATTGACCCGATACACCCAAGAGTTCAGCGGCCTCGGGAGCGTTGAACAGGCGTAAGGATTTCGTGTTGTCAGGTGCGAAGGCCGACAATAGATGTTCGCGGATCGCCGTAGTGAGGCGCTCTGAAATATCAGTTGCCAGTTCCGAGGGTCGGTTGGTAACGATCGGTGTCACAGGAATCATGTGGTTGCCCCAAATTGCTCAATATGGCTTTTTTCGCGCCACTTGGGGATAAAAGCTGCGATTCACGAGCTTAAGTCAATGCTTTTTTGCCTATTTAGTGTCTAATGCGCTTCCACCCGCAACATGGTGCAGCGTAGTGGATGAGTTTACAGCTGTAAACTTCGTGCGTGTTTGGCTGATTTCTCCACTTTTCCGCGCGCTGCTTCGACATTGTTTAGAGTCGTGGTAGTGCTCAGAATACGAAGTTGGGGCTAAATCATTCGTGCGGTTTGGGTGGTCATAGCAAAAAATGGGTGGGGTGCTCGCGTCTTAGTACATGAGAAAGAAAGGTGGGAATTGGGGTCTCCTGAGAAAGTCTCCTAAGTGCTGCATGCGTTCAATTCCATCTTGGAGGCCCTGAGCGCGGATTCCCGGCTTTTACAGACAACAGAAATTAAGAGCTAAAGCCCTGCGGCTTTTGTCAGGTTAACACGAAACCGATCGCGACGACGCTGATACCGCCGTGTCATTTCAGCAGAGGCGTGACCAAGCTGTTTCTGAACGTAGCGCTCGTCGACGTCAGCGCTGCTGGCAAGGCCTGCTCGCAATGAATGGCCAGAGAACAGGGCAAGGCGTTCTTTTTCTGGCAGCTCACTTCGAATTCCCGCGTCTTGTACGGTTTGCTTAATCAGGCGGGCCACGTGTTTGTCGTTCAACCGTGCATCTAGCGCTTTTTTCCCATCACGTGACGTGCGGACAAACACTGGCCCGAAATCGATCTTGGCGAAGTGTAGCCATTGTTCGAGTGCGTGCACCGGGCAAGTCTGGCTAGACGATCCGCGGCCGATCTCGACCTCACGCCAGCCGGTTTTGGCGTTCAGCGTGAGCAAGGCGCCATCCTCGAGGATCTCGATCCAGCCACCACTGTCGGGTGTATCGTCCTTACCAACGTCAAGACTGACGATTTCGGAGCGGCGCAGACCACCCGCGTACCCCAGAAGTAGGATCGCCCGGTCGCGCAACCCCCGCAGATCAAAAGGTAGGGTGGCCACCATGGCCAGGATGTCTTCCGGTAGGATCGCCTCTTTCTGCACCGGGGGGCGCGCATGCTTCCGTTTTATTCCGGCCAGTACCGTGGCGATGTGTCGGTTCTTGCGATCGAGGGTGAAACCGCGTTGCGCATAGTTCCAAGCAAGGCCAGATAGTTTGCGGTCGATCGTCGAAACTGAAAGGGCAGGGGAGCCATTGGTTGGAGCGGCGAGGTCTACCAGATAAAGGCCGATCATCTCTGGGGACGGTGGCATCGGCTCCGCACCTTTCATCCGGCACCAGCGCGTAAAATGCGCCCAGTCTTTCGCATAGGCCTTCAGCGTGTTCTCCGAGGCTGCTTGTTTTGCGTAATCGCGCGCAGTCTCGACCAGCCGATCAAGCGTGCCGGAACCAGCCACAAGGTCAGGAAGGGTGAGAGACTCAGGGCCGCGCCCGCCGTGCGGCTCCCTGGCGTCGTCTTCGTTGGGCGAGGATGCGTTTGCTGGCTCTGAGCTTGATTTTTCGGTGTTTTTAAACATATCGCTCAGCATATCTTTTTACGTCCGATAATGCAAACTTATTGGACGTAAGGAAGAGCTGTAAGGTGGGGCGGTTTGAGCGCTATTATCTGGATTAAAACGCCGCGCTGCGATAGGCTTGCGACATGAAGTTTGCCCAACCAGACCTTGCTAACGCCCTCGATACACTACCCCGGATACCGTCGTGGGTCACCTCAGCGCGTGCGGAAACCCTTGAAGATGTGACG
Organism: Sulfitobacter sp. CB2047; assembly: GCF_000735125.2. NCBI lineage: Bacteria > Pseudomonadati > Pseudomonadota > Alphaproteobacteria > Rhodobacterales > Roseobacteraceae > Sulfitobacter > Sulfitobacter sp. CB2047. The sequence goes on along the minus strand of NZ_CP072616.1, from coordinate 85,035 downwards.
TTTTTGTCAGGGGCGGCGCTGGCCACGCTGCATTTTGTGGTGGGGTATGACGACGTCCCCCGCGCCTTGTTGTGCGATAGGTTGAGCCTGACTGCGTCAGAGGCGTGCATGCGTCTGTTAGGCCGACCCGAAAGGGCAGGGGATCTGCGCGATGAGGTTCATCTACTGAGGCCGGGCGATCAGCCAGGTCCAGCGGGGGCAATCTATCAGCAATGGCAGCGAGCGTCCGCGCGACCCATCTCGGTGAAGGCGCTGCAGCGCGCTTTGCCTTCCGTAACCGCTGAACAGATTGCCATGTGGCTGGATACAGGGTCGGGTGGGCCGGTCATGCGCGCCGGGACTATTCTGGAAACGGTTTTATCGGCGCATCCGCGTCAGGAGGTCACGGCTTTGATCCTTGCCGATGCCGTCTTGGCCCAGTCTTTGGGATGGACGCACGTGCTGCCGCTTCTGGCGGTCGGGTTGAAATCGCGCGATCTGCGCAAACAGGGTAGGGACCTGCAATTGGCCTGTCATAATGCGTTGGTTTCTTCGATCGGTGCAACACTTCCGCTCGCGGCGGATCTGACCCGTCGCGCAGCTCACCTGCGCGCCGTCATCCCAAAGCTGCGAGCGAAGGGGGCAGGGGACGCAGTTGCGCTATTCCTTTCGAAAGATGCCCTGTCGGCTTCCGTGGCTTTGGCTGATCTGATGAGCGACCGCGCGGCGCGGCGGTTGTGTGATCGGTTGGTGGATCTGGGTGTGGTGCGGGAATTGACCGGGCGCGACACGTTCCGGCTTTACGGGGTCTGAGATGGCAAAGGATCGGCCTGACGCAGATATCGACCGCGTGTTAGATGACCTGCCGCCTGAACTGCGGTGGCGCGAATGGATGCGCCGGATCGAGGCGGTGATGTTTGCGAGTGCGTCGCCGGTACCGCGCGAAGACTTGGCGCGCGTTGTGGGGCAGGGGGTTTCAGTTGATCTGTTGATTGAAGATCTCATCGTGGATGTGGCTGACCGACCCTATGAAGTGGCGAAGGCGTCGGGCGGCTGGATGCTGCGGACGCGCGCGACTTATGCCGATGTGATCTGCGCCGCGGCGGATGTGGGCGGACAGGATTTGGATTTGCGCGAATTTGACGTCGCTGTTTTGGCCGCTGTGGCCTACAATCAGCCGATTACCCGCGATGGGCTGAAGGACATTTTTGGTAAAGAGATCAGCCGTGATTTGATTGGGCGGCTGCATGCGCGGGATCTCATTGCTACCGGGCCGCGCAGTCCCCGCAGAGGTGCGCCTTACACCTTCGTGACAACGGAGAAGTTCCTCGTGGCGTTTGATTTGCAAAGCCTGCGCGATCTGCCAGATCGGGAGCAGTTGGACGATGCCGGGGTGGGCGTCATTGATGAATAATGCCTGCTGGGTCACAAGGCATGCGATCTGATAGTATCTTTGGTGAAGCAGGGTAAGCGCGGTAATGATCGACAGAGATTACGTGTGTTTGCACAGCGCAGAAAACGTAGGTCTGTACATCAATGATGACATGTACGGTGCCGTTTTTTTCTTGATAGGGTTTAATATCCTAAAGATTGCACAACTCAAAAACCTAAAAAGTGATCGACATGAAACCCTAAACATACTACAGCTTCAAACCCTAACGACCGAACAGGTGGAGGGTTTGTGAGATGGCAAGTGCAGCGGAGAAATTGGCGGAGTCCTTGGAGGTTATCAGCGACCTTCAGTCAAAGGGTGTCATCGCTATTAGGTCTACCAATTTGACCAGAACCCATCGGGAACGATTGCTGAAAGCTGGATTTATAAAAGAAGTGATCAAAGGCTGGTACATCATGTCCCGGCCTGACGAACGCGTCGGTGAAAGCACCGCTTGGTACACCTCCTTCTGGGGGTTCTGTGCCCAATACCTCTCGGATCGATTTGGTGAGGATTGGTCGTTGTCACCCGAGCAGTCCCTGAAGTTGCATGCAGGCGATACGGCAGTCCCGGTGCAGCTGCTCGTCCGAGCCCCGAAGGCGGGCAATATGAAAACTGACTTCCCACACAAGACCTCCATCTTCGAGACCCGTGCGACGTTTGCGCGGGGAGACGCGCTTGTCGTTAAAGATGGGTTACGCCTGTTCTCAATAGAAGAGGCATTGATCCTCGTACCTGAAAATTTCTTCAAACAGAACGCGACAGATGCGCGGACGATCCTAGCGATTATACCAGATGCTTCTGCCCTCTTGGCTCGACTTTTGGACGGTGGGCACACCAGTGCAGCAGGGCGATTGGCGGGGGCGTTTCGAAGTATTGGCAAGACAAGAATTGCCGACGAAATCGTCTCAACTATGAAAGCGGCGTCACATGATGTGCGGATGAGCGATCCGTTTGCGGAAAGCGTGACTGTCCTCAATGCCGGGCGGGAAACGTCACCGCATGTGCACCGCATCCGGTTAAAGTGGGAAGCCATGCGCGAAGCAGTGATCGCGCATTTTCCTGCCGCTCAGCCGATCACAAATGATGCCGAAGCCTATCTGACCGCGATGGATGAAATCTATGTGACCGATGCCTATCATTCGCTGTCCATCGAGGGCTATCGGGTCTCACCCGAACTGATCGAGAAAGTGCGCTCAGGAGGTTGGAACCCGGACGGTGACAAAGAAGATCTTGCGATGAAAGATGCACTTGCGGCACGCGGCTATTGGGAGGCGTTCCAAAGCGTACGTGAAAGCGTGCGCGCCGTTCTTGAAGGTGAAGATGTTGGGGACGTCGCAGAGCGTGAGCTGACAGCATGGTACCGGGCGCTGTTCACGCCATCTGTGGGGGCGGGCATATTGAAGGCGGCGCAGCTTGCGGGCTATCGAAACGCGCCAGTCTATATTCGGGGTTCTCAGCATGTGCCAATGTGCGTCGAGGCCGTCCGCGAATGTATGCCAGTGTTCTTCGAACTTCTGCAGGCGGAAACCAATCCTGCGGTTCGTGTAGTGCTCTGTCATTTTATCTTTGTATTCATACATCCGTTCTTAGATGGGAACGGCCGTACGGCTCGGTTCTTGATGAATGTGATGTTGGCTGCAGCAGGACAACCATGGACGGTGATAAAAGTCGAAAACCGCGCCGCCTACATGACTGCGCTGGAAGCCGCGAGCGTCCGAGAAGATATCGTGCCATTCGCAAAGTTTCTGGCAGATACGCTTAAGGATCAAGAAACAGCAGCGATAGGATAACAAGGGCAAAGTAGTCGGTCCAAACCTCCAATTCCCAGAACTTGGGGCTCGCTTGCTATAGGCGCAGATCGAACGAGTGAGCTGTCGCGAAAATCATGATATTTGCACCAACTTGGGTCGGCCATGAAAACTAGGCTTGAGGGTTGGTGCATAAATCAGGTGCGCAATGGGTCCGCATGAGCTAAGGTATCTTTATGCTTTTCGGTTACGCCAGAGTGTCCAGTCAGGGACAATCCCTTGATCGCCAGATCGGCGCCTTGAACACGGTCAAAGCGGATAAGATCTTTCGCGAAATAGCATCTGGCCGGACAGTCAAAGGCCGACCTCAATTGGAACGTGCCATCGATGCTTTGGGGGCAGGGGATGTTCTAGTCATCGCTGAATGGGACAGGGCGACCAGATCGATGATGGATGGGATTAATATCATCCAGCGCGTCGCGGACAGATCAGCTACCGTCAAGGTCTTGGACAAACCGTGGCTCGACCTAACGACCCCGATGGGCAAGGGTATTCTGGCCTTTCTTTCAGCTTTGGCTGAGGACGAGCGAGAACGTATCACCCGACGCGCCAATGAAGGCCGCCAGATCGCAATCGCAAACGGAACCAAGTTTGGACGCAAGCCGAAGCTCACAAACCATCAGCGTCAACTTGCCCGTGATCGCATGGCAGATGGTGATACTTGCCGCGCCATAGCGCGGGACTTGGGTGTGGCTCATACCACGATTTCAAGACTACGGTGACGGAAGCTGACTGGCGGCGAGTAAAGAAATGGACGGAAAGCATGCATTCACACCGCTTTCAATTAATCTTGACCATCATTTCAACTTTCTCTGTCGGCCGAGCCAAACCACAGGTGCGGTGGCAGCGGAATGCGGTGATGTCTACACGCCAAGAGAAACAGCGGTAGCATTCCAAGTTTAATTGCATCGAAGTTCAATAACGCTTCGTGTTCGTCAGCGATTTCTTGAACCTCCACCGACAAGGATATGCTTTTCTCTGTATTGCCTAGTGCCGGCACCGGGACTCCGGTGCCAATGCTCAGTCCTTGCCGCCAGAGAGCGTCCTCTGAGTTTTCATGCGGAACCCAAACTTGCTGCGTCGTATGATCCAATTCTGCATCGACAACACTTTGGAATTCCGCCAAATCTTCTTCCGCTCCCAGCCGCTCAAGGCCAACAAGAACAAAGGGCACAAGGACGCTCCCTATAGTTGAACGCTGGAAGTACGCGTCGCTGCGATCCAGTGGATGACAGGCTAATCGTCGATAGTCCTGCAAGCAAGTCACCCAATGAGACCGGCGCACGTATCGATAAGCCATACGCGTAGCAACCTCCCGCAAGTAGCCGTCGACGCTCTCTAACCTTCCGCACGCTTGCGCTAGAAGCATGAGCATACCGATTTCAATATGATGATCATCGCGAGTTGGCGACAGAAGAGTTGGGTTATTGTTGATCGTAGAGATAGCGAGATTGAGCGCCTCATCACGCTTTGCCAGATGGGCCGTCTGTTCGTCGCCATCAGAACGGCACCCAATTGCATGGTGCCAATGGCCAAGCAAGACAATGCGCCCAAGCATATCAAATACCGAAAGATTGATGTCTAGCGCTGATCGCGACCTAACGGCAGCAGACAGAGCGTACATGCTGGAAGCATGTGGGCCGACCTTTTCAACGAAAAACTTCTGGCTGACTGTGAGGTGGAGCGAGAGGATTTGATCTAAAATTTCGCTTCGCTCTGCGCGGCGCCTTTTTCGGCTTTCCGGGCAATTCCGAAATGCATCCCAAGCATGAAGCAATGCCAGCTCGCAGGCGCGATAGGGAGCCTCGAGGTTCTCGGAGTCGAGACCATTTCCCACAAGTATCCACAGACAAATCAGCACCTGCCGCAAACGCGTTGTACCTGCTTTTCCAGAATCGAGATCATGGGTGAGGGCGTCGAGAAGCGCTCGGAAGTTCAGATATGCTTCTTCAGGTTCGCTAACTAGGGCTATCGCCTTTTGGAAATGTAATCTGTGGCTTGGGTCGAGTAATTCCTGTTTCAAGATGCCAGAAAGAATTAGGTTTGCCAGTCTGTCGCCATTCCACTCTCGGAACTGGAGCTTTTCGGTGGTTCTAAGCTCTTGAAAGCCTCTCCAAGCAGAGCGTATCCCTTCTTGGATTTCTCCTCCCATACAGACACACACAGCTATTGGTAGCTGACTGTATTGTTGTGAAACTCGATTGGGAATATAGTCATAAATGACTTCATCGAGGGATGGCAAAATTGCCTGAAGAGAGCCGTTCCAATCCGCCCGGCCTACATCGCCAGATTTAATTACGAATAGAAGAAGAGATTTCTGGCCGTCGGCGTCCGGATCCGGACCAACAGCTGCAACGTCTACGCCAGCTTGACGCCCTCCTATGCGAGGATGATGGATTACCTCATACCCGAGTTCGCTAAGCAGCTGAGGCAGCAGAACATCAAGTTCGCCCCGCTCCTTCATCCCTTGAAGATGTTGACGCACGAGTAGCTTCATTCTTTTGGCCTTTGCTCTTGCTTGAAGACCTCCAGAGTCCACTCTGTTCCAGTAGGGTCAAAGAATATCCCCTTTGGTAACTCGCTGCTAACAGACATCGCGGCCATATTCACCGTTTGTGGGCGTCGATTGCCTTCGCCGTCCACAATACTGAAGCTTGATCGGTCCCCGTATAGCAAAGTTTGCGTCGTGAACAGATCAGCAAAAATGGATTTCTCCCTTGCGGAATTATGTACCTGTTCCGCCTCTTCCTCCTCTTGGAAACGTAAAAGGGCTCGTTTTGCCGACGAAGGTTGAAGTTCGACAACCTCGCGAACAGCCTCAAAGCTGTCCCAAACCTTTTGAGCGCGCTTTAGAGTACCTTCGATCAAGGTATTTCCCGGCAAATCGTCCGTCAGTAGCTCTTCGAGCCAATTCTTTAAGGCTCCACCATAGTTCATCAGCAAAGGGTCAAATAGCAGTTCAACGGCATCCTTGGCAGCCGGTCCACCACTACGAATAACGGCGACAATCCAAGCAGCCGCGGTCATTGGGGAAAGAAAAAAGTGGCCCACAGCTTTTCGACAAACGAAAACCTGTTCAGCCGCCGTAGTTGGAAGGTCGGATGGGGTTACGTTAAGACAAGGAGTGGTTCTGTTGATCTCTGAAAAATGGGAAGCAAGAGAAGCGCACAGTTCATAGTTTCCTTTGAGCAGCCATTCTGTAGCGAGCTGGGTCAACGACTGCCCTTCTTCAGCATCACCCTCGGATAAAATGCCTGAGAGTGCGTGGTTTCCGACTTTTCCCTTAGATTTACATATCAAAGCAGAAATAGTCTGACCAACCTCATAGCTGCGACTTGGCCACATTTTTCGTAAGGCGTCATCAATTTGTCGAACGGTTCCGCTGTTTTCTGGATTCACCTTTTGAATGCCCAATAAGCAACTTGCGATTTCGTTATCGCTCATTTCTTCGCCATGCCAATAGAGTGCGGATGCCATCAGATGGACAGCAGTCGGATCAGTTGTTTCTGAGAGTCTATTAAGCTCGGTCGCGATTTTGGATCGTTCTATGGCTGGATGCTTGGAGGCAATGTCGAGTGCTGCTTTCAATAGGCCCGCCGCATCTTTCGGCACTAAAGACTGTGAAATATTCAATACAACGTCCAAAGCACTAGTGGACTCTTGCTCGCCGAGTTTAATGCGGGATAGGGCGAGGACCCCGGCTGTCCGTTCATCGCCTCCCGCTCTGGCGGACTGCATTGCAGCTTCGAAGTCATTCTTCGCCTGCAAAGCAAATACTAGATGGTTCAGAGCAAGTTCATGACCTTCTCTTGCAGAAGCAATCACATCATCGGCACGACGCACATCATTAGCGCACCACTGACGGAAAGCCGCATTTGGCTGGTTAGCAGCAAGGTCTTCACCGCCCGTTTCGACAAGAGCCGCAACTAAATTCATAACGTCAGAAGTAGGTGCAGACAAATAGGGGATGACATCGCACAAGACCATTTGGAGCTCAAAGAAATTTGATCCGTTAAGAGCTTTGATCTCGGCCAAGTCCACATCCGAAACCAATTCATTTCGTAAGGAAGCCCCCTGAGCCAAGGCCTTGATTAACTCGGTTTCTCCATGATTTGAATAACCAATTCGTTTGGCCGCCGCTAGTAGGCCTTCAACCCGTCCGATCTGCTCGACTTCCGTACTTGTTATCATTCCTGAAACATCCGTTGCTTGGTACCAGCAGCCTGTTTATCGTTTGTTGGCCCACTTCCGAGCATCTCAATCAATCTACTTGCTGTATGCCGCATCACCGATATGGGTGTCGAGTAGCCGCCGATATAGTATACTTGGCTTCGGTTGAGTTTACTCCATATCGTTTCAGCAAATCTCCGGTTTTCGTCTTTCATTTTTCACCGTTGAGTTGGGTCAAATGCTCCGTGGGCGTAAGAACGATGCGCCCGAAATTTCCGAAGGCCGATACTTCCCACGACGATGGAACCGGGTCGGTTCCAACAATGATCATTACAAACAGATTGAGGTCATGAACTGACTTCTCAAAGAGGTTTCTGATAGACCGGACGTCTGGTTCAGATGCAGTAGCGCGTAATGATGGGTGCGTATGCCATGTGCCTATAAAATGTTGGCCGATTGTATGCCGGCTCTCAATCTCTTCCTGGACAGATGGTCGATGCGGAATGTATCCATGCCTCGTCCTGCGGTCTCTTGAAAACGGGCCGGCACATGAGTCTACCTCAAAGTCTTGCCCTGGGACGTTTGAGAATAATGGTCCGCCCGCTTCCGTATCTCTTCGATGAATTTGGCGCTGTTCGCTGAGATATCTTGTAACTTCCGAATGCAAGCGAACACTAATGCTAAGCCTATGGTGAATCCAAACAGTCAAGATTTACCCCCGCAGATGCGACATTCTGGTCTCCGGATCCACTGCTGTTCGAACTCTCCACCATGCTTAAAGGTTTGCTCAGTAAAGACTTTCCATTCGTTTGTCCAAGAACCTCCAACGGCTTGAACAACGCGTTCAGGCGCACTCCATATTCGATGGCTGTGCCCCGATCGGCCCATGAGAAAATCGAGGCTGAGGTCGGCAACCAAGCTTTGACCATGTGCAAGTTGAGCTGCCCCGTACGGCTGGAACGCTCCTCCGCAGGCTGGATGTGTCCGGACCGTTGATCCGTCGAGCCATGCAGTAACTTTGAGGCGACTCTGACCAAATTCAGTCAACCCGCAACCAAGGCAGGGACCATTGTCGGCGAGTGATACCGCATGTGCTGCAACACCATGAGGTTCCAACCACCCAAAGATAGTAGGGAGCGGCTGATCCTGTTCAACACGCCAAGTTTCGAGTTCGCCTTCGTCGCTCCATGAGCCGATAGCAACGACGAGTAGATCTGCTTCGAGGATCAGGTCAGGCTGGTCTTGGACCACTGTCTGCCATCGCTTGCCAGAGGCACCAACATGTCTGATATGGGGGAAACCTGTGCGAATGCGTTCGGCCAATGCAGAGGCCTTACGCTTTCCTATATTTGAGACCCCCAATTCGTGCCGTGATACGTTCTCACTTCGCAGCGTCTCGGAATCAACAAGGTTCAGATTGCCAACACCTGCCTTCGCAAGAAGTACTGCGACGCCTGATCCAAGCGATCCACATCCGACAATAGTGACCTTTTTTCCCCGAAGAAAATCAACGTCTGGAATTTGATCTCGACCATGAATCCATGATGCATCAATTCGTTCGACTTCTAAAGGCGAGGTCTTAATTCCGGCCCCTGCACGGCGAGCGATAAGAACCTCCGCGGACATCTTCTGCGGCCTGAAACCTGCCGTCACATGTTTTTGGCCTCGCTGCGTTTCCAATCTTGGAGCAGGGATGTCGTAGCCAATCATCGTTGGGTGTGGCTCCGTCGGAAGTACGACACCAACTAGAACTGGCTTAGGCTTTTCCATCAACCTTTCTTCCAATAATTCCCGTTCTCCCAGTGCTTCTGCGAGGTCTATGAGCTGTTTGGCGTTTCGAGGTATGGACTGCGGGCTAGGTAAATCGGCAAAGCGCAAGATTACCGCTTCCTCAAGCTTAACGGGCCTCTGCGGTTGTCCTGAAAGGTTGTGCAGCCATGCCGACAAATCTGACTCTGTTGCCGCCATCAAAGTGCAAGATTTTCTTCTGCAAGCATATGCAACTGACGACTGGTAATCTAAGGGAGAAACCAACGATCGTATCGGCTTAGACGCCATTCCGTGTTCGAGATAAGATAGGTATTCGCCAGCAATTTCTTCGTTAACCCATGCCGAATCTGACCATTGATGCGCGAGAGATAATACTTGATTTAAGTATGCCCTGACTATCCCAACAGGCTCAGAAGGATCGACTGGTGTTCGGCTCTGGAATACGCAAACAAAGCCATCCCCTTCAAGATGCGGAAAGGTTCCAAGCGCTGGTGGCCGCTTTAGGTAAAGTCTTGGTGCAGACCAAGGAAAGGTCTCATCTAGAACAAGATCCAAGTCCTTGAGTTCGTTTAAGACCGAAAGCCGAAATCGCCATCCTGCAGCCCACGGCCCCTTAGGCAATGATCTGAGATCATCACCCGATAAACGCATGCCGCCCCAAGCGCCCTCAGCGAGCTGCCTTACCTTCTCGATGGCATCGTTCATGACTGGAATATCAAGCGTAGCGTTCGTCTCCATCAAGCTTGACCGCAGGACGGTCATCCTTGGTCTCCAAGAGGCCGCTAGTCAGCGTTGCAGGAGCAGCTATTGCTTCGTTCGCCACAACGGTTTCGTCGACCAGAAGGCTCGTGTCAGTAGGAAAGCGTTCACCAAGTGCGTCTAGCATATGTTGAACCGTGACTTGTGGATTGCTTGACATAATCAGAGCCGCATTCAATTTTGTTTCTAAGTCAGCAGCTGCAGAAACGTAGGCTCGACGGTCGGATTCCTGCCAATTTTGATCAAGCCGGGCACCAGCCACAACGGGGTTTGGGATTGCTTCACTCAGTAGGCCGGGTAGGGCGCGAGCAACAGCCAACAATGCAAGATCATCACGTCCGGTAAATGGCTTGTAGCCTTGGTGATTATCAAAAACTTGGACAACAGCCCACATTAACGCGATCGAGGCGAGCCCTGGCAAGTCTTGCTCATCTCGCCATGCTTTAACATACCGAGAAACGAAACGTACTTGATCGCCATGTTCCCGTACCGCGTCCCTAAACCAGTCTTCAAGCTTACGCGGATCTGATGGGATCCACTTTCCCCGTCCATCGTCATCGCGACATGCTAGACGCATCTCGTCGGCCGACAGGCTTCCATAAATCTCATCTGCGAATTCTTCATCACGAAGCTCCATGAGGCCGTCCATCATCACCCGCTTTTGCGCATGTGCAGTTTCCACAAGAGTTACAAAATCACTTTGCGGAACAGCATATAGGGCGATATCTACGTGTGCCTCGGTGTCAATTTCAACACGCACACATGACGTTTTTGTTTTCAACGTCCACCCATGTTTATCGCAGACTTCTGATACGAGCTGTTCTACAGCACGAAAATAACCCTCAGCAGCCACCGATGGCGCGAGCGCGCCATCTCGACTAATATATCGAGTTGGAAGGAACATACCGTCATCCAAATCAATCTGAAGTGCCGGCGTTTTCCCTTTGGCGGGTTCATTCACAGTGGAGTACGAAAAACTTCCCTGCATGCGAAACTTTGGTCGGCCAAACGCGTCTGCGACACTAATTTCTTCCTGCATCAAGGCAATTTCTGCATCCTTGGTTATGATCTGGTTAACAGGGAACCGTTCGGTCCAGTCCTTTAGGCCGGTTCGGATCGCGTCCCGAAGCTCATCACGGACAGCTCGCAATTCATCTTCTCGGTGCTGCGGCAGTTTGAGTTGCTTTATGTAAGCATTTTCATGAGATCCATTGAGAGATTTGTGTGCATTAATTGACATGGCATTAACTCCGTTTTCCCGAGGGGATAATTACAAATTAGACTGCCATCATACCGAGTGAAATAACACGATGTCGCGTTGCGGGAGTCTCAACCACACCCTATATAGGGGGTGTAACCTCACGTTCCAAGGCCTGTATCGTCAATTAAAGAAAGAGAACAAAGCATGTACCCGCTCTTACCTTGGAAAACGTTGAGTACAGCTCTGGTGGTGCTGGTCTGTATGGCCGTATATGCTGATGATCTTGGGGATTGGTTTGGCGTGGCAATTTCTGACACACTGGTTATTCGCACCCTTCCTATTATCGCGCTGACAGTTCTTGGTGTGTTTTTCGGTTTCACGGCAACGTGGTCTCCGTGGCGACTGACTTGGCGCTGTCTTCCGTTTCTTAACAAGACCGCGTTTCCCGATTTGAACGGGGTATGGGTCGGAACTACAGCTTCTAATTGGCCCACGATTGAAAAAATGGTCAGTTCCGCCGAAGGAAAAGGTGGACTTGCGAAGCTAGAGCTCTTCGACACTCTGGAGCGTCATGATGCAATTGCAGTGGAGATTACAGCGTCTCTATTCAGCCTTCGCCTTGAAACAGGCTTGAGCTCGAAGGATGCAACTTCATACTCAATCACCGCGAAGCCTTGGAAATGCCAACACACCCCGCGCATCCATTTGGCGTATGTCTACGAACAAGAAACCAAAGATCCCTCCGTTACAGACGAGGAGCGGCATATGGGTGCTGCGGACGTATTGTTTGAGCCACAGGCGCCTGACGAGCTTAGCGGGGTCTATTGGACGAGGCGGAGCTGGGTGACGGGACTAAATACGGCCGGTCGTCTTCAGTTGCGCAGAGTGGCAAGGTCTAAGGACGCGAAGAAATCGTTGAGAGACTACGCACTTGAAGAAAAGGGACGGTTGTCTTCAGAGACTGACGTTTCAACGGATCTGAGTTCCGATAAGAAGCGTTAATGCAAGTATTGCATCAGTTAGTAATAAGAAACGTCGACATCAGCCTTTGGTGACGTTTGCCGCAAACTTATCCTGCCATTGGTCTTCCTGTCGGTATAGTAGAAACCCGAAAGCTCGAGCACACAGTCAGCATTCTTGACGGCATTGCGCACATCCAAGATAGTCGAGCCAGTATATGGAGACCAGTCAACATTGGACGGGGTCGAGCGATACGTGTAATATAATTTATACTGTCCTGCATCAATTACAGGCGTAGTTTCTAGCGTAGTGGATTTTGATGTTTCGGTATGTAGGTCAATTTGAGCCTGTATGAGATTTTGTCGGATTACCGCTCTCGCGGGAATTTTCACTCCACTTTCCAAAGTGATTTCACCCTCCCAAGCACCATTCAGGTCAGGGTAAAGAGACGAGTTGAAGGCCCTAAGAATTTTCCAAATGACTCTTGATGTGGTGTTAGTTGTAATAGCGAGGACTACTAACATCACGACCCAAGGCGCAACGCTAAGTAGGCGAATAATCGGAACATCATTTTGCATAAGATGCTCTACGCCTATATAAGCCAGAATGCTCAGGAAAGTCGTCAAGATGGCGACGTAGCGCAACAGGTAGGTAAAGTTGACTACTCTAAACATTCGGTTTCCATAGAACTAAAGTTGCAAAGCCGTGCTTTTCCTGTGCTCTTGGCAAAAAGGAGAGCGACGTATGCTTCTCTCAATGTTTCGCCAACTCCAACTGAAAATGCAAGTTCGAGACCAGCAATATTTTCGATGCTTTGATACAGGCGCATGTCATCGACAATATTGTCGTTTGAATGAGCAGTCACACCATCTGCTGCGCAAAATAATACGCGGTAACCAAGGTCGGTTAGCAAATTCGAAATTTGGTGAGTCTTGAGATCAACAAGTTCCCTTGTAGCTTCTAGGGCTTTGATGTCGTTCGAAAGATAGCACGCGGCCAACCGCCGACCTATGTCGTCACCGTCGATCGTAACAAAAGACATCTATCCCTCCACTTAATTCACATACCAGATTATTCCCAATAACCTTTCGACGTATGTTCGACCAGCACTGTTACCTCTATCAGCACTGAATTACCTTTTGCAGTGATTGCCAACTTGCTCGGGGTTTTTATTGGCTATTCAACGGTAAATTCCAGCGAACTGCGATGCAGCATAACTGTATAAATCGACGTCCGTTAATGGCCGCTTGACCTAGCTTAGATTACCGTCAACAATAAGGTCGGCCTTAAGCGTAGGCCGGTGTGCCCGTCATGCGAAGCCAAGCAACGCCGTATTATTTTCTTTTTGGACATCATGCCATTGGCAGGGTCTGATGAGCAGCGGGCACCTTCTCGGATCCAAAATGGACATGGATCATGAAACCTACCAATTCACTTCATACTCTTAAGGCCCTCGCGAAACGATACGCACGTGCAAGGACGTTGCCGCAGCATCGCGCACTCGACTTAGTTGCAGCTGAACTGAAATTCCCGCACTGGAACGCACTAGTAAGTGCCAGCAAAAAGGACTGGCAACCGACTTCTAAACACATTGAGACGGTTCAAGCTTTTCTCAGTCAGACGCTTCCCACCTATGAGGTGAAGCACTCCAAGCGTTAAGCCATGGTTTTGGGCCTGACCAGCGATGAACCTGCTGAAGAAGGGAAAATCGATGATCATACGTTTCGAATCGTAGAGTCCCTAGGCGATGTCTATCTGATGGGGGACGGCTGGAGTATCTACGTCGGGGAAGCTCCCAACGCGCCACCTCGGGTGAAAATTGCAGAGCAAAGCGACAATTCAAACCCAATCCATAATCCGGCATTTCTGAAAAAGGCATTGCAGATTGCGGCGACACGCTCCGAACAAGTCCGCGCGGGTATAGCAACAGACTGGCCGCGGCGTTCTACTAAACCAGATGCACAGGGCAGGGTGCGACACCCCTTGTTCGGTTCGGACTCGGACAGTTGGTTCTGCTTACACTGCAACTCTGCGATCACTGGTCGCCAGATCGCCGATAGCCTCTGGCATTGCCCAGATTGCAAGGCGTCTCCGCTTGATATCTTTGAAAGCGCCTTTTGGTTAGGTGACGGAGATGCTCAACCCATGCCAACACGCATCTCGGACAGCGGGCAAAGTACTGAACCAACAATTGATATCCAGGATACAAGACTTCAGCTGAGACTTGACGAAGAGAATATAACTTTGCTGATCCGCAGCGCATTGGTTGAAGATGCGGCAAACGCCAGCGAGCGCTTGGGTGCATTGTTTGCAGATATCGACGTCGACGAAGACAACAACGACGTGTGGATTACGTTTGATGAGGATCTGTGGCCAGAAACTAAAGATCCCATTCAGGCATTGGCTGTGGCCGAGCTTCTCGGAATTGAATTGGAACAGTCGATGGCTTGGAGAAAGCTACCATTTGCATGGCCTGGTTTGGGGGAGCACACCTTCAGCACTCTAGAATACACCAAGATGATGCTGGACGCTTATGCTGGGCAAGACGTAGATCGAGGCAGCAAGTAGCACCTAAAGATACCGCAGAGGAGGGCCGGGTCGGAAACGTACGCGGCCCTTTGTGGCGATTCATTGAGAAGAGAGATGAGCGATTGATGCCGGTGTTCTAGACGGGGAGGCTAAAATTTGAGTCACCAGTTGCTGGTCATGTCTTTACAGTAGGGTAGCTGAAATTTTACCATTTGATAAAATTCGCATAAGGTTCAATGTGTTCAGAACTTAGGTTACTATATGGGCTAGTAATTCGAGCCGGATGTCCTTCCGAACGTAGGTCCTGGTTCGGTACCGAAAATGGGAGGAGTATCGAATCGACTCGCACGGAGCGTCAAATGCTCACGCTGATCAAAGCGGCGAAAAGCAAAGTGGCAAGCCGTTCAACTTGATCTGGAGCGGATCGCTTTTAGCACGCGGGTGGTTTCAACCATGAGCAGCAACTCGTCGTCCAGAGTTACAATGCGAGAGTGCATGGTCGCAATACGGACAGGATTCAATCTCTGAAAGGACTCCCGGATATCCTCAGGGCGCCGGAAAACGTGTTTGAACGCGGTCTTCCAATTGTCGCTGCGCTCAATGATCATCCTGTAATCAGAGAAATCGGCGTACTCGATCAATGATCGGGGTTCTCGACCTGCATCAATCTCTGCCTGACGTTTGTCGGCCCATTTGTCGCGCATGTCCTTTGGCAGTTGCCGTTTCATCCAATGCGCTCCAAATGCGTCCTCCATTACCTCGACGATGAAGTTGCGAACAGCGACCTCAAATCGGCGTAGTTGTGCGAAAGCTTTCTCTGCTCGGACGAATTCATCGCCATCATCCACGGTCTCATTCGACGCGTCGGTGTGTTCATTGTTTTCCCTTGACTCAAGTCCAGCGATCGACGCGCCTTCATGGAAGGCCGTTACCGTGAACTCGGTTAAAGTCGGATCGACGCCGCGCTCCCGATATAATTCCAAGCGGGAGAGCGGGTTGATCAAGGGCTTTTCGGCAAAAGTGATCGGATCTCGCCAGTCACCAAGATTTGGTCTCAACTGGTCGACTAAAGAAGGCTCAAATGGCCTCAGCCGGGATATATTCTGACCGATGGAAACAAGTCCGGCGAACGCATTCGTGGACGATGTGGCGTGCTCCAGATGGAGCCACGGACGCGTCATGCTTTCCATTGCGGCTCGTAGCGCGTTGGTGCCCCTGAGGTCCTCGTCTAAGGTTGCGGCGATTGACGAGGCCTGAGTGGCTTGCTCGATCAGTTCGGCAAGTTCGGTCTTAGCCGGCAATCGAAATGCGTTCTCATATAGGCTTTGCGCCTGCGTCGCGGCCGCAATCGACTTTCGGAGGTCCGACTGCGGATCAAGGAGACCGATCCGGCGCGCCTCGACGAGTGGTCCCTCAAGCATTTTGCGATGCTTCTCAGCGTCTTCGAAAATTCCGCTGAATGACGATGACCCATAGATATCGGCGAGCATTTTCTGTTGCTCTGTTTGCTGCCGAATTGCTTTGACGGCTTCTCTCTCGGCAGTCAGGTTTGCCAAGGTGATGCCTATAGGATTGGCGAGCTTGTCCAGGTCCCCCAAAGGGTTAGTCAATTTGCGCAGCCGTTCCTGATCCTGGATCAGTTTTCGAAAAACGTCCGAAGTCATATCTTGTCCAGTCAGGCGGCGTGGGTCGCCTTGTCCTTGTGTTGGAGCACTTCAAGCCCACTTGGGTCCCGATCCAACAACAGCAAGGCACTTGTAACCGCATGGCTGACAAGGATGTCGCCGCTTTCATACTTTTGGAAAGCATTTGGGCCACCGCCAATGAGCCGCCCAGCATCCTTCTGTGTCAGCTTTAGGCGTTTGCGGATGCGTCTGACCACCTTGGGTGCCAGACGACCTTCAACCTTGGCCTTCAGCTCAGTCAGGGCACGATCAGACACTTTCATGTCTAATCCGTCATGAATACTTTCGTCACTTTCATTGCAATACCAGCCCGGCATGTCGAACGTGGTGGACTCGCCCTTGTAGGCAATCGTCATCGGCCTCGTGTCACGATGCATGGGTGCACCAGTTTCGGGGCAGACCGGATGAACTTCAACTGTATCAGCCATTGTCTTTCTCCTTGAAGGACAACAATAAAAACTCGCTCACTACATCTGCAGTGAACTTCACATAAAGGTCGCCCACGTCAGAGGGCACATAGTAAACATCCTGCCAGACACGATGATCAGCGTAGGACGTCATTGATTTCTGAAAATCGCTCCGCTCGATCGCCTGGATGACATCCACGATCTCAGTACTGCTAAATCCAAGCGCTGCTGCCGAACGAATAGCTGAGCCTGTTGCATTGAGGCCCTTTGCGGCGCTGAAGGTCGATTTGATAGCATCCAGATCATATGTCGGTTTGCGTTTTTCAGTCACGAGACCTCACATAGCACCATTATGGTGTTTTTTCAAGAGCACCATTATGGTGTTTTGCAGAAAATGCAATTGGAGTCACCGCGGAGGAGTTCTGGATAGACTCTTAGGGAGCATATCATTGGGAGCCTTATGTTGGCTACAGCCCAAACCGGCGCAGTTAATGTAGGCCAACTTACGTATTTGGGATTGGACGTAAAAATGCTTTGGCCCGCAGAGTGTGATGGCTGAGGTCGTGCTCATCGCTGCGCGGCGTGACGAAGGCTTTGTAGTCGAAGCGGGAAATGTTGGACTCCTGTTGAGGTGTCCAGGCTGTCCATCACAGCTTTTGTATGGGTCGAAATCCGCCCCCTGTCACGGTAACGATAATGGGACCCATTATCGAACCAACGGAGTTAGAAAGACCAATTTGTCTCCAAGTTCATAAGCGGTGTTTCTCAGTGTACTTCGTAAAGATGGCTTTGATCGAAATCGACCTCATTTGCACAACAGCTCAAACACCGCTCACCACCGTAATTCTCGTTGTATGACCACCCCCCGGCCCAACCACAGCAGGGGCAAAAGTCCCATATCTCAATATCGCCCCATGCCCAGGGACTGGTAAATTCAGGGATTGCATCGCGGTCATATGAGATAATCTCAAACGGATCAGAGCCAACGGTAATGAAAGCATTGGATGAATGCGCCTTCAGCGCATTAATCACATCACCTGAGGACAATAAAAACCATTCTCGCGTCAGCCTGTTTGAGCCATATTTGTCATGGAGGCCCTTCTCGACGACTTTGTCTTCGGCAATGTTGTGCGTGTTGATGACACCCATCAAGGCCAATTCATCAGGGTTGCCAGTTTGAAGGTTGGACATACGCCGTTTCACATCTATTGAACGCCCGATTTTGATCCTCAACGGATCAATCAGGTTA
The DNA here is from genome assembly GCF_000735125.2 of Sulfitobacter sp. CB2047. NCBI lineage: Bacteria > Pseudomonadati > Pseudomonadota > Alphaproteobacteria > Rhodobacterales > Roseobacteraceae > Sulfitobacter > Sulfitobacter sp. CB2047. The sequence goes on along the minus strand of NZ_CP072616.1, from coordinate 67,083 downwards.
TCTTCTGAAAGCTCAGCGATAAAGTAGATTGTCATTGCACTTCCAGGACCACGCCACTCTGACAGGATGTTCTCGTACTGGAGGTCTCAGTCGTCGGGGCTGCCAGTATCAGTGTCGCCAAATCACTGTCTTCTCTAATCTCGCCACCAAGGCCAATCCACAGTTCCGATATGGCGTTTTCTCCATTGATGCGCTGACAGTTCATTACTACACGCTCTCCTGAACCAGGTCCAAAAGCGCTGTCGAATGCGGCTTTGAGTTCATCGAATGTAATCACTTGACCGATGCGACGCTCAAAGAGCGCACCCACGCCGCTGGCATTCAGTTGTTCGATCACGACAATCGTATCCAAGAAATACTCATCCGGGTCCGACCCTTGGTCCGCGCCTGTGTTGAAATCTTCGTAGCATGTGCCGTGTTTTGACCATTCGTGAAGGTCCAGGCCAGATTGTGTGCCGGGCATCAACACATCCAACCTCTCTTTGACCGACATCGATATACTCATGTCAGACACATTCGGCAGCCTACGTCGACAGGACACCGCAGGTCCTGCATCGCAGTAGCAAGGGAAGATATTTGTGTCGTCGAGATCATCGGGCCAGAGACCATGGATCGAGAACTGTCTGGCGTCGGGTCGATCCGGCGTCTGGCTTTGGCATTCCGCCTTGGATTGGCCGCGCTCAGTGGCACAAAAGGTTGGTTGCCAGCTCGCCGCTAAGACATTCTCGATGGAATCAGGCTCAACAGTCTGTGCTCCAGAGGTATCTCCATCAGTGGCTCCCACCGTTAACTCGGCGACGCCACAAGCCACATCAACCCAACGGCGCTCCGTTTGCTGCGCGCCTGGAACCACGATGAGGTAGTGAGATGCGTCATCCCTATTTTTACCGACAACTGAATACTCTCGCCCAATCTCAGTCATCACGTCACCGGGATTATCGCTGGTCAGTCGTTTGTTGGCGGCGCAGGTTTTTTCGGCCGTAAAAGTTCCTTCAACAACAACTTGGGCCATTGCCGGTATGCAAAGACCTGTCGCTAACATGGCGCCAACGATTAAGATTTTCGCATTTCTGATCAGTTTCATATCTTCAATCCAGTTCTCAATTGTTTTTGCAGGTGTCGATCTTAAATTGTGTATGTTCTAAAACAGATAGTCGGAAATTCTGTTTCCATTCTTCACGACGTGTATTTCGCCGTTCTATTCATCTTCGTTTCAAACGTGACTTGGACAAATCAGAAGCAGGTCTCGTTGTTGCGTCAATTTTTGCCGCTGTTGCGTCTTAAAAACAAGCGATTTTGACAATCTCGTCTCAACTGATCCGGGCGCGCCGTTTCGACCGCGCTCTACTCGCTTTCGCTCCCGAAGCACGCTGGCGCGTTCTTCGCCATTCGGTGACGATCGCTCGCTCGGCGTTCGGGCGGACCTTAGGTGGTCTTGTCACGGTTTAGTTCCGGTCTCTTTCGAGCAATGTTTGCTATGAAGGAGATTAAGAATGGCAACGAGATACACAGACGAGTTTCGGCGTGATGCAGTGCGCATTGCGGTTACAAGCGGCTTAACACGACCGCATGTTTCATCAGATTTGGGCGTGGGTCTTTCGACTTTGAACAAGTGGGTTCAGAAGCATCAGTATGACGATCTGATGTCGGGTCCGCACGAGGACGTCGAAAAGGAGAATGAACGCCTTCGCAAGGAAGTCCGGCTGCTGCGCGAGGAGAGGGAAGTGCTAAAAAAGGCGGCAATCTTCTTTGCGGGCCAAAGCCGATGAGGTTTGCTTTCATAGATGCCTGGAAAGAAGTTTGGTCTGTGGAATTTCTCTGCCGCATCATGCAGGTCACATCGCGGGGGTTTCGTGCATGGCGAAGCCGTCCAATGAGCCGCAGGCAGCGCGATGATATGGTGATCTTGGTACATGTCCGCGAACAACTCCGCTTGAGCCTGCAAAGCTATGGTCGGCCTCGTATGACCGAAGAGCTGCAGGAGCTGGGACTGAAGGTCGGACACCGACGCATAGGTCGTTTGATGCGTAAGAACGACATCAAGATCATCAGAACCCAAAAATACAAGGCCACGACTGACAGCAACCACACACTCAACATTGCGCCCAATCTACTGGATCAGGATTTCTCTGTGGATGGTCCGAACCAAAAATGGGCGGGCGACATATCCTATATCTGGACCAGTGAAGGGTGGTTGTATCTGGCCGTCATCTTCGATCTGTATTCCCGGCGCGTCATTGGTTGGGCTGTCAGCAACCGGATGAAACGCGACTTGGCGATCCGAGCGCTGGATATGGCAGTGGCCCTACGGCAACCACCGAAGGGCTGCATTCATCATACGGATCGCGGGTCGCAATACTGTTCACATGACTATCAGAAGCGTCTTTCGAAGCATGGATTCAAAGTATCGATGAGTGGAAAAGGAAATTGCTACGATAATTCCATGGTGGAAACGTTCTTCAAATCCATCAAGGCAGAGCTGATCTGGCGGAACCGCTGGGAAACCAGACGCCAAGCCGAGGGGGCGATATTCCAATATATCAATGGGTTCTATAATCCACGACGGCGGCATTCGTCGTTAGGTGGCAAAAGCCCCTTGGCCTTCGAACGAAAGGCTGCCTAAATAAGTTGAGAGGCCGGAACGTAAGCGTGACAAGACCAAGGTACGAGTAGTGATTATAGAAATACGATAGCGAAGCGTTCTATGCTTCGCCTTTGACGAGAGCAATCAACCTAGCCTAAGCTCAACCTAATTGTATTGGTTTGGGGATTTAAATGCGTCGAATTTCAAGAGTTGGTGACTTTTCAGTTCGTGCTATTTCGGGAACTCGCGCCGTCATGCTCGCGATGAATGCCGATGAAACAAACCTCAATGACTTCCTTGGATTTGGTATTGGTGTTCAGAAAGACCTGACTGACCCTATTCGGTGGCTAAACGGTTTCAAGTGCTTCAAGTCCTTGGAAGCTGATCCTGAGCGTGCGCAACGCTTCAGTACCGTTGCACATCCCGTCCAGGACTTTCGATGGGGTCACTATTGGGCCGAACCTGACACCGAGTATCACTATACGGTACGTCCAATGTTTAGGCCTCAAAACGGAGATTTGTCCCAACTCTGTGCAGCCTCTGATCTCACCGTCTCTATCAAGACGGAGGACGAAGCTGGCAGCGATCACTCGGTGCTCTTCAACCGTGGCGCAATCGTCAGCCAAGCCTATGCAGAAAAGTTCGACAACCATGAAACGCTTTCTGAAGACGCGTTGAAGGCGGAGTTGAATGACCCCAACGCAGAGCGCACAAAATGGTTGTCACGCGGGTTATTGGAGGGCGCTCTCGGTTTCATTGCTCAAGCAACAGATGCAAGATTTTCGCTCCATTGCGGCTTTTACGAGCTCACATATCAGCCTATCTTAGAAGCACTTGCTGCCGCGGCAGCGCGCGGAGCGACTGTCGAGGTCACGTATGAAGCTGATTGGTTCAAACGCAGCGAAAACCAACGGGTCGAAACCAAATACGGGGTGATGAATCGTGCCGCAATCGCTCCTTACAGCGGGCGAGCGAACCTTCACTTCAAAGAGCGTATCAACCACATTTCACTGACGCATAACAAATTCATGTTGCTTAAGGAAAACGGCAACCCAGCTCAAATTTGGACCGGTTCGACAAATATCTCGTCGTCAGGTTTTTGCGGGCAAAGCAATACGGGTCATATTGTACGAGACCCTGCCCTTGCACAGATCTATGCAAACTATTTCGAACTCTTAGCTCGTGATGCACCACGTGAGGAGATGAGGGCCTTTACCGAAAGCACCACTCCCGAGCCACCAGAAGAGCTACCCGTCAATTCTGTTACCCCGCTTTTCTCTCCGCGCTCAGGATCGAGTGAATTAGATTGGTATGGGAGCCAAATTGAAGGCGCAGATCAGACTGTCATGCTGACCTCGGCCTTCGGTGTGACCACACGTTTGGCGAAGTACTTTGACAACGACAAAGACTATCTGCGCTACATTCTCATGGAACAACGCAGCCGTGGAACGGGTGCTCAGGAAATGATCGAACGTGATCGCGATACCCGAGTCGTGTTTGGTCAAGGGTTGGGATATACGGGATCACTCGGCCACTGGAGAAAGGTCCCCGGATTCAAACTTGAAAATTGGATGTGGCGAGAGCATCACTACCGTTCGTCAGGACACGTGTTCTTCGTTCACACAAAATATATGGGCATTGACGTGTTGAGCGACGATCCGAAGATTTTCACGGGCTCCGCCAATTTCTCCCCGGCGTCACTCTCGAGCAACGATGAAAACATGCTGCTCATCCGAGGCAACACTAAAGTCGCGGATGTCTACACCACTGAGTTCTTCCGGCTCTTGAACCATTTTTACTTTAGACAAGTGGCAAACCGTAAAGCTCGCAATGGCCAGAGCGATCCCGACATCCGTTTCTTGAAGGAAGATGACAGCTGGGTTGCAGGTCACTTCCGTTCCAAAAATTACCGTGCCAAGCGTCGTGAGCTGTTTGGTGTATCACCGTAGTCGACATTGCGGAAAACGATCAAACCACCAGAGCTAACTCGGCTTACAGCCTGTTGTGCGCAGAAGGACCGATTACCATGCCAGATGACAATCCCATTCTCGGTCAGATTATTGCAGGGGTCGTTGTCGGTGCAGTTCTTGGCATTGGCGGCTTCATTCTTGGTAAAGCGACCTCTCCGGCAGTCCCGCCGGTCGCGGCCATCTCTCCGAATGTCGCCATTGTCGCAGCCGGAGAAAGCATTCAGTTCAGTGCGGCTGGATCAATCTCTACCGTGGCGTCCGGCATCACAGAATATGCTTGGCGTATCGGAGGCCATCCTGCCAATCAAAGCTCAGTTGGATTCTGCCAATCAACTGGCAACGCGGAAATTGCGACATGCCGGTTTGAAGTTCCAGGTACGTTCTCTGTATCGGTCGACGTAAGGGATGATACCGGTCTCAGCGCGACGGCGGTATCTCCGGTGACCGTGTCTTTGGAAAACGGGTACATCGGCGTTGTACTCTTTGCAGGGCGCGATCAGGAGATTGTTGATCAGGCCTATCGTGTCATCATTGCCGCGATTGACTGGCAGGAAGTTCAGCGTGGCGTATCGCGCCCTATCGTTATTTTTGATCCAGACAAGCAAGTGCCAGTCTATGCAGCTTCCATCCCATTTGTTGAAGGCGGGGTCGACGCACTCAACACAGATGTTTTCAACGGTGCGAAGTTCATGATCCCGCCGTTCGCTCCGGCTGTCAGGGACGTCATTGCTGCGGCAGTCGAAAGCTACGGCAGCCAAGTGCTTGTTGTGCCGTTCAGCGAGATGGAACAAAGCTTGTCAAAAGGTCTGGCTGGCTCCGGCTTTCTAGGGTTCACCTCGCCTGCCGACTACACAACGGCCGTGCAAGAATAGCCTTTTGCTGCATCTGGAGCGTGAACAGCGCACAAAACCCGCTTCATATTCAAACGATCGTACTTGCTACGGTGAAACCTAATGGCTTTAACACTGGCCTAGGCCGAGATATCGTCTATCGACAGCGGATCAGTAAGCCGACGGTCTTTGGTGAAGCGCGCTAAGGTATCGGCGACTGCGTTGCAGACACATGGGCAACGATAAATAGGAGTTATCCATGTTGGTCGTTGATGACGGTTCTTGCTGATATCACTAGTACTTCGCTAAGAGCCCGCGACGATATCCTCATACTCGCGATAACTTGGGATGGTCACGCCCAGTCTTGAGAGCACCTCGACGGCTCGCTTCGTACCTTCTTCGTCATAGTCGTCTAGCGCACTTTTATAGACTGTGAGTGGCGCAATCGCATAGCTGTTCTGCTGTTCGATAAGGTCCATGGTCACGCTTCGGAACATTGCCCGGTCGGGTTCGCCACCATCGAAAACCCGGGCTTCGATTTCGTCCAAGAGTTTTTGGCAATTCTTACGGTAGTCCGGCATGACCTTAAATAGGCTGCGAAACGAACTCGCCGCTTCACGCGAGGATTTCTTAAGGGTTTCATCTTGTACGCTTTGCTCAAACGAACGCGCATATAAGATCCCGACTAATCCTGTCTGTTCAATGAATTTGGCAAAGACTTTGATCAGTTTATCGTAGCTATTGCGTTTGGTACGCGCCAAGGAGTCGGCATAGATGCAGAATTTCTTTTCCAACAGACTCTCAACGCCGTAGTCCATCGATTCCAATGGTGGTCGAATAGCGACAACGGACCATCCACCCGTTCGCGTGTTGGTCGCTGTGCCGCCCATCAAAGTGCCCATCGTGAAGTCGAGGTCTTCGTTATCGATCAAAGGAAGATAAAGACACATCGACTTTGGCGGTCGATCAGCGTTGCTGACTTTGTCCTTCTCAAGGATCGCCAGAGCGTCAATCATCATGATGTTTGATCGAACGACCACTCGCTTGACCTCGTAAACCAAGCCGTCAATGGCGCTGTAATAGTAGCCGATGCGCGAACCATGATCCTCGGCGCCGTTCTTTTCTTGATGAGGCAGTTGATGGATCGTTTCATCCAATACGAAACTCGCTTCGTCGACTTCCCGGGGTCGGATCCAAAGAAGATCCCGGACCAAGAGGTTCATATCGTGATCACGGTTGGTAACCGAACCGCGCGCTTCTCTCACAATACTAAAAAACCCTGTGTGGTCGGACTGGCTGTCTTTGAGGTACGCCAATGCGCTGGTCAAACCCATCTGCAGTGCGGGTTGATAAATTCGTACGCCAGGCAATGACGGATAAAAAAATCCGTCCGTTTTATAGGTCCTCTTAAACCACTCCTCAACATGAGCTAGGAACAACGTAAACAATCTTCTGCATGTCCGATGCACCACTTGCGTGTTTTTGGCCCCATGGCGAAAGTTGAGTTTCTCAAAACTCAACGTTTTGAGATCTCCCTGTGCGCCAACCTTGGGTTCATATTCGTTCAAGATATTGAGCGTCTGTTTGCGCAACGTGACCGACACAGTGCGGAGACTTTTGTTCAATTCTGACGCAGGCTTAATTCTTTTGGCCAAGACATGAAGGAATTCAAACGGGCTTTCAGAGAATTTGATACGATCACCTGCAAAGACCACATCTATCAAATAATCCACCAACCCCTGTGTGACCGCATTAAAGAAGGTTGCGACCCGGCGCTCTTCTTCGTTGTTAATCTTAAGTTGGGTGAACCCCTCTTGGGGCACAAAATGGATGTCCAGGGCATCACCCCAGATGAAGGTGGGATTGGTGGAGATTATTTTGCAATTCTGTGCAACTTCCGGAAGGACCGAAGCGAGTGGCATCTCTTTGCTATCAAGGTGCGCGGGAATGCGCGCTGCGCAATAAATGTCAGGATGGGTCTGAGCGACAGTATCAACAACAATCCGCAATACTGCCGCATATGAAATGCAGAAATATGAGATGCTGTTCCAGCTCTCACATAGATAAGGAGCAAAGCCCTCGTTTTCCTTCAAAATACTGATCCCATCATCGACTAATCAAAATAGCAATTGAAACAACTACTATAACTTAAACAAGAGTTTATCCATATTGCATTGCAGCAAGAGAATAAACAGCCACAAAGCAAACAAGCGTTGTTCCTGCAATATGTTGATTTAATGGGGAAAAATTCCATTTTAGTTGCTGGCTACGCTTGATCAGTGCGCGATGCGCGGCTTAATCTCGGAAGTGTCTAAGTTCTGAAGAAAAAGCGATCGCGACGCGGCCAGCGCCCTGCATGTAGCGAAACCAGCAGGGCGTTGCAAGAAGAGAATCTCTATTTCTTTCAGGTAGTTAACAGCATCCAAAGGATGCGCTGGGAGAAGAAGCATGAAAGACACGATTCCAAATCAAACAACTGTTTCGATTACGAGGCTGCGGCGAGAGGCCGCGAAGTTGAGCCAGAGCATTATCTTGACGCCTGTCGACAATTTTCCTGACTTTTCGGATTTCAAAGACGTTGTGGGCAAGTTTCATGGTCTGTATGCGTCCGATAAGATCCGGTCAGAACCAGATCAAAAATCAGCGGTCATTCAATTTGGTGGCCGGTCAGGTCTCACAACTGAACTCAATCGTGCGCATGCTGCCTTGGCGGATGCTTTCAATTGTCCGCATGCATCGTTGCGGCTTTTGTCAGGTTTGCATGCCCACATTGTCTTGTTCATGGGATTGGCCCCAATCGGAGGCAAAGTCGCCCTATTGCCAGTTGAGGCCGGCGGGCACTTCGCTACGCCGGGTATCTTGAAGCGACTTGGCCTGAACGTCGTCACGCTTCCCGTTGACCGCGGCAACAAATGCCTCGACATGCCAGCTTCGCTCGACCTGATAGCCCGTGAACGTCCTGACATTCTCTTTGTCGATCGCAGTGAAGGTTTGCGCTATGAAGACTTTTCTGTGCTTGGCCAAACGGATGTGCCAATCCGGATTTTTGACAGTTCACAATATGTCCCGCAGATCATTGCCGGACTGTATCAGAACCCGTTTGATTGGGGCTTCAATCTTCAGGTATTGACCTTGCACAAGAGTTTTCCTGGGCCACAGAAGGCAGCCTTGGTGTGCAATGACGATGCCTTATGGAAGGACGTCTTGGCGGGACTGAGCGCATTCGTTTCAAGTTCTCACATCGAAAACAGCTTGCTGGTTGGACTGATCCTGAATGATCGGTCCAAGCTCGAAAACTACGCCCAACGTTTGCTTTCGACGAAAGAAAGTCTGGAAGGTGCGCTGCAAAGGAACGGCGTGAACGTGGTGCCGAGTGCATCTGTTGGCGCATCAGATTGGCCATTAACCCAGCACATCTGGATTCAACATGACGATCAGGAGGGTGCGTTTTCGGCATGGAAGGCGCTTGAGCAAAACCGCATTCAGACCAATTACCGGAAGCTACCCTACGCATTGGGGTGGGGCCAACGCCTGGGTGTGACCGCCGCCGTGTCATGTGGATTGATGCCACATGATTGCGATACGCTCGGGTCGCTGATTGCAGAGGCCTTAGGAAATCCGAAGGCCCGAAGTGTGCGACACCAGGTCACCGCATTGGCAAAGAAAATCGTTCCACAAGCTGTGTTTGGTGTCCGCAATGACTGATCCATACTATGATCAAGACCTGATGTTGGACTGGGTGCGCGGAAAAAAGACGCGAATACCAGCCCCCCTGTCCGTGCGATCCCGCTGGTATCGCAAGGTGATTTGCCACTTGTTAAAAGAGGTTATTTCCTGCCCCGGTGGATGCATCTTGTCGATTGGGGCGGGTACAGGTGCGACCGAAGTTGACCTAACCCGTGCTGGCTTTAGCGTGACTGCGAGCGATATCGACAAGGGATCACGTACGCACTGCGAACGACTTGGTTTGTCGACGATCACGTTGGATGTCACACGGCCACAAATGCCCGATGCCAGATATGATGCCCTCTACATGGATGGTGTTTTGGGGCATCTGACCGCCGATGCAGACTGGACAGCGATCTGGCGGAACTTAGCGTCGTTGGATAGCGACTACCTTCTCTTGAGCAATGATCTGGCCGACGATGACATCACTCCCAATCACACCGTTTTTGGGGAGCCCGATGCGATCTTTTATCGGCCAGTGGCGGGTTTCTTTGGCAATTCTGCGATCCAATCAGGACTTTGGTTTGTGAAGCGGTCCGATGTACTGCGTTACCACCGACCGGGTCGAGGTATCCGGCGTCGTGAGTTGCTGATGTTTCGGCGGGTTACTGATGAACGAACGGATGATATAAGATCGCGTTGAGAAGGGTGGCGATGCGCAGCGTATCGCCACCGGCAAGCTTTCTGGCGAAGGCTTCATCGCCAAGAAAACCCTGCTCGGCCGCTTTATCGGCAAGTTCAAGAAGCTTTTGTCGTGTGACGTCGGGCGAGGGGCTTTCCTCTGGGTCGAGTGCCTTCAACATCGTTTCGTAGAACGCGTGGCGCCATAACCCGTAACGGTTCCCACATGCCTCATCCAGCGTCTTGATGGTGGAAAGCGTCTTCTTGGCCTCAGTACGATGTTCGTCACTGCCCAAAGCGCCGGTGGCGTAAGCATTTGGATCTGTCAACGCATCGCGCCAAGATCTGACAGCTAGGCGAAACGCGTAGATAACGGGATAACTCAATAGGTCCGCGAAACCAGCCTTGGAAATGAACTTCTGGTATTCGGCTAAGTGGATGCGAATGTCATCGATATCGGTAGTCGGGTTCTGGATTTGCGCATTCAGGATGTCGCCGGAAAGATAATACTGTTCGCGGTTTCCAAAAACTGAAAATTCGTCTCTGGCATTTTTATATTCCTGTTCAATCCTTGATGTCAGATCAGCAACACTATCGGACGCAGAAGCAAGGCCGAGTGAATGCGACGAGTCCAATCGCCGATCAAAAACCGCCAATTCGGGCAAAACAACGAAACTTAGTACATGCGCGCGTTCATAAAGGATTGTGTTGGCCTTAAAGCATGGGTCTGACGCTTCGACGGCGGGTAAAAGAGGCGATGTCTCGTTGGCTAAGATCGCATCAGTAATATTCAACCCTCTCAAGTAGCTTTGTCTTAGGGTGTCAAAATACACGCGTGACGCCAACGTCGAGAGAAAGTGGTCGGATTGGATATCCGATAGATCAAATGAGGTGGCGAGGTCCCCGCCAAGTGCGCCCAACCCACTCGGATCAAACCGCCCTAAATGGGCGTCCATATGGATGTTCCAATACCTGGCTGATAAGCGGATTTTCGGCGTCTTTGAATCACTCAAGAGCAGTACGATGTCCTTGCGATCTGGGCTGTGTTCGGCTTCAAGGAGCGCCAAGGTTGCCTCCGCCGCAAAGCCGCTATCTGCCGTATCCGCGGCGACTAACTTGAGATACTTACGGGCCTTTGCAAAGGACCCGCTCTTGTCGAGAATGACACCAAGTTGATACTTTGTGGCGGCATCATCAAAATCATCAATGACGCGTTTTAGTCGGCTAGCCATAACGCTCAGGTTGCCGTCGGCCATTGCCTTCCCGAAATACTTCTCGACCCGGTCCCTTTGGGCTGTTTCAACACCAACTAACCAATTGAGCGCCGGATCGTCCCGCTCATCAGTGTGTTCGGCGCGCCAGATGATGGCCTTTCGAAAGGCCTCTTCAAACGTGGCATCCGTCGGCCCGACCGTATCTCGTAGGTGTTCTGCCAATCGCTCATGCATGACGAACAGGGACCCCGGCAAAGACGATCTTGGGATTACTCCGGCATTGGATAAGAGCCGTAACTCCCTGACAGCTTGAAAGCGGTCCCAAGATCCAAAGAGACCAGCCCGCGGGTTTGCGTGCGAAAAGGCGCGTGTGAATGTTCCTAGGTCGAACACACCTTTGAAGATTGCAAGAGCAGTGGCAGTTGCAACGACAACAACAAGTCGTTTGGACGGTGGTTCTGCCTCGTTGCGGTTCACCGCGAAAAGATAATCTGAGACGCGGGTTGCAAGCCGCCTTTGATAAACGCTTGTCGCAGTATCGACTTGCACCGATTGGATCTCGGCGATCGAAGCAACACCAGATTGCGAATACTGGGCGAACTGTTTGACCTTTTGAAGCACATCCTTTGACAATTGCGCCTTCGAAATGTCCTCACGCGACAGAGCGTTGATACTATGAAGGCGACCGGTCTGTCTTGCATGCGATAAAAGCCTGATCTCGGCTCCCGCCCGTAACCGCCAATTCTCCAACGGTTGCGCCATGATGATCAGGTGGCGTTCAGTTGCGGAATTAATAACATCCAGCAGCCGGCGTGTGGCATCCTTGATGATTGTTGTGTCGGCGAGATGGAAATTATCTACGACAACCAATGCGCCCGCATGCCGGAGGCTGCCAAAATTCCGCAAGAACTGGTTTTGCACGGAGAACCCGCGTGCAAAGTCGTAGTAGTGCAAGTTGTTGGCAAGTACACACAAGTCTCGATCACGGACCAAGGCCTCTGCAAGCAAAGTTGCCGTGCGTGTCTTACCAAAACCGCTCGGCGCAAGCACAACATCGAATGTGCCTGAAATATCTGAGCACATCCTGATATTCTCAAAGAGCTTTTCGACGAGCTGCTTTTGCGTTGGGTGATTGATCTTGATCTTGCGAAAGTCAGGGGTGACGGCAAGACATTGTGGTTTGATGGCATATGTAACCTGCCTGACGTTGTCGCAAGAAATGAATATCAGCCTCATGATCCGCGCAACAATTTCATCAGACACCCGCTTTGCGGCGGGACCTTTGAGCAAGAAGACGATGCCCATAACAATTGCGCCCGCAAAAAGGGAAAGTAATGAGACAGACGTGCCGTCCGGTGGTTCAATACCTAACATGTTCTTCGCGGCAAACATGATGAGGCGGCCTGCGGCCAGGATTGCAATACAAAAGACCATCACTTGAAGACACAGCAAGACAATAGCGATGGGGCGGGCAACAAGCATGAGCCGAGAATTCTCACTGTTTAGCATTCTGGCTCCGATTCTTTACTGTGAAGAAGCGATACCAATAAGAACTACTCCTTGTCTAAGACAAGCAGTTCGTATTCCACAAAAGTTCTGTGAGTGTGCCGAGATTCCCCCATAACGTGGCTATGATAATTCCTAGTTATCGTTACCGATAGACCGAGGGGCTGGCGTCTGATGAGGTCAGATCCAAAATATTAGATAAGAAACCTTAAAAACCGTCAGTAATTGACCTGTTCGAAGCCGTAGTTTCCTTCGTAATCACGCCAATCAACGAAGACCGAGCGATGGAAAATGCTCGGGCAATTGTATCCCCATCGTTCAAGGCCAGTATGTGCCTCAGGCAGTGCCGTTGGAGCAGACCGAGCCCATGAAAAATCACCTTGGGTTCCATAGGTGCCGAGGTAAATGGTAGCAGATCGGTTGCAGTCTCCGTCGCGGCCGGACTCGTTTTGGCGTGCATATCGGACATCATAGACGCGGATTGAGCGTACAAAGTTGAATTCGGGGCCGCTGATATCGATGTCAGCGCGGTCTTGGACCAGCTCGAGTGCAAATCCTTCCGGAAGCAGATTCGGCTTTGGTCCGGCAAAATTTAAGACGGCATTTTCAGAAGGCATCGGTTCGGTTGCAGGCGACAAAAGTGGTCGCGGGCGATCCTGATTAGTGAACAAAATATCGTAGAAACGACCTCGATTATCCGACGGGGTAACTGGATCATAAGATGCGCCCATCGGGCACCGCCAAATCTGCAATGGCGGTTCAACGGGCCAAGGTGTGATCCGGCGGATGAATTCGGCGCGTGCACGGGCACATGGAACTGATGCTGGCCAGCCGCCAGAGAGGCACAGTAAAATTGCGCAGTCGATCTGATACGTTTGAGCCTGAACACGATTGGCAAGGCCCACGGACGAACCAACAAGTGCAAGTACGGCGACAATTGAGTATTTTCGAAATGTGCGAAGCATGTGAAGCATCCCATCGAGTAGGGTGTAAGCAGCATGACTCCGGTAGTATATTATTGCAACGACAAATATACGTTTGTTAAATGTCGCATAATCAATCTTATGTTAAATCTGCAAGAAGTCCACCATTGACGGTCGTATGGTCACTCTGCGGTGAATTCAAAGATTGATCCCGAAGTGCCCAATGCTGCGCGATGCAAGGGTGACGGCAGGTTGCGCTAAGCCTACCATTAGAAAGGGGAAAGCATTCGCCTTTGAATGGCTAACATTTCAGCGCTGGCTGTTGTCTAAGCTTCTAGACGCGACAACTGTCACCCGCTGATTGGCTCTTAGTTTGCCAACTCATCGATCACACACAATCCGCCCGCCAAAGTTACAAAGGTATTGCGAGATACCCTTAGGGACATTGCTCTTGTCTCCACTTGTAGGTCAATTCGCATGAACAAGCAGTTGTAAGACAAGACGAACCTTCAGCCCGCAACCCGACCTGCAATTTGGTTGAAAATATCGGATCCGTAGAAGTGCATGCGGTCGTTGGTTCTTTCAAAAAAGTTGGCAAAGGGCCGCAATTTCGGGCGAGAGCCGCTGACTGACTAAATCTGTTCTGAATGGGAGACACTCATGACACATAAGACGAAACTTTCACGCCGCAAATTCAACACGGGTATTGCTGCCTTGGGAGGCGTTGCGGCACTTCCGATGCCTGCATTAGCGCAATCCAAGACCATCAAGATCGGATTCGTAACTCCTCAAACCGGCCCTTTGGCCGTTTTTGCTGAATCCGACGCGTTTGTCCTTGAACAATTTCGTACACAGCTCGCGGACGGGCTTGAGATTAACGGTGAAACCTACAACGTCGAGTTCATCGTCAAGGACAGTCAATCCAGTTCCAACCGCGCTGCAACCGTCGCACAAGAGCTGATGTTTGACGACGAAGTACACCTGATTACGGCCACTTCGACGCCAGACACGACTAACCCTGTCGCGGATCAGGCCGAGTTAAACGAAGTGCCCTGCCTGACCAACGACACACCTTGGCAACCGCACTTTTTTGGCCGGCAGGGTGATCCCGCAAAAGGATTTGATTGGACGTTCCACTTCTTCTGGGGCCTAGAGGATGTAATTTCCACGTTCACCGGCATATGGAACCAGACGGAAACGAACAAAGTTGTCGGCGCCCTTTGGCCAAATGATCCAGACGGCAATGCCTGGGGCAGCCCTGACGTTGGCTTCCCACCCGTACTAGAGGCACAAGGTTATGCTTTGGTTGATCCGGGCCGCTATCAAGTCATGAGCGATGATTTTAGCGCGCAGATTAGCGCATTTAAGGCAGCTGGCGTTGAGATTCTGACAGGTGTTGTTCCACCGCCAGACTTTGCAACCTTCTGGCTACAGGCCGCTCAGCAGGGGTTTGAGCCCAAAGTTGTCACCTTTGGTAAAGCGCTGGAATTTCCGCAGGTCATCAGCTCGCTTGGTGAACGCGGTGAAGGGCTGAGCACAGAAGTTTGGTGGTCCCCTGGCCATCCCTATAGCTCTGGCTTCACAGGCCAAAGCTCAACTGAACTGGCCGCTGACTATGAAGCGGCGACCGGCAACCCTTGGACAATGCCTTTGGCGTTCAAGCACTCGCTGTTTGAAGTGGCCATTGACGCACTCAAGCGGAGTACTGACCCGATGGACCCAGCTTCGATCCGCGATGCCTTGCGCGCAACGGACTATCAGTCCGTCGTTGGCCCTGTGAATTTTCAGACAGGCCCCGTCCCGAACATTTCCAAGACGCCGCTTGTTGGCGGGCAATGGACGCTTGAGGATGGCAAACCTGTTTTGAACATCGTTGAGAACGGCGATCACCCGACAATTGCCAAGACCGGATCAGTCAACCTGATCTGAGGTTGAACTCCCTAAGGCGGGCCCTGTTCTATCATGTGCAGGGCCTGCTTTTTTTGAAAGGTCGTATCGTTGTCTGCACTCTTACAAACCCAAGGGCTGGTGAAGAATTTCGGTGCCGTTCGCGCGGTCGATGAGGTCACTCTGTCGCTTGATGCTGGGGATGCTCTGGGAATTATTGGCCCAAACGGGGCGGGTAAGTCATCGCTTTTCAACCTGATCGCAGGAGTGATGTCTGCGAATGAAGGTAAAGTCCTGTGGCAAGGCCGTGACATCACGCACCTGACCGCAGCAGAGCGCTGCCGTGCAGGGATCGGGCGGACCTATCAAATTCCCAAACCGTTCAACGGACTGACCGTCTATGAAAACCTACTTGTTGCCGCGGAATTCGGGGGCGGCAGCGACGCGGACAACAAAACGCTTTGTAGAAATATTCTTGATCAACTGGAACTCAGCCATGTTGCGAATGCACGCGCCGGTGGCCTGCGCCTGCTCGAGCGCAAACGATTGGAAATGGCGCGCGCTCTCGCGACACGTCCAAAGGTGCTGCTTCTTGATGAGATCGCAGGTGGGTTGACCGATCTGGAATGTGACAGCCTGATTGCTACCATTAAGGACATCAAGGCGCAGGGTGTTTCAATCATTTGGATTGAACACGTAGTACATGCGCTGTTTGCCGTCGTTGACCGTCTGGCTGTGATCAACTTTGGGGCAAAAATGGTCGAGGGACCGCCGCAAGAAACGTTCCAAAGCGCTGATGTTCAGTCCATCTATCTGGGAATTGAAGCATGAGCACTTTGTTAAGCTTAGAAAGCCTTGACGCGTATTATGGTGATTTTCAGGCGCTGTTCGGCATCTCCTTTGAGATGACCGAGGCGGAAACGGTGGCGCTTGTTGGGGCGAATGGCGCGGGCAAATCGACATTTCTGAAATGCCTGGCCGGACTGTTGCGAACGCAGGGCCAGAGCATCATGTTTCGGAGTAAGAACATTGCAGGTTCGCCCGCATTCCAGATTGCTCGCAGTGGGATAGCGATGTCACCCGAAGGCCGCCGCTTATTCCCGTCTCTGTCTGTAGAAGAGAACCTGCTGCTAGGTGCAAACGTAGGGCGAACGGGCCAATGGGACCTTGCCGCCGTACACGAACTCTTCCCCATTTTGAAAGAGAAACGCGATATCCCGTCGACGCTTTTATCTGGCGGGCAACAGCAAATGGTCGCGATTGGACGGGCGCTCATGAGCAATCCGGAACTCTTGTTATTGGATGAAGTCAGCCTCGGTCTCGCACCGGTGATCGTGCGCGATATCTATGCTGCTCTGCCCAAGATACGCGGTGGAGGTACGGCGGTGCTGGTGGTCGAGCAAGACATAAGCATGGCGATGAAAGTATCGGATCGAATGTATTGCTTTCAGGAAGGCCACGTGAACCTGACGGGCAATTCGGCGACTATGACACGAGAGATGGTTTCCGCAGCCTACTTTGGCCGCGAAAAAGAGGTACAATAATGGAATGGATCAATGCCATCGTCCAAGGCGTTCTGTTGGGCGGGCTCTATGCCCTTTTTGCGGCTGGCCTCTCGCTCATGTTCGGCGTCATGCGCTTTGTTAATCTCGCGCATGGGGATTTCATTATCATGGCGGCGTTTGGAGCGCTGTTACTCGTTGAAGCTTTGGGTTTGCACCCACTTCTTACGCTCGTTGTAGTGCTGCCGTTTATGGCGGGATTTGGTTATCTCGGGCAACGTTTCGTTCTGAACCGCGTTGTCGGTCACGATATCTTACCGTCAATCCTGGTGACTTTTGGCTTCTCCGTCATTCTACAGAACTTGATGCTTGAGCAATTCAGTGCAGACAGTCAGCGTCTTAGCGCTGGCGCGCTTGATACCGCTTCTTTCTCAGTCGCAGGCTTGTCAATTGGCGCTGTGCCATTGCTGATGTTTGCAGTCGCAGTTGTTGTCTTGGGCGGGCTGAATTGGTTTTTTGAGCACTCAAACATGGGACGACTTTTGCGAGCCACCTCTGACGATGGCGAAATCATTGGTCTTATGGGGGCAGACCGGCGGCATCTGTTCGCTATTGCCACCGCACTCGCAAGCGCGGTTGTCGCAATTGCGGGTGTCTTGATGGCGATTAAGACCAACTTTGACCCGACGGCGGGACCGATCCGCCTCCTGTTCGCATTTGAAGCGGTAATCATCGGCGGCTTGGGTAGTCTTTGGGGTACGCTTGCAGGTGGGATCATTCTGGGCGTCGCGCAAGGGATTGGGGCCCAGATTGACCCGGGTCTGCAAATTCTGGCTGGGCATATCGTTTTTCTGGTCATCTTAGTGGTCCGCCCACAAGGCCTCTTCCCAAAGCAAAGAGGATAAAATCATGCCGGTTTCAAACTCAAACTTGTTGCGCATAACACTTCTTGGCGTCGTCGTCTTCGGTCTGCTGGCCGGTCCTTATTGGGCTGATCGCGGTACGATGCGGCTATTGATTGAAGCGTTCTATTTTTTGGCACTCGCACAGTTATGGAACCTGCTTGCGGGGTACTCTGGATTGATTTCGGTTGGCCAACAGGCCTTTGTTGGCTTGGGTGGGTACATGCTGTTCACTTTGACCATGTTTGCAGGGCTTCCAGTTCTGGTGGCCTTGCCCTTGGCTGGCGTGTTCACCGGCATACTTGCTTTCCCGACAGCCATAGTCGCTTTCAGATTGTCTGGTCCCTACTTTGCCATCGGCACATGGGTTATTGCAGAAGTCTTCCGGCTCGGCTTTGCACAAATCAGCAGTTTGGGTGGGGGATCAGGAATTTCTTTGCCCACCAACGTCGTACGCGACATGGCAGATGGCCGTGCTGCTCGAGAGAGTCTAACGTATTGGATCGCGCTGGCAATTATGCTTGTTGTGATTTTCGGCATTTGGTTCCTGATGCGTTCTCGCGTTGGTTTAGGTCTTGGGGCTATTCGCGACAACGAAGAAGCGGCAACCAGCGTAGGGGTTCAAACCAATCGCTTGAAATTCAGCGTTTTTGTCGGAGTCGCCGCCATGACTGGTATGATCGGCGCGCTAATCTTCCTCCAAAAGCTACGGATCACACCGGAGGCTGCCTTTAGTGTCAATGATTGGTCTGTTTTGGTCATTTTTATTGTCGTGATCGGAGGTATTGGCACGCTTGAGGGTCCAATCATTGGCTGCATATTGTTTTTCGTGTTGAGGGAGTTTCTGGCGGATATTGGCAGTTGGTACATGATCATTCTGGGGCTCATTTCTGTTGCCATCATGCTTTTGGAGCCACGGGGTCTTTGGGGTTTGCTCACCCAAAATCGGAACCTGACACTATTCCCAACAACTAGACAAATTGACCACTCCCCCTAGTTCCTCTCATATTTGGAATTGATCTTGATGCGCCAACGACGCTGTTGGCATTTAGGGTATCAACCAAGACCTGGGAAATCATAGACAGAAGAATGTGCCAAACTGCATTCTGATACAGATCAAAACTCAAATGCATGGTGATGCTAGTGACAAAAATCGAACGGATCGAAACGATTATCCTCGATCTCCCAACAATCCGAGGTCACGTGCTTTCGATGGCGACCATGCTGTCTCAGTCCGTAGTTTTGGTACAGATCCTGTCCTCGGATGGATCTGAAGGATTTGGTGAGGGGACGACGATAGGTGGCCTCGGTTACGGCCCTGAAAGTCCTGAAAGCATTCAATCCGCGATCGATTCATATATTACCTCTGCTCTCGTCGGCCGCTGCGGCGACAATGTTAACGGTGCGCTGCAACTCATAGACAAGTTGGTCCGCGGCAATCGCATTGCGAAAGCAGCTGTAGAAATCGCTCTCTGGGATGGGTTGGGAAAACGTCTTGGCGTGCCCGTATCTCAACTATTCGGCGGGGCTGTGACGGATAAATTACCTGTCGCTTGGACACTTGCATCGGGTTGCTGTGACACCGACATTGCCGAAGCGCACGAAATGATCGAGACTCGCCGCCACAATATATTCAAGCTCAAGATCGGCAAACGTTCTGTACGTGATGACATCGCGCATGTTGCCCGGATAAAAACCGCACTTGGCGATGACGCGAGCGTTCGTGTTGATGTTAATACCGCATGGTCACTACAAGATGCGCGTTGGGGGCTGAAGGGTTTGCAAGACGCAGGATGCGAGTTGATCGAGCAGCCTGTAGCAGCCCGCAATCTTGACGCTATGGCAGAACTCACAAGGTCTTATGAAATTGCGGTTATGGCAGACGAGTCTCTAAATGGCCCAGAGGATGCCTTGGCTGTCGCAGCACGAGGTGCTGCTGACGTGTTTGCCGTAAAGATTGGTCAATCTGGCGGTCTGAAGCGAGCCTCAGAAGTGATTGCTACAGCGCAAGCTGCGGGCTTGGGTCTTTATGTGTCTGACGTCAGCGCTTATGGGTCCAAATAGGGCGATTTGCTAAGAGAGGGTTTGTTGCTCATCGTAGCCACCGAGGAGTGGACGATGAGAAAGACAACGAAGAGCCCTGGCGAGAAGATCGTCAAAGACATCAAGCGGGCTACCCGCAAACATTATTCATCCGAAGAGAAGATCAGGATCGTGCTGGATGGCCTGCGTGGCGAAGACAGCATTGCTGAACTGTGCCGTCGTGAGGGGATCTCCCAAGGCATCTATTACAAGTGGTCGAAGGACTTCATGGAAGCCGGCAAGAAGCGGCTGGCTGGCGACACAGCGCGCGCTGCGAACACCGACGAGGTCAAGGAACTGCGTCGCGAGGCAAAGGATCTCAAAGAGGTGGTCGCGGAGCAGACGCTTGAGCTGCGTCTTCTCAAAAAAAGCATGTTCGACGGTGGGGACGACCACGAATGAGGTATGCAGCATCAGAGAAGTTAGAGATCATCCGGCTGGTCGAGGAAAGCCACCTGTCAGCACGCCTGACACTGGCCAAGCTCGGCATTCCACGCACCACGTTCTATCGTTGGTACGACCGGTACCTTCAGCGGGGTGAGGCTGGCTTGCAGGATCAATCTCCCAAGCCAAAACATGTCTGGAATCGGGTGCCGGACGAGGTAAAGCGCAAAGTTGTCGACTTCGCCTTGAAAGAGACAGAGCTGTCACCACGTGAGTTGGCGGTGACGTTCACAGATCAGGAACGCTACTTCGTGTCAGAATCTACAGTATACCGCGTGCTGAAGGCGCATGATCTGATCACCAGCCCGGCGTTCATCGTTCTCAAGGCAGCGAACGAGTTCAAAGACAAGACGACTGGGATCAACCAGCTTTGGCAGACAGACTTCACCTACATCAAGGTTCTCGGCTGGGGCTGGTTCTATCTCAGTACGGTGCTCGACGACTACAGCCGCTACATCGTCTCGTGGAAGCTCTGCACAAATATGCGGGCCGAGGATGTGACAGACACATTGGATCTGGCTTTGCAGGCGTCTGGCTGTGATCAGGTGCACGTCATCCACAAGCCGCGGCTGCTCAGCGACAACGGATCAAGTTACGTCTCGGGCGATTTGGCTGAGTGGCTGCAGGACAAAGGCATGAAGCACTCTCGCGGTGCGCCATATCACCCTCAGACTCAAGGCAAGATTGAGCGTTGGCATCAAACACTGAAGAACCGGATCTTATTGGAAAACTACTTCCTGCCGGGTGATCTTGAGGCCCAGATCGAAGCCTTCGTCGACCACTACAATCACCAGCGTTATCACGAGAGTATCAACAACGTCACACCCGCCGACGTCTACTTTGGGCGTGACAAAGCCATTCTAAGGCAACGCGAAAGGATCAAACGGAAAACACTTGAAGCGCGACGCTTGCATCACCGCCAGCACGCCGCATAATGAAACTAACAAGATGAGCCAAACTCTCTCTTAGTTTAAGCAGCCATTGGTTTCAAAAACCCTGACGACGGACACTTCAGCCCGGCGAATAAACACAGTTGCTAGCTTATCAAGCAGTAGCTTTGGCCGATTGTGCATTGGCGGTTAGGCGGACAACCGATTTTCTCTTGCAATACGCAACCAAACTGTTGATTTCCTTGGCGCCAGATGAAATCAGTGTCGGATCCGTTCCTACCAAAGTTACTGCGGCTTGGACTTCACCTTGCCAATCGAGCACAGGTGCAGCGGCTGCAACGAGACCAGGTATGTAACGCCCTTCGACAGTCGCGTAGCCACGCTCGCGAGTGGCAGCAATTAGGGCTTCTACACCAACTTTTGTGGGCTCGAGGTCGAGAACAAATGGTGGTAATCGCCTGAGACGGCGAAGTTGTTCGTCGCGGACGGGGTCAATGGCATGCCGAGCACCCCACGCAAGAAAAACGCGTCCTGTTGCGGAATTGAGTAGCGGCAGAGTGGTGCCTAGTCCCATAGACGTATCAGTCGGTGTGGCTCCCCTTTCCCATCGGACGACTGTGGCACCCTGATTGGCCCAAACCGACAGCAAAACGGTCATCCCTGTTTCGGCGGAAAGCTCAGTCAATTCGTCGGCGGCAGAATTTATAAAATCATGACGAGATAGCGCCGCCAGTCCGAGCTGCATCGCAGCAGGGCCCAGATCATATCGTCCAGATTTTCCCTTTTGAGCTACCAGACCCGCTGCGACAAAAGAAGCTAGGTAACGATGAACCTTGCTCGGCGGCATCCCGCATGCGCGCCCTATATCTGTTAAAGTTTGAGGTCCGGCCTGTCGCGTCAAATGCGCCAGAACACTAAGGGCAGTGTCCAAGGATTTGAGACCCTGACCGTGGCCGTTTTCGTCAGACATTCGGACCCTCCAAAAGCTCTCGCAACTGCGCGAGATCAGCGGCAACAATACCATTTTGCGATCGTTTGAAAAGGCACCTTACTTCGCGCCCGGTAAAAGCAAGTTTGCCCTGGACACGCCCTTCATAGCCTAGGGTAACCGTGCGTTGGGACCACTCAACAACTTGGGTGCGCAGGTCCAAGGTGTCACCGTCGCGCATCGGATGCTTGAACTGAGCGGACGCATCAACGAGCCCAAGCCCAACCGCTTCCAACTGCTTGCAGACTTGGGAATGTCCACCATAGCGGCGAAGCAGCGTCTGGAAGGTGGCGTCCATCCAGCGAAAGGCATTGGGATAAAAGACAATTCCTACGGGATCGCAGTCTCCGAAAGAGATGTCGAAGGTCTGAGTCTGGGACATGAGATTTTCCATATTATAAAAACGATTGCGCTATGGAGAATTATGGACTATTTAATTCGGAACGTCGAGAGGTTTAGGGAGGAATCATGACACGTCTTTCAAGCGTTGAAATTCTTGGAGCGGGCCCCGCTGGCCTCTACACCGCCATTCTCATTCGTCGGCTGCTGCCGGACGTCCGCATCCGCGTGACAGAGCAGAACCCGGAAGGGGCCACATTTGGTTTCGGGGTCGTCTTTTCAGATCAGGCTTTGGAGTTCCTGAAATCGGACGATCCAGAGACGCATGACCTTGTTATTCCGCACATGGAGCGCTGGAAAAACATGACCCTGAACTTGCCGGACGGTTCGGTTACGCTGGACGGCGTTGGCTTCACGGCGATTGGGCGGCTGCATCTGATCGAAATCCTGAAAGAGCGCGCCCGCGCTTTGGGTATCGATATCCGTTTCGATACGTTGATTGACAATGTCGATCAATTGGATGCTGATCTTGTCGTGGGGGCCGATGGGCTCAATTCATTGGTTCGCCGAACGTTAGAAGATCAGTTCAAACCCATGGTGGAGTATTTCGACAACCATTTCGCGTGGTTTGGTGCGACGATCCCATTTGACACTCTGACGCAAACATTCATCGAAACTGAATTCGGTCCGATGAATGCGCACCATTATCGGTTCGAGCCGGGCATGAGCACATTCATTGTCGAATGCGACGCCGCAACCTTCAAGAAGGGTGGCTTCGAAGGGCTTAGCGAAGAAGAAAGCGCTAAGCGCTGTAGCGCGCTTTTCTCGGAAGTGTTGCAGGGGACCGACCTTGTTACCAACAAATCGATGTGGCGGCAGTTTCCGAAGCTTTGGTGCGAAAGTTGGGTTGCCGGGAAATATGCGATTTTGGGTGATGCGGTTCATACAGCCCATTTTTCTATCGGTTCAGGGACGCGTCTGGCGATGGAGGATGCGATAGCGCTGGTACATGCACTTGCCGAGAGCAGCTCTGTCGAAGAGGCTTTGGCCGCCTATCAAAGCCAACGTCCGCCAATAGCTCGCAAGATCGTCGATGCGGCCAATACATCGGCGACATGGTACGAGAGCTTTGGGGAAAAAATGCAGTTGCCGGCAATGGATTTCGCGCGTGACTACCTGATGCGTTCGGGTCGGATGACCGAAGAGCGACTGCGCCAGATTGCGCCAGAGTTTGCGGCCAATTACGAACGCGAAAAAGCCAGCGTGAACTAAAAAGTTTATCGGTTTTTGGGCTTTTGACCCGGCCTTCTTGGGTGGCGCTATGTAGCGCCGCCTCCAAAGATGTCTTGCCGAATAGAATGCGACTGAGGAGGAGAAGCGCGTGCCACATTTGTCGACTGTGGAAATTTTTGGAGCTGGGCCTGCGGGTCTCTACACCGCTCTTCTTTTGCGGCGCTATTTGCCGTCGGTTTCGGTCACGGTGACCGAAAAGAACTCGAGAGATGCTACCTTTGGGTTCGGTGTGGTTTTCTCAGACAGGGTTCTCGAAGCCTTAAAGGCCGACGATCCCGAGACTTACGATCTGATTGTGCCGCATATGGAGCGGTGGCGCGACATGGAACTTGCGACCCCGTCCGGCCGCGAAATCATCGATGGAATGGGCTATAGCGCCATTGGCCGCCTGAAGTTGATCGATCTACTGGCCGCCCGCGCTGAAGAAATGGGGGCAGTCTTAAGGTTCGAACAGGAAATTCATTCGCCTCAGGAGTCAAAGGCGGATCTTGTGATTGGCGCGGACGGCATCAATTCCGTTACCCGGGCTGCTGATGAGCAGGTCTATCAGACCACTCTGGGTTATTATGGAAATCACTTTGCCTGGTTTGGGGCTACAATTCCTTTTGATCGGCTGACCCAAACCTTCGTGGAAACCGAAAATGGGGCATTCAACGCGCACCACTATCGATACTCCAAAGACCGCAGCACATTTATCGTGGAGTGTGATGAGGCAACGTTCCAAAACTATGGATTTACCCATCTGGGCGAATTTGAAAGTGCCCGGGTATGTAGCGAGATTTTTGCAGAAACGCTGCAGGGCACCGCGTTGCAGACAAATATGTCGGTATGGCGCCAGTTCCCACGTCTTTGGTGCGACACCTGGGTATCGGGCCGACATGTTATTTTGGGCGATGCGGCACATACGGCGCATTACTCAATCGGCTCGGGAACCCGGCTGGCCATGGAAGACGCCTTTGCGTTGGTCGCGAACTTGCGCACCCAAGGCGACATAGATGTCGCCCTGTCGTCTTTTCAACGAGAGCGTCCGCAAGAGGCAAAGAAAATCGTTGAGGCCGCCAACACGTCGGCCAGTTGGTATGAAGGGTTTGCCGAAAAATTGGCGCACCCATCCCATGACTTCGCTTTCGATTACCTGACGCGGTCGGGACGCATGGATATGGATCGTCTGAGGCAAGAGACGCCGAATTTCATGGCGCGATACGAAGATCTCAAGGCCACATCGCCGGATGCAATCGCGGACCCCGTTGCCACAGAGGTGCCAGGCGCAGCGGAAATCGGCTTTGACAAAGCGCAGCATGCCAACTGTTCCGAAATGCTTTGGCAGAACCTTGCACGCAATCCCGACAAAATGGCGGTCACGGGGCCGGTGGGAACCCTGTCCTATCGCGAACTTGTCGTGCAAGCGTCTCGTTGGGGGAATGCTTTCCTGCGCGCCGGCATCAAAAGAGGCGAGAGGATCGCTTTCTTTCTGGACGATACGCCGGTTTATCCGGCGGCTTTCTATGGGGCGGTTCGCGCAGGCCTTGTGCCGGTTTTATTGAACGTTCAGACGAAGCCAGACGTGCTGAATTATTTCCTTAAGGACAGCGGTGCCCGCTTTGCGCTGGTCGAGGCTGACCTTGCAGAGGTGTTCGATGACGAAACCCAGGAAGGCACGGACCTGGAAACCGTTGTCATCGCGAATGGGTCATCGGACGCCGCCAAAGCGATTTCGGCATCTGATTTTCTGGTAGACACGGCAGACACGCTTGGGGCGGCTGATACCGGCCCTGACGATATGGCGTTCTGGATGTATTCCTCGGGCTCTACTGGCAGGCCAAAGGGCATTGTCCACCTGCATCACGATATGGCGTATATCCAGCAAAGCTTTGGATCTCATGTCCTTAAACTGCGCGAGAGCGACATCTGTTATTCCGTTCCCAAGGCCTATTTCGCCTATGGCTTCGGCAATTCGATGGTCTTTCCATTTGCCTGCGGTGCAACAGCGCTATTGGTTCCGAACCAACCCCGCCCTGAAGCGGTGTTGGATGCGATTGAGACATACGAGCCTACTGTCCTGTTTGGACTACCGACGCTCTATACCGCTTTGGCGCGCGCCAAGGACATCGACAGCCGCAACCTTTCGTCACTGCGTCAGTCGATGTCGGCCGCCGAAATCTTGTCCGAGGACGTCTATAAGGCATGGAAGGCTAAGGTCGGCCATGGCCCGACCGAAGGGCTCGGCTCGACCGAGATGCTTCACATCTACCTAAGTAACAAGCTGGACGATCATAGGCTGGGCGCGGCGGGTGCAAGGGTTCCGGGCTATGAGATCCGGCTGGAAACTCCTGAAGGTCAGCCCCCTTCTGAAGGCGAGGAAGGTGTGATGTTCGTACGAGGGCACTCTTCGTCGCCAACATACTGGAACCGTCCCGACAAGACGCGTGACACAATGCGCGGCGATTGGATTTACACCGGTGACCGCTTCATTGAGCGGGATGGATATTACTACTTTCAGGGCCGGGCCGACGATCTTGTCAAAGTGTCTGGCCAGTGGGTCTGGCCGCTCGAAGTGGAGCGCTGCCTGAACGAACACCCCGATGTCCATGAATGCGCGGTTCTTGCTGAGCAGCTTGCCGACAAGCGCACCGCCTTGCGGGCGATCGTAAGTCTTGTCTCCGGCAGACGCCCCGACGAGGCGCAGACCGTTGCACTACGCGATCATATCAAGGCGCATCTAACGCCATACAAGGCACCGCGCATTTTCGATTACGTCGAAGAACTGCCCAAGACAGGCACCGGGAAAATCGACAGGCAAGCATTGGTACGAAAACCCGAAACCGCAGCTTGAGCACCAACAACTTCAAGGGAGGAAGACTTATGAAACCACTTAAGAAACTCGTGATGGCCGGTCTGTTCGCAGCGTGCACGGCACCTGCGGCGCAAGCGCAGGTCCTTTCGTTCTCGACCCCGCCACAAGGCTCTGTCTGGAACACGATGGCATCGGTTATTTCTGGCGAGGCGCGTAGCAGCGCCGGAATGAAAATGGTTGTTCAACCATATGGCGGGAACGCCCAGATGATGCAGGCCGTGAATGACTCTCTGGCCGAATTCTCGTTGAATGATGTGAACGACGTTATCACGGCATTTTCCGGAACGGGCGAATATAGCAGTTCAATGCTTAACCTAAGGGTTGTAGCGCGCATCAATCCGTTCCCGGTCGGTCTTTATGTCAAGGAAAGCTCGGGAATGGAAACCGTTGGTGATCTGAAAGGGCGCAGCGTTCCGTCTGGATGGGATGCCTTTCCAATCGCGCGGTCGCATATTTCGGCCATCCTTGCGGCCGGTGGGCTTGATTGGGACGACGTCAAACAAGTTCCGGTACCCGAATTGATCAGGGGCTCGGATGACATGGCGTCGGGTCGTGTAGACAGCGCATTCTTTGCCGTCGGTGGCCCAAAAGTCGCCGAAATTGACGCCTCCGTCGGGGGCGTGCGCTTCCTGTCGGTCGAAGCGAATGAAGAGACGTTGACCAGAATTCGCCAAATCCGGCCGGCTTTCTACTTTTCCGAAGTAACTCCCGCACCGGTCCGTGTCGGTGTGGCCGAACCGATGATGTTTGTGACTTGGGACAACGTGCTGGTTGCCGGAGCGCATGTCTCCGACGAAGCGGTCGAACAGCTGCTTGCTGTACTCTTTGACCAACGCGAGGCAATCGGGGGTGCATATCCGCCGCTGCGGGCGTTGAACCTCGAAACAGCCTACAAAGAATACCCAGGTATCGACTACCACCCCGGCGCCGTGGCGTTCTTTGAAGAGCGTGGCGTGGAATTGACTCCAAATCAGTAACTCTGGTGCGGGCGAAACAAGGCGGGGCGGCAATGTCGCCCCGATCATTTCATGAAAGGGCGTGGCGTGGAACATGATGTCAATCCCCCCAGTAGGGACCGCAGTTTGAAGGGTATGCTTGTCAACGGTTTGGCTGGAACGCTGACGCTGACTGCTGTTGTGCAGGCTGCAAGCTTACCGTCACGACTTGGCTATTCCTACTATACCGAACAGTTTCTTGCGCTGGTTCTAGGTCTGAGCTTGTCCATCATTTTCCTGGTGTCGGGTCGTGGGGAACGCGATGGGGAAGACGCTGGCCAGCCTCGAGTTATTGATTGGCTCCTGTCGTCAATTGGCTTGGGAATGGGGCTCTATCTAATGTTCGCCTATCCGAGTCTTGTTTCGACCTCCATGTCCCTTCCGTTGGATGCCCTGATTGTCGGAGTGGCACTCTTTTTGCTTGTCCTTGAAGGTTTAAGGCGAGCCGTCGGGTGGACGCTTGTTCTTGTTGTGATCGTGATCACCGCATACGGAATGATAGGTCATCTTGTCCCAGGCGCTCTCCAAACCCGCGAAGTCGCGCCGCAGAGGCTGGCGGTATATCTGGCTTTTGATCCGAACGGGCTTCTCGGACTGACTCTTAATGTTGCAGCAACCGTGGTCGTGGCTTTCGTATTCTTTGGCCAGCTTTTGCTTCGATCTGGCGGGGCGGATTTTTTCAACGATATCGCGATGGCGACGATGGGCCGAAAGCGTGGTGGCGCCGCAAAGATATCGATTGTGGCATCGGGGCTGTTCGGGTCGATTTCGGGTGTGGTTGTTTCGAATATTGTCGCGACCGGCGTGGTAACGATCAGACTGATGATCCAATCGGGATTCCGCCGGACAACCGCTGGTGCCGTCGAGGCCGTGGCGTCAACCGGCGGGCAGATCGCGCCGCCTGTTATGGGGGCTGTTGCCTTCCTGATGGCAGATATCCTGCAAAAGCCGTACTCGGAAATCGTCGTTGCTGCCATCGTGCCAGCTTTGCTGTATTATGTCGCGCTTTTTGTGCAGGCCGACTTGCTTGCCGCCAAGCAAAACATCCAGCCGCTTGAACTGGATGACATTCCGGCGACGCGCAGCGTCATGTCGCGTGGTTGGGTGTTCATCCTGCCATTTGCCGCAATCGTAATCGCCTTGTTCTGGTTCAACCAACCTGCTGAAACATCGGCGCTTTGGGGAGCCTCTGCCGCACTGTTGATCGGATTGACCGTCGGCTACGGCAAGACCCGTATGGTCCTGCGCGACCTGTGGTCCGCTGCTGTTGAAGCTGGCCGATCGATTACGGAAATCATAATGATTTCGGCCGCTGCCGGTTTTATCATTGGCGTCCTGAACGTAACTGGCCTTGGGATTGCGGCGACATTTGCGTTGGTCGATTTGGGACAGGGCAACGTTTTCTTGCTGCTGCTTATCTCGGCTGTGGTCTGTCTGATCCTTGGGATGGGGATGCCGACCGTCGGGGTGTACTTGCTTTTGGCCGTACTGATCGCGCCGTCGTTAGTGCAGTCTGGCATAGAGCCGATCGCAGCGCATCTGTTCATCTTTTACCTTGGGATGATGTCGATGGTTACGCCGCCAATTGGAATCGGCGCATTTTTTGCAGCGGCGATAGCCAAAGCTTCGCCCATGGCGACAGCTTGGGAATCCATGCGATTTGGCTGGACGGCCTATATCGTGCCCTTCCTGTTCGTTTTCTCGCCAGCCTTGCTCCTTATCGGAGAGCCCACCGAGATCGCCTTGGCCGTGATTACAGCCGTGATCGGCGTCTACGCGATTTCTGCAGCCTTCGTGGGATGGCTACACGGACCGATGGGGCCCCTTCGCCGGGTGTTTACCGGCTTGGCAGGAATCGCGCTGCTTCTACCGCCTGGAATTGGGGGGGCGCAGACCCTATGGATCAACGGCGCAGGATTCATCGCATTGTCCGCTCTTTGGGTGTTGGGGCGGCGCGACCGTTCTGCTCCTCAAACTGATGCGGATAGTAAAGTTCAGGGCTGAATGCCCCTGTGAGAAAAGCAATGAAAGGAATACCAATGGCACTAGTTTTCAAAGCTCCGGCCCAGCCAACAGTGGCTGTCTATGGCACAGAGGATCGCTTGCCGGTTCGCCGCATTTTCTGTGTTGGACGCAACTATGCGGCACATGCGCGCGAAATGGGCAAAGACCCGGATCGCGATCCACCCTTCTTCTTCACCAAACCTGCAGATGCCGTTGTGATGGATGGTGAAACGGTCGCCTATCCGCCTGAGACCGAAAACTTCCATTACGAGGCTGAACTGGTAGCGGTTATTGGGACCGCTGGCAAAAACATTGCGGAAGCAAGCAGCCTGAACCACGTTTGGGGCTATGCCGTTGGCAACGACCTGACCCGCCGCGATCTTCAATTGAAGGCGCGCGAGCAGGGCCGCCCTTGGGACTGGGGAAAGGCATTCGACCGCTCTGCCGTAATTGGCCCGGTACATCCGGTCGGTAAAGTCGGCCACCTCGACAAAGGCTCCATCAAATTGACGGTGAACGGCGAGGCCAAACAAGATGCCGATCTTGCCGACCTGATCTGGTCGGTACCCGAGATTATCTCGATCCTGTCGCATTCCATCGCGTTGGAGCCGGGCGATCTGATCATGACCGGCACACCGGCCGGCGTTGGCGCCATGCTGCCTGGCGATGTCTGTGTCGTGTCCATCGAGGGGCTCGGTTCCATCGAAACGCCGATTGGCCCGCGCGAAACCTAACGCACATCAACAAGGGAGAGGCACATGAGTTTCAAGAACCTGCTTTTGGCTTTCAGCGGCGAGAAGGCTTTTGCCAGCAGCCTCTCTCACGCAATCAAGTTGGCCAAGCATCATGATGCTTGGCTGACAGTGGTAATGCGCAATGGGCGCTCGTATTTCGATCGCTATGGCGGGGGACTTTCCTCTGCATTGCGGGACAAACTTCGAGAAGTTGACGACGCGGATACTAACGCCGCGATTGCACAATTTGAAACAGTCGTACGCGATGCCGGTTTAACAGATCGGGCGGAATTCATCCCTCCGGAGGTAATGGGAAAAACCCTGCCAAGTGAGTACGCAAGATCCTATGACTTGGTGATCACCGGGTTCCAATCCGATCTGATCGGTGAAGAACATCATGTTGTCAGTCCCGACCTTATTGCATTGCGCAGTGGCCGTCCTGTGCTGGTTGTGCCTGAAAGCTATTCGGCACCCGCCTTATCAGATCATGTACTGGTGGCCTGGGACGGTAAACGCGCCGCTGCCCGCGCACTTGGCGATGCCATGCACATTATCGAAGGGAAACGCCAGGTCACGATTTTGACGATTGGAACTGACGCAGAGGACTCGACTACAGATGCTGGGATTCTCCGTCATCTCGAACGCCACGGCATCACCGCGACACGTCTTCAGCGACCGGCGCAAGGACGCAATATCGCTTCTGTCATCGAAGATACCGCAGACGAAGTCGGTGCCAAGCTCATTGTTATGGGGGCTTACGAGCACAGCAAGTTTTCGCAGGACGTATTCGGTGGTGTCACCCATGACGTCCTCAAGACCGCGCGTGTGCCGGTTTTCATGTCACATTGAAGGAACATCCTATGACCCTCCGCCTTCACAACTTTTTTCGATCCTCGACCTCAACACGCCTTCGTGCGGCACTAAACCTAAAGGGTCTGGAGTATGACTACATCGCGTACGTTCTGCGCGATGGCGAAACTCGAACGCCTTCGTATTTGTCGAGGAACCCACAGGGGCTCGTTCCTACACTGGAACTGGACGACGGGACCAACCTTACACAATCGCTGGCGATCATCGAATATCTTGAAGAGATTTGTCCCGCCCCC
Organism: Sulfitobacter sp. CB2047; assembly: GCF_000735125.2. Taxonomy (NCBI): domain Bacteria; kingdom Pseudomonadati; phylum Pseudomonadota; class Alphaproteobacteria; order Rhodobacterales; family Roseobacteraceae; genus Sulfitobacter; species Sulfitobacter sp. CB2047. Next base: position 35,689 of record NZ_CP072616.1, on the reverse strand, counting down.
ACGCTTTTGCCGACGGACCCGCTTGGCCGTGCACGCGTGCGTGCTCTTTCCTACATGATTGCCTGCGAAATCCATCCCCTGAACAACCTACGCGTTCTCTTCCGTCTTCGTGACCAGTTCGATGCCGACGAAACTGCCCAGAAAGAATGGTTCACCCATTGGGTCGAAACAACATTCGATGCGTTGGAGGCAGCCCTGCAAAGCCCTGAAACGGGCCGCTTTTGCCATGGCAATACGCCTGGCCTGGCGGATGTGTGTCTGTATGCGCAGGTCTGGAACAACAAGCGCTTCGGCATTCCGCTCAAAAAATGGCCAACCATCGCACGGATATTTGCCGAACTTCATGGGATGCCGGAATTTGCCAATGCCGCGCCACCCAATCAGCCCGACGCTGCCTAAAAACTTTTTTGGAGGAGAGAGACATGGATAACGCTATGCAACCCGACGACACACCAGAACTTCGGGCACTTTACAAGGGGTTCGAGGAAAACCATCTCAATCCCCTGTGGACCCAAACAGGCGACTTGATGCCCTTGCACCCCAAGTCTAAGGCGGTGCCGCATGTCTGGAAATGGTCGGATTTGCTGCCCTTAGCTGAACGGTCCGGTGATCTGGTTCCCGTAGGCCGTGGCGGTGAACGCCGGGCGATCGGTCTGGCCAACCCCGGCCTCGGCGGGCGTGCCTACGTAAGTCCGACGCTGTGGTGCGCGATCCAGTACCTTTGTCCCGGCGAAAACGCGCCTGAGCATCGCCATTCGCAAAACGCGTTCCGCTTTGTTGTTGAAGGCGAGGGTGTGTGGACAGTGGTCAATGGCGATCCGGTCCGCATGTCGCGCGGTGATCTGCTGCTGACACCTGGTTGGAACTTTCATGGGCACCACAACGTGGCGTCCGAACCGATGGCCTGGATTGACGGTCTAGACATCCCTTTTAGCCAGCAGATGGATGTCGGTTTTTTCGAGTTCGGTTCCGAGCGTGTGACCGACAACGCGACACCGAACTACTCGCAGGGCGAACGGCTCTGGTGCCACCCCGGCCTGCGCCCGCTGTCGCAACTTCAAGATACTGTATCTTCACCGATTGGCGCATACCGATGGGAATTTACCGATCAGGCACTGACGCAGCAATTGCTGCTGGAAGATGAAGGAAATCCCGCAACGGTCGAACAAGGACATGCGGCGATCCGCTATGTCAACCCGACAACCGGCCGCGATGTAATGCCAACCATCCGCTGTGAATTCCACCGGCTGCGCCCGGGCGTGGAAACACCCGCACGGCAAGAAGTCGGTTCTAGCGTTTTCCAGGTGTTCGAAGGCTCGGGCTCGGTCGTATTGAACGGTGAAACCAAGAAACTGACAAAGGGTGACTTGTTTGTTGTGCCAAGCTGGGTTGCGTGGTCGCTTCAGGCGGAGTCGCAGTTCGATCTGTTCCGCTTTTCAGATGCCCCGATCATGGAGGCCCTTTCCTTCATGCGCACCAAGGTCGAGGGGCTGCAATAATGCCCTTTAGCGAAGCAGAAGAGGCAGCCCGCGCGGCGCTTCGCGATCGACAGGGCGAAGGAGCGCGTTATGACGCAGCCTCTGCGCCGCACGAAGATCTGTTACTTGCGCGCCGGGGGACCGCCTTTTTTGCGCGCAAGCTAATGGAACTTAGCGACACTGATTTGTACTGCCCGTCAGCTGTCGAGGGCCATTCTCGTGCCCATGTCGTGACAAGCATCAGTTTCAGCGCTCGCCGGCAGGCCTTGATGCTCGAAGCTTTTCATAACGGTGACATAGGGACGATTTCGGCGGATCAGGAACAGCACTTCTCGGACCTCGATCTTGCGGCAACACTACCGCCACGTGCGATCCGCCATTTGTTTCGCCATTCCGAAGTTCATCTGAATGTATGCTGGCGCGATCTGTCCGACGCGGAATGGGACATGCCCTTGGCTCAGGTTCACACCCCAGGCTTGACGCCAAGGCAACTGCCTAGGCTTAGAGCTACACAGATTTGGCAGGCAGCTATCTCTCTTGGGAACGGGGCGAGCGCACGTGACATGCCGGTCGGATTGTGAGGTGCGGGCGCAAAGAGATAAAATATATTTCTACATAATGAAAACTATTGCATTATACAGAAATGATTCGTGCGTCTCCTTTACTATTCGGGAGCCATCGAAAGCGATATCGCACCGATTAAGAACAGGGCCTAACGGGAGGAAAAAATGGAAACTCAACTACTAATCGACAACGAACGTGTCTCTGCCGAGGGCGGTGCAACCTTTGACCGAATAGCCCCTACCAGTGGAAAAACAGTGACCCGTAGCGCAGCAGCGGGGGTCAAAGACAGTATTGCGGCGGTTGAATCAGCACATCGCGCATTTCAAAGCTGGTCAAAGACAGGCCCGGGAGAGCGACGTGCGCTTCTGCTGAAAGCAGCGGATGAAATCGACGCTCGCGTCGGTGATTTTATCGCGGCCATGCAGGCCGAAGTTGGTGCAAACGAGCTTTGGGCCGGTTTCAACGTTATGCTGGCCTCTAACCTGTTTCGCGAAGCTGCCGGTCTGTCAACTCAGATTCAGGGCGAAACCATTCCAACAGACAAACCCGGAACCATATCGATGACTGTCCGCCAGCCAGTTGGCGTGGTGCTTAGCATTGTGCCGTGGAACGGGCCGGTGGTTCTGGCGGCGCGTGCAATTGCATACCCGCTGATGTGTGGAAACACGGTTGTATTTCGAGCCTCCGAAACAAGCCCCCGCACCCACGAATTGATGGCCGAAGCCGTTTCCGCTGCCGGGTTCCCGGCTGGTGTGCTGAACTTTATTACCCATAATCTTGCGACAGCGCCCGATGCAGTTGAAGCGATCATCGCGCATCCAGCCGTGCGTCGCGTAAACTTCACCGGATCGACCGCTGTTGGTCGCATCATCGGTGAAAAGGCCGGCAAGCACCTCAAGCGTTGCATTCTTGAGCTGGGCGACAAGTCTCCGCTTGTCATTCTGGACGACGCTAACATTGACGATGCGGTGAACGCCGGGATCTTCGGCGCCTTCCTTTATCAAGGTCAGATTTGCATGACGACCGAGCGGATCATCGTCGATGACAAAATTGCGGACGAATATGTCGGTAAATTTGCTGAACGCGCAAAGACACTGCCATTGGGCGACCCAACTGCGCAATCGGCCTGTGTGCTTGGGCCAGTCATCAGTTTGAAAGCTGCTGATCGCCTGAAATCCCTTCTTGATGACGCAGTATCCAAGGGCGCCCGTATCGTCGCAGGTGGTCCTGGAGACGGTGCAATGATGCCTGCCACGGTTCTTGATGGTGTCACGTCGGACATGCGCATCTACAGCGAAGAGACCTTCGGACCGATCGTTTCGATCATTCGTGCAACGGACACCGAGGACGCAGTGCGCATTGCAAATGATACGGAATTTGGACTTTCAGCGGGCGTGTTCGGGCGCGATGTAACACGCGCGATTGACGTTGCCCAACGGATCGACACCGGGTCGGTGCATATCAATGGATCGACCGTCGCAAACGAAGCACAGGCACCATACGGCGGAACCAAGTCCAGCGGCTTTGGGCGTTTCGACGGGCGTGCTGTCATTGATGAGTTCACCGAACTGAAGTGGATCACTATCGAACAAAGCGGACAGGGATACCCTTTCTGATTGCAGGAACGGTTGATCGAGAACCCGTCAAGCGTGCGCTTGACGGGAAACAGGGAGGAAATCATGAACAAATACACAGACAACAGGCTTGAACAACTCGAGCATTCGGTGATCACCGGCAAAATGTCCCGACGCGCCTTCATTACGACGGCACTCGCAACCGGGGTGCTTGGCGGCGCACCTCTTCATGCACTGGCAGATGAACTGGACAACATCCGCCAGATGCAAGCCGACAGGGTGTCTAACCTTTCGCAAAGCTATGACTACATTGTTGTTGGCTCGGGCAGTGCCGGTTGCGCACTGGTTGGCACACTTTCGGAAAAGACAGACGGCAATATCCTTTTGATCGAAGCTGGCGATTGGGACACTGCGCCGTCGATCGAAGATCCGCGCGTTTGGTTTACCAATCTGGGCACCGAACGCGATTGGGGCGACGTTGCGATCCCCAGTTCCGGTGTGAACAACCGCGCTATCCCCGAACATACCGGACGCGTGGTTGGCGGCGGATCCAGCATCAATGCCACCATCTGGGCACGCCCGACCAAAGCCGACATGGATCACTGGGCGGACGTCACAGGAGATGCTTCCTGGAACTATGAAGCCAGCCGAGAAATCTATAAGCGCATGGAAAATTGGCAAGGTGCGCACAACCCGGAATTCCGCGGGACCGATGGACCTGTCTGGGTTCAGCCGGCGCAAGGACTGCTGCCACTGGTTGGAGCGACACTTGATGCTGTTGCAGAGGTCGGATTGCCGGTCACCGATGATCTGAACACAGACCGTGAGATCACCGGCAACGGTTTCGGTTTGATGAACCAGATCATTAGGGATGGACGTCGCAATTCAATGGCGCGTGCATTTCTGTACCCTGCTTTGGCGCGTGATAACGTTACGCTTCTGGTTAACACGACCGTGAACCGGGTGATTGTCGAAGGTGGGGTTGCTGTCGGTGTCGAATGTGTTCGCAATGGCGAGACTGTTGTCTTCCGTGCCGATCGCGAGGTTGTGCTGTCCGCAGGCGGGTTCAACACGCCCAAGCTCCTCATGCTTAGCGGCATCGGCGACGAAACTGAACTCAAGGATGCGAATATCGATACCGTTCTTCACGCACCTGAAGTTGGCAAGAACGTGCAGGACCATATTTTGCACGGTGGATGCCTTTTTGAAGCGCCAGAACCGATAGAGCATCGCAACAGTGCTGCCAATATGTCTGGTTATCTCAAGACGGACTCATCGCTCGAACTGCCAGACGTCAGCATCGTCCAGATCGAAATTCCTTATGCCAGCGATGTCATCGCGAAGGAATATGCGATCGAAAAGCCTGGCAATACATGGGCGCTTTGCGGAGGACTTGTTTCTCCCAAGAGCCGTGGGACCGTCAAACTGGCTTCGAATGATCCAGTGGCGCGTCCTGTCGTGGACATGCAGTTCCTCAGCCATCCAGATGATGTAACCTATCTAGAGCGCGCAATTGGCGTCGCCCGTGAGATTGCCCACGCACCTGCCCTCAAAGAACACGTGGTTAAGGAAGTCGCGCCAGGCAAGGATTTGCAAGGTGAGGAACTTGCCAATTTTGTTCGAAATGGAGCGACAACATACTTCCATTCCTCCGGGGCATGCCGGATGGGGGCTGATGGACTCGCAGTCGTTGACTCTCAACTGAGGGTAAATGGAATTCGGAATCTTCGCATCGCCGACAGCACGATCATGCCGCGGATTGTCTCCGTTCCCACAATGCCGGCATGCGCTATGATCGGGATGAAATTAGCCGATATGCTGACCTAACCGTCGAAAACACTATACGGCTGGGCGGTTTCCACACCGCCCTGCCAACGTAGGCGCACATCCTGTGCCATACGGCTTCTTGCCATCTCCCCACGGTCAAGCCTGTATCGTAAAGAACGATCATGATTCACTATGAACTGAATGAAATCTCTCCAGGGAGCGTCGCAAAAAATTCGAGGCTGTCCGTCGCCAGAGTTTTTCGGAGAGCGTGGGCTGTTTCGTAACGGAGGCTCTGGTTCGATTTCTGTTTTAGTTTAAGCGGCAGCGACTTGGTGCTGCAAGCGGCGTTGCCGGATTGTCTGTGTCTTGATCTCCTCTCTCGCTTTCAGGATTTTGGCGCCGCGGCCGTGGTAGACATCGGCCGGGGTCAAATTGCTCAGGCTCTCGTGGTATCGATGGTTGTTGTAGTAATCGACAAAGGCGCCGATCTGCCGTTCCAGGTCGCCCGGCAAGAAGTAGTTTTCCAGTAGAACCCGGTTCTTCGTGGTCTGGTGCCATCGCTCGATCTTGCCTTGGGTCTGCGGGTGATGTGGTGCGCCGCGGACGTGATCCATGCCTTTATCTTCGAGATACTCGGCCAGATGGGCCGCCACGTAGGACGAGCCGTTATCGCTGAGCAGCCGAGGTTTTTGCACGACCGTCGCGCTGTCACAGCCGGAGGCCTCCAGCGCCAGGTCCAGCGTCTCGGTGACGTCCTCAGCCTTCATCGTCGTGCAGAGCTTCCAGGCGATGATGTAGCGGCTGTAGTCATCAAGGATTGTGCTGAGATAGAACCAGCCCCAGCCGATGACCTTGAGATAGGTGAAGTCGGTCTGCCAAAGCTCGTTCGGGCGGGTCGTTTTGTCCCGGAACTCGTCGGCCGCGCGGATCACCACGTGCGCCGGTGCCGTGATCAGATCCTCGGCGCTGAGAATGCGATAGACGGAGGATTCTGAGACAAAATAGCGCTTCTCATCGGTGTATTTGACGGCCAGTTCGCGCGGCGTCAGGTCTTCGTGCTCCAGGGCAAAGTCGACAACATCTCCGCGCACCTCCTCCGAGATGCGGTTCCATACCGATTTCGGGCGTGGCGAGCGGTCTGCCAAGGCATCGATCCCGCCCTCGGCCCAACGCGCATACCAATCGTAATAGGTGCTGCTGGGAATGCCGAGCATCTTCAGCGTCTGCCTGACCGCCAGATGCGATGCCTCAACCGTGCGAATGATTTCAAGCTTCTCGGATGCAGGGTATCTCATTCGTCTGTTTCCCCACCCCCGGTCATGCTTTTTTTGAGCAGCCGGTTCTCAAGCGTCAGCTCAGCGACAACCTCCTTCAAGGCCGCAGATTCCGATCGCAGTTCCTTCACTTCGGGTGCTGTCGCCTGTCTGGCCGTATCACCCGCAAGCCGGGCTTTCCCGGCCTCCAGGAACTCCTTCGACCAGGAATAATACAGGCTCTCGGCAATCCTCCCCTCCCGTCGACAAAGGGCGGCAATGCTTTCTTCGCCGCGCAGACCAGCGAGGACGATCCTGATCTTCTCCTCGGCCGAGTAATGCTTGCGGGTCTTGCGCTTGATGCCCCTGACCAGCTTGTCAGCAGCGTCCTTCGATGTTCCGGATTTCTTGTTCATCTTCGCTCCATATTGGCTTCGATGAACCAGAAATCCTCCGTTGCTCAAACCCCTAAATCTGTCCGGTAAGTGCTGACGTCAGACATCGCAGACGATGATATTGTCCTTCGACGCCCCGAAGCTGACCAACAGGTCAAGGCAGGCAAGCGATGCGGCACCTGCCCCATTGGCCACGATCCGCACGTCTTCGATCTTCTTTCCAACAAGTATTAGGGCGTTCAGGATGCCTGCTGCGGTAACGATAGCCGTGCCGTGCTGATCGTCATGGAAGACAGGAATACCCATGCGTTCCTTCAGGGCCTTCTCGATGACAAAGCATTCGGGGGCTTTAATGTCCTCGAGATTGATGCCGCCGAAACTCGGCTCTAGGCGTGCGACCACTTCGATGAACTGGGTTGGGTCCGTTTCATCGACCTCCAAGTCAACACAATCGAGACCTGAGAACTTCTTGAAAAGTGCTGCCTTGCCCTCCATCACCGGCTTTGACGCCAGCGCGCCGATATTGCCGAGACCTAGGACCGCCGTTCCGTTCGAAATCACTGCAACGGTATTGGAGCGTCCGGTATACAAAGCCGCCGTGCTCGGGTCCGCTGCAATTTCTTCACAGGGGAAGGCAACGCCCGGGCTGTAGGCCAGCGCAAGGTCGTGCTGGGTGGTCATCGGCTTGGTCGGCAAGGTCTGCATCTTTCCCGCAGGCTCGCGCGAGTGGTAATTCAGCGCTTCGGTTTTCAGATCAGTCGTCATGGGTTTTGCCTCGTCCGGGCGGTTTGGCGGGACGTCGATTCGTCGCTCCATCACCAGCCGTTATTTGATGAATGTTCGATTGCTCAGGGGTTTGTGCCGCCCGACAGTGACGCCGCAGCCCTCCCCAGAAAGTGGACAACGATCCCAATGACCACACCCCAGAACGCGGAACCGATCCCGAACAGGGACACACCGGACGCCGTGAACATGAAGGTGAGCAGCCCGGCCTGAGCATCGCCAGATGCCAGCATCGAACTGGTGAATTTCAGGATGGGTTGTAGAAGCGCCAGACCAGCCAGCAGAGCAATAAGGGCCGATGGCAAAAGGACCAGGGTCTCGACGATGCTACCGGAGAAGACACCGCCAAGGCAGAAGAAGACACCGCAGGCGATTCCAGCGATATAGCGGCGCTCGGGGTCTTCGTGGCTATCTGGCCCTGCGCAGAAGGCTGCGGTGATCGAGGCCAAAGCGGTGGTTATCCCGCCCAGGAAAGCGGCGGCAACGGAGACGAGCCCCCCGACGATCAAGATTGGATTTGCCGAGATCTGGAACCCACTGGCGCGCAGGATCGCCATGCCCGGAAGGTACTGGCCACTCAGCGTGGTGATCAGCAAAGGCAGGGCCAAGCTAAGCATGGCCCCCGTTGAAAACGCAGGTCCGGTTATTTCGAGATTCGCGAATGCAACACCGACGGTTCCGACCGACGCATCATAGAAGGCGGCGCTGACAAGCAATGCCGAGGCCAGCAGGACCAGCATAGCGTAGCGGGGAACAACAGCCGCGCAGACGGCAAAGACCAAGATCAGCAGAGCAATTGCAGCGGGATCCGTTGCCAACCCTCCGGCAGCTTTCAGGCCAAATCCGAACAGAATACCCGCCATCATTCCATTGGTCACGGAGGGCGGCAGCAGTTTGACGAGGCGTTCGAACACACCGGAAACGCCAATCAGGACCAGAACTGCTGCAACAGCCAGATAGGCACCAACCATCTCAGCCAGAGACAAAGATGTACCGAGGGATATCAGCAAGACTGTACCGGGGGCCGACCACGCCATCGCAACCGGGACGCGGAACCATAAGCTGAGGCCGATGCTCGAGACCCCAGCCGCAATAGATATCGCGAAGACCCAGGACGAAAACCCCTCCTTGTCGATCCCCATGGCTTCGGACGCACTCAGATAAATCAAGAGAGGACCGGCATAGGACACGAGGACTGCAAGAAAACCGGCTCCGATTGCGGAGCCGGAAACATCACTCAGGCGCAGCCCTCGGTATCCTGCCGCATCAGACAATCGTTGCCTCGGTCGCCTTGATGATGTCCTTGCGGGTCACGCCCTCCGCGCATTCGACGATGCGCAGGCCCTTGTGGGTCACGTCCAGCACGCCCAGGTTGGTGATTATGCGGTCGACGACGCCTTTCCCGGTCAAAGGCAGAGTGCATTCCTTCAGCACCTTGCTCTCGCCGTGCTTGTTGGTGTGATCCATGACCACAACAACCCGGCCTACGCCTGCGACCAGATCCATCGCGCCGCCCATGCCTTTGACCAACTTGCCCGGAATCATCCAGTTCGCGAGATCGCCAGTCTGGGACACCTCCATCGCGCCCAGGATTGCGGCCGCGATCTTGCCGCCACGGATCATGCCGAATGACGTGGCGCTGTCGAAATAGCTGGTGCGCGCCAATTCGGTGATTGTCTGCTTGCCTGCGTTGATGAGATCGGGGTCTTCTTCCCCCTCGAACGGGAATGGGCCCATGCCCAGCATGCCGTTCTCGGATTGCAGCGTGATATCCTTGTCGCCCACGTAGTTGGCGACTAGCGTCGGGATCCCGATGCCGAGGTTCACATACATCCCGTCTTCAAGCTCTTGCGCGGCGCGCGCCGCCATCTGATTGCGATCCCAAGGCATTATGCGTCCTCCCGCTTGCGCACAGTGCGCTGTTCAATCCGCTTCTCGTGCTGGCCTTGAATAACCCGGTGCACGTAGATGCCCGGCAGATGGATCATGTCCGGATCAAGGCTGCCGCGCGGGACGATCTCCTCAACCTCGGCGACGCAGACCTTGCCGCACATGGCGGCTGGCGGGTTGAAGTTGCGGGCGGTCTTCCGGAAGATCAGGTTACCCGTGTCATCGGCTTTCCAAGCCTTGACGATGGCCAGGTCCGCAAAGATTCCCTCTTCGAGGATATACTCTTTGTCGCCCCAAACCTTGACTTCCTTACCTTCCGCGATCTGGGTGCCCACTCCGGTCTGGGTGTAAAATCCGGGAATACCTGCCCCGCCTGCACGCATGCGCTCGGCCAAAGTGCCTTGCGGATTGAATTCCAGTTCAAGCTCGCCCGACAGGTATTGGCGCATGAACTCGGCGTTCTCGCCCACGTAAGACGACATCATCTTCTTGATCTGGCGGGTCGCCAAGAGCTTGCCGAGGCCGAAATCGTCAACGCCCGCGTTGTTGGAGGCGACGGTCAGATCCTTGACGCCGCTCTCCACAAGCGCGTCGATGAGCAGTTCGGGAATGCCGCAGAGACCAAAGCCCCCCGCCGCGATCAGCATCCCGTCATGCAGGAGGCCGTCGAGGGCCTCTGCTGCTGTGTTGTAGACCTTCTTCATTCCGCTTGTCCTTCTTTGCTATCTTCGGGAAGACGCATTCCAAGAATGCGGCGCGCCTCGACCGAGGTCGCGACCGGCCGATTGTTCTGTTCGCATATTCCAGCGGCGCGGCGGACAAGCGCCGCATTCGAAGGTGCCAGCCTGTCACGATCCAAACGGACATTATCTTCGAGTCCGGTCCGGGCGTGACCACCCGCAGCGATGGCCCATTCGTTCAGCGTGAGCTGGTTGGACCCTATGCCTGCAGCACACCACGGCGCGTCCGCGCCAAACAGGCGCTTTACCGTGTGGATGTAGTATTCAAACACGTCCCGATCGACCGGCATCGCGTTTTTCACACCCATGACGAATTGCACATAAGGAGTGCCTGCCAGCTGCCCCTTGTCGGCCATGTCCTTGGCTTTCAGGATGTGGCTCAGGTCGAAGGCTTCGATCTCGGGCTTGACGCCGTAAGCCAGCATTTCCGAGGCGAGCCAATCCACCAGATCCGGCGGGTTTTCGTAAACGCGGGTCGGGAAGTTGTTAGAGCCAACAGAGAGCGATGCCATGTCCGGCTTGAGCGACAACATCCCGCCACGCGTCTGGCCTGCACCAGAACGACCGCCGGTCGAGAACTGGATGATCATACCCGGGCAGTGTTCTTCGATCCCTTCCTTCAGCGCCGCGAATTTCTCGGGGTCAGAGGACGGTGTTTCATCGTCATTGCGCACATGGGCATGAACGATGGAGGCACCCGCCTCGAAGGCTTCATGCGTGGACTCGACCTGCTCCGATACGGTGATCGGAACGGCGGGATTGTTGGCTTTCGTGGGCAAACTACCCGTGATTGCCACACAGATGATACAGGGACTGGTCATGATATCTTTCCGTTTGCACAGGCCGACAGATCGTCGCTGTGCGATGGTCAGGGTCTGGTCAGGGATGCGCGGCGGAGCGCACAGGTGCCTGGGTCTTGCTCAAGACTTCCAGGGTCTCGCGTTCTTCATCACTGAAAAACATCCATGCGGCCTCGGACGTCTTGTGTTTCTTGCATCCTGGACAGGGGTTTCCTGCGTTCTTGCACATGGTTCTTCCTCCCTTGATTTGGTCTCGCTCAGGCGGCTTTGGCGGCCGCTTTCGGCATCTTTTCCAATGCTTCAACAAAGAATGGACGGAACCCGTCCGGATGTTCGCTCATCGGGAAATGTCCGAGTTCATCCATGACAGCCAGCGTGGCACCGGGGATCGCGTTCGCTGTCCGTTCGGCATCCTCGGGCGTGCATGTCAGATCGTAGGCCCCCACGATGATATGGACGGGCGTTTTCTTGGTATCGATGGTCGGCAGGCGCGGGATCAGGCTGTCGTCCTTGGTGTAAAAACTCAGATCCCCGCGAAACACGCCCGGCCCGCTTTGCATGAACATCCACAGCGTATTCCAACGCTCTGAATTCGGTGCATAGGGCGAGATATTGGCGGAAACGAGCGCCGCGCCCATTTCACCACCATGGGCATCGGGGCGATGGAACCAGTCGATATCGTACCAAGCGGGCTGGAAATCTGACGCCTCGATAGCGATGAACCCACTGAATTTTTCGGGGTGAAGAGCCGCAAGTTGCAGTGCGATGCGGCCACCCATGGAACAGCCGGAAAGTACGGGGCGGTCCAGACCAAGCGCGCCGATGACGGCGAGAACGGTCTCGATGTAGGCCTCGGTCGTCAGCAGGTATTCTTCGGTCTCAAAGCCTTCGGGAGGCAGCGATTTGCCATGCCACGGCATGTCGAACGCGATCAGGCGGTTCGATGCAGTGATCTCGACATCATTCATCAGGTGGCGCCATTGGCGGGTGTCTGCGCCTGCGGTGTGCAGGCAGATAACCGGACGCCCTTGCCCTGCCTCTTCAAAATAGATGCGGCGGGCTGCGCCCTGAATTGTGACAGTCACATAGCGACCGGTGATTGGTTCGATGCTCATGCGGCCAACTCCTCTTTTGCGCGTGCCAGCGTCAAAACTTCCTTGAAAAATCGCAGGTTCTTGACGAGGCTCAGGATGTCTCCGTCGATCCGGCCACGGCCGATTTTCACCAATCCGAAGACGTCGTGGAACCCGGGTTCGGGACGCGCCTGCCAGAATTTCTCAAGGGCTTCGGCGTCAGTACGCAGAGCAAAGCGCCACGGGGTTTTGCGGCTCGGACCTTCGTTGACCGAAACGATGCGACCTTTTTCAAAGGTCAGGTAATATTCATTGCCATCCACCTCGATTAGAACCGTCTCGGAGAAGAGACGCCCAATACGTAGAAGATGCGGTCTATCCTCAAGTGTGGATTGAATGTGCTTAAAGCTTTCGATCACCTGAGCCTCCCATGTTTTGACGTGTTACCCAAAGCTGACATGGGTTGGCACGGCGAGGCCATGCTGCGGGGGGTATGGGTTAATACTCTTGGATTGATCGAACCGAAGACGTCCTGCCAAACAGGCGGTTTACCGCATGCCAGGTGCATCTCGCCTTGATATGGTATCACCCGATACCGCCACAGGCATTGGTGTATGAGGTCGTTTTGAGGAAGTCTGTTTGAGTGACGGGAAGCACCCATGCATCCTGTGATCAAATTTTGGACTGCCAGGAGGAGAAACGACCCATGGGCATCGTAAACCAAGACAACATCACGGACGTCGTGATCGAGAGTCTCGGCAAGAACGGCGATATCACCGATCGCCAGCGCGAGATCATGACATCGCTGATCAAGCACATGCACGGCTTCATCAAGGACGTGAAACTGCAGCACAGCGAATTTCTCGAAGCCTGCAATTACCTTGTGCGCGCTGGCAAGCTCAGCAACGACAACCGCCAGGAATTCATCCTGCTGGCAGACATCATCGGTGTTGAGGTTCTGGTCGACATGATGACCAACCCGGTTGAGGGCAATGCCAGCGAATCGACAGTGCTTGGCCCGTTCTACCGTGAGAACCCGCCGGTTCTGCCCAAGGGTGGCTCGACCATCCAGAAGCATTTCGACAACGAAGAAACTGCTTACTTCGAAGGCTACATCCGCGACGAGAATGGCAACGGCATTGCTGGTGTGACCATGGACGTCTGGGAAGACGCGCCGAATGGCGTCTATGAAAACCTCGACCCGGACCAACCGGAATACAATCTGCGCGGCCGTTTCGAGACCGACGAAAACGGGCACTATGCTTTCGTCGCTGTGCGTCCGGTTCCATATCCGATCCCGGAAGATGAAACCGCTGGTGAACTGCTGCGCTTCATGGGGCACCACCCGAACCGTCCCGGCCACATGCACTTCATCATCTCGAAGGACGGCTACCGCCCGTTGATCAGCCAGATCTACGACGCGGACAGCGCCTGGTTGGAAGACGACAGCGTGTTCGCCGTGAAGGAAAGCCTGATCGGCAAGTTCAAGCCGGCACCGAAAGAGCTTGGCACAGACCTGCACTTCGAGTTCGATTTCGCCCTCAAAGCTGACGCAGGCGCGCAGACCGTCGCCGCGGAATAATCTTCGACACCTCCCTGAGACTGGCCCCCGAGTAACGGGGGCCTTTTTTTGTTGAGGGGTATCGCTTATCGTGAATGCCTGGGGGAGAGCCAAAAAAAATGAACTTGAAACAATTGTCCTATTTTATTGCCGTCGCCGAAGAACTCCATTTCGGCCGTGCGGCGGACCGGCTGGACATGGCGCAGCCGCCACTTAGCCGCCAGATCAAACAGTTGGAAGAAGACCTCGGGGCGATCCTTTTCAACCGCGGTCGCAGCGCAATCACCATGACGCAGGCGGGTCAACGACTTCTGGAACGTGGCAAGTCGATCCTGGCTCAGCTGGAAGATACGCAATTAGAGGTGCGCCGCTTGGGCCAGGGCGCTGAGGGACGTCTTCGTATTGGCTTTGTCGGGTCCGCTACATTCGGGATTCTTCCGAACATCATCAGGTCTTACCGCGCCAATTATCCGGAGGTAAATCTGAGCCTCAATCCGATGAACAATGCGGGTCTGCACCGCGCCTTGGTCTCGCGCGAACTGGATGTGGTTTTCGCGCGGCCCACTCTGAAAGATCCTGAGTTCCTGTCAAAACACCTTGTCGAAGAAAAACTCATTCTTGCGCTGCCTGATACTGTCGACACGGACGGGCGCACCGTCGCCAAGCTTGAACGACTGATAACACACAATCTCATCCTCTACCCCGAGCGGCCCAGACCCAGCTACGCGGACATGGTTTTGAAGGTGGTCGAAGATGCAGGGTTCGAAGCGCCGATGCGGATCTGGTGCATGGACCTGCAAACCGCACTCAGTCTGGTCGCGGTAGGTGAAGGCGTCTGCATCGTGCCCGAGTCGGTTGCAAATGCGCCGCGCAAGGGCATGAAGTTCCTCAAGATTGAACCTGAAATCGCACGTACGGAACTATCGGTGAATTACCGCCTCGACGACCAGGCAGTACATATCAAAAATTTCGTGGGTATTGCGCAGAAGGTTGCGCGCAAGACGTTTTGACGCCGCCGAAACGCGGCCCGCTGCGAGGGCCGCGTCGAATCACACACCCAGCCAGGTGTGCTGTGCGTCTTCGTCTGCCTTGATTTCGTCGGCGCTGCCTGTCCAGACGATCTGCCCCTTGCCGACGACCACGACGTCATCTGCGAGCGAGGTAGCAAACCCGAAATTCTGCTCGACGATGATCATCGACAGCCCCGCCGCTTTTAATTCCTGAAGCTTGTCATGGATCAGCTTTACGATGATCGGCGCAAGGCCTTCGGTTGGCTCATCGAGAATCAGAAGCCTCGGATTCATTAACAGGCCGCGCGCGATGGCCAGCATCTGCTGTTCGCCGCCCGAAAGCTGTGTCCCACCATTGTCGAGCCGCTCGCCAAGGCGGGGAAACAGCTCCAGGACTCGTTCCATCGTCCACTCGGCGTTGGGGCCGCCAAAGCGTTTCGCCGCAATTTCCAGGTTCTCGCGCACAGACAGAGAGGGAAAGATATCGCGCGTCTCAGGCACATAGGCGATCCCGCTTTTTGCAATATCGAAAGGTTGGCCGGCGATTGGCTTACCATCGAACAGGATTTCCCCCGACTTCAGCGGCAGAAGACCCATGATTGTCTTGAGCGTCGTGGATTTGCCCGCGCCGTTCCGGCCAAGGATCGCCAGCACGCGGCCCGTCTGTGCTTCAAGCGACAGGCCGTAAAGGACCTGCGTCTCTCCATACCCGGATTCAATTGCGTTCAATTCAAGCATCTTCCCAACTCCCCAGATAGATTTCCTTGAGCAATTTCGATCCGCGCGCTTCTTCGGGCAGACCATAAAACACCACTTCGCCGTAGTTCAGCACGGTGATCGTGTCGGCCACGTCAAAGGCAAGATCCATATCATGCTCGATGATCAGCATCGTCAGATCACGCGGCAGGTTGTTGAGCAGGTCGTGAAACCCTTTCGACATTTCCGGCCCGACGCCACTGGTTGGTTCGTCCATCAGCAGGACCAGCGGCCTTGTGGCTAGGGCAACCCCGACCTCAAGCTGGCGCCGCACGCCATAGCTGATCTCGGACACCTTTGCGTGGATGAAGGGCATCAGGTTGACCTGATCGGCCACCTCCTTGACGATCTCGCGCACTTCGGGTTTGGCAAGGCTGTCTGACCAAAGCCGTGTCGCGTGGCCGGTATGGACGGCGGCAGCAAGGCCAAGGTTTTCCTCGACCGTCAGTCCATCGAACAGGGTGTTCTTTTGATAGCTGCGCGACAGGCCGCGACGCGCGCGTTTTGCCACCGGAAGAGCCGTGACATCCTCTCCAGCCAGATGCACCGAACCACTGTCCGGTGTCAGTTCACCCACCAACTGGTTGAAGAGTGTTGTCTTGCCTGCGCCATTGGGGCCCAGGATGACGCGACGCTCGCCCCGTTCCAGTTTCAGTGATACCTTTCGTGTGACGTGAACGGCACCAAAGCTCTTGTCCAGATTGCGTGTCTCAAGCATCTTTCGCTACCTCCTCAGGCTGCTGTTTGCGGGTCGCATCGGCCACGCGACGTTCGACCCAAACACCCCAACGGGTCTCGATCCAGCCGAAGATCCCGTTGGCACGGCTCATCACGACGGCGATCAGGATGGCCCCCACAACTAGGTGCCAATAGGTTGTGACAGCGCTCAGCTCGTGCTTGAGCAGCACAAAGGCGGCTGCACCGACAAGAGGGCCAACCAATGTTCCGAGGCCGCCAAGGATGACAACGACCAGCGCTTCGCCGGACACCGTCCAGCCGAGAAGTCCGGGCGAGATGTAAAGGATATGCTGTGCCGCCAATGCACCCGCCAGACCAGCGATCATGCCGGACAGACCAAAGACATCCGCCTTGACCCGCCAGACCGTCAGGCCAAGCGCGCGCATCCGCTGCTCATTGTGCATGACACCCGTCAGCGACCGTCCCAGACCCGACCGCAGGATCAAGACCGACGCGCCATACACCGCTCCCAGTGCCGCGAGGCAGAACAGGGCAAAACTGCGGCTGTCATTCAGATCGACACCGATGAAGCTCAGATCCAGTCGGGAGATACCGCCTAGACCGTCATCGCCACCAAAGATCGGCGCTTCGAACACGTAGGAATAGGCCATCTGACCAAAGGCCAACGTCGCCATGATGAAATAGATCCCATGGCTGCGGGAGCAGACAGCACCGATCACCCAAGCGGCGGAACCCGTCACGGCGATGGCACCAGCCATCGCCACGGGCGGGGCGATACCCGCCTTGGTGGAAAGAAGAGCATAGGTATAGGCCCCTACCCCCATCAGCGCACCGTGGCAGAGCGAGACCATGCCACCGAAGCCCGCGACGATATCCAGGGCGAGAACCAGCATGGCGAGGATCAGGATTTCCGTCAGGATCTCCAGTCCGAAATATTCGGCGGCGAAGGCTTGGAACAAAGCTCCGGCAGCCAAAATCACGAGAGCGGTGTAACGAAGTGCGTTGTGACGAAACATCGACTTATCCTTTCGCGGGGAAAAGGCCGACCGGCTTGATCACAAGGACCGCAGCCAACAGGGCATATATGAGGACAGAAGCCAGTTGAGGAGCCAGAACCGCGCCAAAGGTCTGCACGAACCCGTAGATCAGCGACCCGGCAATGGCGCCTTTGAGCGATCCCAACCCGCCGATCACGATGACGATCAGCGTCGGGATCAGGATCTGCAGCCCCATGTCCGGTGTCACGCTCAAGAGCGGTGCAGCAACAGCACCGGCCAGACCGGCCAACGCACAGCCAACGCAAAAGACGGTGAAGAAAAGACGCTCGACATTGATCCCAAGGCACGCGGCCATCGAGTCGTTATCGACGCCTGCGCGGATCATCGCGCCGATCTGCGTGCGGCTCAGGACAAAGGCCAGTGCGGCAAAAATCGCAAGGCCAAGCGCAATTATGAATAGACGGTACGTCGGATACTCGACGCCCAGGAAGGCAAGGCGGCCTTCAAGAAGCGCAGGCACCTCAATGGCCAGCGCCAGATCGCCCCAGAAGATGCGCGTCAGATCGAGCATTACAAAGATAAGGCCGAATGTGACCAGAACCTGCGCCATGGGCCCGGATTTGCGCATCCGCTTGATCAGCCCGGAATAGAGCAGGACACCCACTCCGGCCACAGCGACGGGAGCCAGAAAGAACCCTGCCCAATAACCGCCGACAGCAGCCAGCGAGGCGGCAAAGTAGGCCCCGAGCGCGTACAGCGATCCATGCGCAAGGTTGACGAAATGCATCAGCCCGAAGATGACCGTCAGGCCAATGGAAAGCAGAAAAAGCAGCATGGACAGTTGCAGCGCGTTGAGCGCCTGAAGCGTCCAGAAACCAAGATCGTGTGCCATGAGAGGTCCTCCTCGGAATAAAGTCCCGGCCACAGGCAAGCGGCCGGGACAAGGGGATCAGTTCGAGATGGATGCCATCTCGCAGCCATTGACAGGGTCAGCCTCGGCGGGAAGCTGGGCCAGAATCTTCTGGGTCAGGCCGTTTTCGCCCGCCACGGTCTCGTAGACATAGATCGGCTGGATGACGTTGTTGGTCGCCGGATCAATTGACAGCGTACCACGCGGCCCTTCAAAGCTGACCTGACGCAGCGCGTTTGCAAGCGTCTCCCGATCCGATGCGCCGGTCTTAGTCGCCTCGATCAAAGCACGCGCAGTATCATAGCCCTGTACCGCGAATTCCGAAGGAACGCGGCCGGTCGCTGCGGTGAAGGCTTCGGCAAAGACGCGGTTCGCATCGGTGTCGATGGTCGGCACATAGTGCAGTGCGGTGATCACACCCTCTGCGGCAGGACCTTCCGCGTTCACATACAGCGGCGAGGTCAGGAATCCAGAACCGTAAAGCGGAAGCTCGGCTTTCAGACCAAAGCTGTCGTACTGCTTGACGAAGGAAATCGCCTCGCCGCCAGCGTAGAACACATAGACGGCATCAGCTCCGCTGGCCTTGGCCTGTGCGAGATACGGACCAAAATCCTGCGTCTTCTGGAACGGCGTGAACTCCTGCCCGACCACTTCGCCGCCTGCGGCGGTGAAGCTTGCGCTGAACGCGTCGATCATCTGGCGACCTGCGGCATAGTCCGGCGCGAGGGTGTAGACCTTGCCGATGCCCTGTTCGCGCATCCAGGTGCCCATCGGGCGGTTGACCTGGCTGTTCGAGAAGGACATGCGCGTGATGTAGGGCGAACAGTCCGCCCCGGTCGCTTCGTCATTGCCGGCATTGGCCACGATGAGCGGCACGCCAGCGCCGTGCACCATGTCCCGAATGGCGCCAAGCACACCCGAAGACACGATACCGGCGATCACGTCGACATTGTCTTGCAGGATCAGCTTCTTGGCCTTGCCAAGAGCGACCGGCGGCTTCACCTCTGTGTCCTCGCGGACAATCTCGAAACTCGCATCGGTCTCGTTGCCGAATTGTTCGATGGCAAGGTTGAAGCCTGCTTCGATGTCGTTGCCAAGCGACGCGTAAACGCCCGAGAATGGCAGCAGCAGACCGACCTTGATGTCTTCGGCAGCGGCAGGCAAAGCGAAGCTGGTGGCGAGCCCAAGGGCCGCCAGGATTGTACGTTTCATTTTGAATCTCCTCCAGTTGGTTTTCAGGCCCCTCCTCAGGGCCTATCCTAGATCGCCCCCACCAACCGGCACGGTGACGCCGGTGATGTAGGACGCATCGTCCGACGCCAGGAACAGGATCGGGCCTGCCTGCTCGTCGAGCGTTCCGTATCGTTTCAAGAAGGAGGACTGGATCGTCTGGTCGACGATGGTCTTGTACCAGTCCTCGCGCTGTTCCTGTTCCGCGTTCGGATTGCGCGGTGTCACACGTGGCGGTGCTTCGGTGCCACCCGGGGCAGTCGCCACGACGCGAATGCCGCGCTCTGCCACTTCCCAGGCGAGGCTTGCCGTGATCGCATTCACGCCGCCCTTTGCCGCTGCATAGGGCACCCGGTTCAGACCGCGCGTTGCGATGGACGAGACGTTGACGATCACACCCGCGCCGTGCGGCAGCATGTGTTCGATGGCGGCGCGGCAGCAATAAAGCGTCGGGAAAAGTGAGCGGCGCACCTCGGCATCGATCTGCTTGGGCTCGTAATACTCAAATGGCTTGGCCCAGATCGTGCCGCCCACATTGTTGACGAGGATGTCGATGCGGCCCCAAAGGTCCACGGCCTTCTGCATCGCCTTTTCGCAGCCAGACCAGGTTTCGAGGTTGACCGAGATCGCCTCGGCCTCTCCCCCCGCCGCGCGGATCGCCTTGACCACATCCTTGCGGGCGGGCGCGCGGTCGACGATCAGCACGCGGGCACCCTCAGAGGCGGCGCGCTCGGCCACCATGCGGCCAATCCCTTGTGCCGCACCGGTCACGACCATGACCTTGTCGTCGAAACGCGGTTTCATGCTGCTTCAACCTCGGCTTCGGTCGGATTGAACTTTTCGAAGTAAAAGTTGGCCGGCCCGACCCCTAGGTTGCCGAAATGCGCACGTACCGCGTCGACCATCGGCGGCGGGCCGCAAAGGTAAACGTCGCAATCGCCGTCGTTCAGATCTTCGGCAGTCAGGTGGTCGGTGACAAATCCCTTTCGGTCATGCTCGTCCTCGGCGGCGGCCAAAATCGTGATGACCGTGACGTTGCCGATCTTTTCAGCAAGGTTTTTCACGCGGTCCAGTTCCACCAGATCCGCAGCACGGGTCACGGCATAGTAGAGCACGATGGGCTGGTCGGCCCCCTGCTCGGCCACCTGTTCGAGCATTGACAGGAAAGGCGCCAGTCCGGTCCCACCGGCCAGCCATAGCTGCGGACGCTCTACAGGTCGCAGGTAAAAAGCCCCCATCGGACCGGTCGCGGTCAGGGCATCTCCGGGCTGTGCCTGCTCGCCGAGATAGGTACTCATCACACCGCCCCGCAAGTTGCGTATCAGGAAGCTTGCTTCCTGCGCCCCCGGCGCTGATGAGAAAGAATAGGAACGATGTTTGTCCGTGCCGGGAACCGTCAGGTTCACGTATTGACCGGAAAGGAAGTTGATCGGCTTGGCGAGCTTTACCCGGAGGCCGAAGGACGTCTCGGAGAGTTTGTCGACGCCCAGCAATTCGGCCTCTACGGCTTCGGGTGCGGTCTTGCAGATGGCCGACGATGCCGGAATCCGCACGATGCAATCGCTTTCGGGGATCATCTGGCAGGCAAGCGCATAGCCCTGTTCGGCCTCTTCGTCGCTCATGGACTCGTCCATGTAGAATTCCAGCTCGTACTCGCCTTTCTCGACAAAGCACTTGCAGGTGCCACAGACGCCATCACGGCAATCCATCGGTAGATTGATCTTTTGGCGGAAGGCGGCATCGGTCACCTTCTCGTCGTCATCACACTGGATGACGCGGGTGACGCCATCTTCGAAATTCAGGGCAACGTTATAGGTCGTCATGGCATGCTCCTCCCTTGGCCGCGCACCTGCCAGCGGTGCGCGGGGGTTTATTCTGGTCCGAATTACGGGATCAGACGTGGTAGACGTCGATCACGTGGTGGATGTGATCGTTTTTCAGGACCAACTTCTTATTGGTGATCAGGGGCCTCCCGCCGCTGGTATCGACCGTGTAGAAGGACGTGCCCCAATGCTGGTCAGTCGTGCCGTACCGGTACGTCAGCGAATTCCAGTTGAAACGCAGATTGATCTTCGATCCCTCGCGACTGATCACTTCGATATTTGCAAGATTGTGGTTCGTGCGCGGTTCAGGCAGCGACGTGGCCGAAGACCGGTCGGTCTTGATCCGGAACACACGGTCCTCGATGCCCTGCTTGTTGGGATAAAACATCAACGACATCTCGTTTGCCGGGTCTTCAGTCAGCGTGTCGTAGTCATCCCAGGCGGGCATCCAGAACGGACAGTCCTTGTGGTAGAAGGCCAGCCAGGTGTCCCAGTCGCGATCATCCAGTGCGCGCGCCTCGGCAAAAAGGAAAGCCTGGATTTCATCATATGTCATCGCCGCATTGGCGTCGGTGCGTTCAAGCGTTTCGGTGCTCATGTCTTTTTCCTCCTCATTCGGCCGCGACAGACGCGCCGGGTGCCGTCTCGCGTTCCTTTGCGATGGCTTCGCCCATCCGCTCGGACCAGTTGCTGTGCTGGATGACGAACAGGCCTTCATCCTCAGTGCGGGCACCTGACAGTACGGGGTTGATGCCCAAAGCCTTGGCGTCCTCGTCCGGACCTTGGATCCATTGGGTCGCGCCGCGCGTCAGGTCATTCCACTTGGCGTGGGCCGCCCCGGCATAGCCGCGCTGCGTTGCCCGGAATTCTTCTGTGTCATCCGGTGTCGCCATGCCGGAGGCGTTGAAGAAATCCTCGTACTGGCGAATGCGGCGGGTGCGTGCTTCCTGGCTTTCGCCCTTGGGTGCGATGCAGTAGATCGTGACTTCGGTCTGATCGACACTGATCGGGCGGAATACACGGATCTGGCTGCTGAACTGGTCCATCAGAAACACGTTGGGATAAAGGCAGAGGTTGCGCAGAACGCCCACCATCCAGTCGGCCTTGGTCTTGCCGTACTTTTCGGTCCACTCGTCCTTGCGCGGGTAGTTTGGGCGGTTGGTCGGGTCG
Source organism: Sulfitobacter sp. CB2047 (assembly GCF_000735125.2). Lineage (NCBI taxonomy): Bacteria > Pseudomonadati > Pseudomonadota > Alphaproteobacteria > Rhodobacterales > Roseobacteraceae > Sulfitobacter > Sulfitobacter sp. CB2047. Next base: position 13,215 of record NZ_CP072616.1, on the reverse strand, counting down.
GCCCATTCGGTCCAAAGCAGGATATGGCCGTTATCATAGGCATGGAAACCACCGCGCTGCTTGGCCCATTTGCTGGCATCGGTCGCCTTGATGACGTCTTCCTTGCCATCGTCGGTGCGGTGCGCGGTGGTCGCGACATAGTTCCAGTGCACGGCCGACACATGGTAGCCGTCGGCGCCATTCTCGGCCTGAAGCTTCCAGTTGCCGTCATAAGTGTAGGTCGACGATCCGCGCAGCACTTCGAGCCCTTCGTCGGCCTGATCGACGATCATGTCGATCATCTTGCGCGCCTCACCAAGGTATTCTTCCAGCGGCTTTACATCGTCGCTCAGGGACCCGAACAGGAATCCGCGGTAGTTTTCGAAACGCGCAACCTTGGTCAGGTCATGGCTGCCGTCCTTGTTGAACTGCTCGGGATAGCCTGCGCCCTTGGCGTCCTTCACCTTCAGCAGCTTGCCGGTGTTCGAGAAGGTCCAGCCGTGGAACGGGCATGTAAAGGTCTTCTGGCTGCGGCGCTTGAAGCGGCAAAGCTGCGCGCCCCGGTGCGAACAGGCGTTGACCAATGCGTGCAGTTCACCCTCTTTGTCGCGGGTGATGACGACCGGCGTCCGGCCCATGGTCAGCGTGAAGTAATCGCCTGGCTCGGGGATCTGGCTTTCATGGGCCATATAGATCCAGTTGCCTTCGAAGATGTGCTTGATTTCAAGCTCGAAGAGCTCTTCATCGGTAAAGATATCGCGGCGGCAGCGGAAAACACCATTTTCGGGATCATCCTGAATAGCTCCGTCGAGACGGGCCTCGAATTCGTCGAGATTGGATTGGGTGAACATCTTTCGTTCTCCTCCTCTTTGCCGCGACGCTTCCTCTGGCGTTTTGGCGGGTTAGACGTCGTACCGTCGGCTATTGTCCGGCGGCGGTTTTCATGGGTCCCCGGCCATCACGGCGGAAGAACGCAATCTTGTCGGGATCAAGCGTGGCGCCGATTCCAGTGCCTTTTGGAATCTCGACGCAGAAGTCGCGGTAGACGATCGGCTCTGCCAAGATGTCTTCGGTCAGTAGCAACGGACCAAAAAGTTCGGTGCCCCAGTGCAGGGTTTCGACCGTAGAAAACAGTTGCAGCGCAGCTGCCGTGCTCAGACCGGTTTCAAGCATGGTGCCACCATAGAGCCCAAGGCCTGCGGCTTGCGCGATGGCGATCACCTCGGACGCTCGCTTCAACCCGCCCGATTGGCCAATTTTGACGGCAAAGACGTCGGCAGCCTTGGCGGTTGCAACGTCCAAAGCATCTTCAGGTCCATTCAAGGCCTCATCGGCCATTACGGCGATTTCGTAGCCATTGGTCAGTTCCGCCATTGCGCGACGGTAACGTGCGGGAACAGGTTGCTCGACAAGCTCGCAGCCCGCCTCTTGAAGACCTTTCAGACCCCAGCGGGCCTCTTGCAGCGACCACGCGGTATTGATGTCAACCCGCACGCTGGCGGCATCCCCAACCGCCTCTTTGATCCGGGCGACATGAGCAACGTCATCGCGCACCGACCGCTTGCCGATCTTCAACTTGAAGATGTTATGGCGGCGGATTTCTATCATTTCCAAGGCTTCGGCAATGTCTGTGTCGGAATTGCCCGAGGCCAGTGTCCACGCGACCGGCAGCTTGTCATGTGCAGCACCGCCAAAAAGCTGCGAGACCGGGACGTTCAGGCGCTTACCCAACCCATCCCAAAGCGCGATCTCGACCGCCGTTTTTGCAATGCGGTTGCCCTTTACGATCTTGTCGACGAGTTGAACCGCCCCGTTTACGTTGTCGGCGTCACGATCTTTCAAAGCGGGCGCGATATAAGTGTCGATCGCAGACTGGATACCTTCGGGGCTTTCCGGTCCATAGCTCAGACCTCCAATGGTCGTGCCTTCTCCAATGCCTTCGGACCCGTCTGAGAACTTGATCTTCACAAGAACGGCCGTCTGCGTCCGCATCGTGGCCATGGACAGAACGTGCCCTCGGATGGTCGGGATATCGAGGATCATGGTCTCGATCTGGTCGATCTTGGTCACGGAGTTCACCACATCATTAAAGGTTTCGTTGAAATGTAGGTTGCCCGTTCGAGGCGGATTCTGTCGATGATAGCTGGGGTCTCGGGTGATACCCTGGGCGCCGGTTCTGCCCTTTCGTATGCACGCCTATTCTCCGGCAATTTGCCGGACCACAGCGCGGTCTGTCATCAATAGGTCTCGATATGGAGCCGGCCCTCCTCTCGCATTTCCCTGCGCAAGGCCATCCAGTTCAGCCCTCGTTGTGAACAGATGGTCGTCATCGCTTGATCGACGCCGTCTTCCAACCCAAGCAGCCCGCAAACGTAGAAATGAGTTGTCGGCTTTGTGACTAGCTCAGCCACCAGATCCGCACGTTTCAGAAGCCTGTGCTGAACATATTCGCGCTCGGAATATTCTAGTCGCGAGTATACGAGTTCGCGATGCAATTCCGATTGCAGATACCGCTGCAACGGTCCGAAATAAGGTAGCTCTTCCGGCGTTCGCGCTCCAAAAAACAAGAATAGACCACCCGGACCGTTCGGCGAGGTACGGCGCCTCCTGTGGGTGAAGCCGCGGAAGGGCGATACTCCCGTGCCGGTGCAGACCATCAGTAGATCCGCCATAGGATCGTCAGGCATCAGATACGTGGCGCCAAATGGCCCAACGACGTCAAGCGTGTCGCCGATTGCGAGGTCACACATCCAGTTGGAGCCAACACCGGGTGCAACTGTGCCATCCTCGCCTTCGACCATTACGCGCTTGATCGTCAGGCCGAGATTGTTCGTGTTGGGCCGTTCACCGTCGCGCGCGGTGGCAATGGAATAGAGGCGCATCGCATGCGGTTGCCCGTGCTTGTCTCGACCTGGCGGAAAGACCCCGATACTTTGGCCTGGCATTGCCAAGTTATTTTCACCTGACCGACTGCAGCCTGACCCAGGCTCCTCAGGCGGTCATCTCGCAGGCATAGTCGGTCCAAAGGCTGAACGCATCAGCCCTTGCATGACGATAGGAGTTGGCGTTGAGGCGATAGCGACGGGGATTGAAGATGGTGTTGATCTGGTCATGGGCGGCGAGAAACCGCTGCGCCTGCCTGGGCGATTTGAACCGCCCCATGATTTTCTCTCGTCGCCGCGTCGGCCTGTGGCTGCCCTCGATCCTGTTGTTGAGGCCCTTGTGGGCCCGGTGATCAGCACCGGGTGCCTGACGTGCGATCGGCTTGATGTAGCTGCGTAGCTTGTCGGTGATAACGACCCGGGGCTGGCCGAATTGAGCAATCAGCCTTGCCAAAAAGCGCTTGGCGGCTTTGGCATTGCGGCGTGTCTGAACCAGAATGTCGAGCGTGTCACCGTTGGAGTAGACGGCGCGCCAGAGCCACTGCTTTTCACCGTTGATTGGCATGACAACCTCATCGAGGTGCCATTTGTCAGCTGCAGTGGGGCGATCCCGCTTGATGCAATCGGCAAAGTGGCGACCGAAACGGTTCACCCACAGCCGAATAGCCTCTCGGCTGACAATCACGCCGTGTTCAGCCAACAGATCTTCAACATCAGCATTACTCAAGGCGAAGCGGTGATACGCCCACACGGCATAGGCGATGATCTCACGCGGGAAACGAAAACCTTTCAGGCGCGGCATATCAGACGGAATGTTCATGATTATGATCTACGACAATCGAAATACCCCAACAACTTGGCAATGCCGCATAAGGTTCTGCATTCCCATACGATAAAAAGGCGCGGCGGAATATGTCCGCCGCGCCTTTTCTATTGAGGTATTCCCATAGATCTTACGTTACCCCAAAAGGATATCTGCCATCCGTTCGCCAATGATCACTGTAGGGGCCATGGTGTTGCCCGTGGTCACACGCGGCATGATTGATGCATCTGCGATGGACAGGTTTTCGATGCCATAGACCGACAATTGGCCGTTGACGACCGACATATCATCGGTGCCCATTTTGGCGGTACAGCTTTCATGGTAATAAGTGCCAGCCGCATTGCGGGCAAAGTTTTTCATGTCCTCACCAGTCACGGCACCGGGCATCACCTCGCGTTTGACGAACTCCGACATGGCGTCCGAATGTCCAATTTCGCGGCACAGCTCGATACAATGGACCAAGGCTTTCATATCGCGCGCTTCAGACAAGAAATTCGCATCGATTTGCACAGGGTCATCGGGGTTTGCCCCCGTCAACGTGACTTGACCACGGCTCTCAGGGCGTACCAACCCTGGGGCGATGCTCCATGATGACGCTGGTGGAGCGTATTGCGGCCCCGTGACTTCGGACGCAAAAGGCACTTCGATTTGGAAGGGTTGCAAATCAGGCGTGTCCAAAGACGAATCCGATTTCCAAAAGAACGTCGCCTCAGCGGCCGAATTGTGTGGCGGCAGTGCGGCGCCATCGGGGTATTCAAACACGACACCCGCTGCAAGAATGTGGTCTTGGAAGTTTTGCCCCACACCCTTGAGATCCGATTTCACCGTGATGCCGTGGTCCGCCAAATGCGCGGCGGGGCCGATACCCGATTGCATCAAAATTTTCGGCGTGTTGATCGCCCCTGCGGACAAAACCACACGGCTGCTGGCCTGAACGCTGTGGGTTTGGCCGTTTTTGGTAAAAGTGACCCCTGTCACAGTGGTGCCGTCCAAATCCAAACGCTGCACATGTGCGCCGGTTAATAGCGTGATGTTCGGGCGTTTGAGCCCCTCCCATAAATAGGCCGAGGGTACGTTCAAACGTTGGCCATCTTTGATGCGCACATTGGCGATGGCACAGCCGCCGTCGCCTTCCATCAGCGCGCCGTTCATGTCGTCAAATTTTGGAATACCAACACTTTCACAGCCCGCCAAAAACGCAGGGGCCACGGCGGATGGGTCTTTGCAGGGTGTCACATAAACATTGCCGCCTGTGCCGCGTCGCACCTCATCAGGGGTCCCTTGCCAATCCTCAATGCGGCGATAAATATCGAGCACATTGTCATAGTTCCACGCATCGTCGCCCGCTTCAGCCGCCCAAAAATCAAAGTCGTTTTTGTGGCCACGGGCCCAGATCATCACGTTGATCGACGATCCGCCGCCGACCACTTTACCCATTGGCAAAATCAATTCGCGCCCGTTCACACCATCGCTGGCCGTAGACGAATAGTTCCAATCGCGCTCGGATCTGATGTTTGAGCTCCACATCAATGGATTGAGAACAGCGTCAAGTTGATCGGTGTCACCCGCCTCCAGCACCAGCACGCTTGCGTCTGATTCAGCCGCCAAACGCCCCGCCACGACGGCGCCTGCAGAACCAGATCCAATGACAATATAGTCGTAACTGGATTTGAGGTTTTGGGCATTATAGCGTTGGGTGATCGCCGCATCGCCCAGCTCTTGGGCCCGTGCTTGTGCGCCGAGCAGACTGATCGCGCCTGTGGCCACAGCCATTTTGATAAAACTGCGCCGGCCAAGTTTGCCGTGTACCAATGCCGTTTCAAGCACATTGAGGCGATCGCCCGCAGCGAGCGCACCCGTGATAATAGGTTTCATGTAAGTCCTCCTCCAAGGTATGATGTGGGCGTGCTACGCCCGATGCGGATGCGCCGCACCACTGCCGCGCATCCCGTGCTTGCCTTTAGAACGGCAGCTGATGCGCTATGCGCTGCGTCGAAATCCACCGCTGGGTGGTAAAGGCTTCGATGGCCCCCGCAGGCCCCCATTTGCCGCCGCCGCCCGAGGCACCCATGCCTGAGAACGGGCAATGGGGTTCGTCATGCACAGTTGAATCGTTGATGTGCACCATCCCTGCGTTGATCCGCTCGGCCAGCATTTCACCTTGGACCAAATCCGTAGTGACGATCGCCGCCGACAGCCCGTATTCGGTGTCATTGGCCATGTCGAGGGCCTCTTCGACATTTTGCGCAGGCACAACACAGGTCACAGGCCCAAAGATTTCATCGGACCACACCCGCATGTCACGGCTCACATCGGTCAAGATGGTTGCGGTGTAGTAGGGCGCTTGGGTCGTGCCGCCACAGTGGACTGTCGCGCCTTGGGTTTGTGCCTCATCCACCATGCTCGCGATGCGTTGCAACTGGCGGTCATTGATGATTGGGCCAATCACGCAGGTCTGCTCATGGGGTGCGGTTGGCACAAAGTTTTTCGTCTTTGCGACCAGTTTGTCCAAGAAGTTTTGATAGATAGGCTGGGCCACAATGATGCGGTCAGCGGACATGCAAATCTGGCCTTGGTGCAAAAACGCGCCAAAGAACGCCAAGTCAACGGCGCGGTCAATATCGGCATCCTCAAGTACAATAATCGGGTTTTTACCGCCCAATTCCAACATGATAGGTTTGAATGCCTGCGCGCAGGCCATCGACAACATTTGGCCGACTTTTGTGGACCCTGTAAAGCTCAATCCTGCCACGTCGCGAGAACTGACAAAGCTGTCGCCCACCATTGGTGCGCCGTCGCGACCTGTTGTGACAACGTTCAAAACACCAGCGGGCAGGCCGGCATCCGCAAACAGTTGCGCAATCATCAGACCACCCGACAAGGGGCTGTCCTCTGATGGTTTCAACACGATGGTATTGCCAAGCGCCATGGCATAAATAAAGCTGCGCAAAGACAGATACAGCGGGAAATTCCATGGCGAAATGGCGCCAATCACACCGCGGGGGCTGCGCACCGTGCGGTTGACTTTGCCCGGCACTTGGCTGGGCAATATGGCCCCGATGTTGTGCGTGGTCAGACCGGCGGCTTCGTGCAACGCGACAGGCACGAGACTGGCCTCGAACATCGCTTTGCCAAAGCCTGATCCCGTCTCGGTGATCATCGCATCGACAAAATCTGTCATGCGCTCGGTGAACAAAGCGGCGGCTTTGTGAAACACGGCGGCGCGCGCGGCGGGGGGCAAGGTGGCCCATGCGGGTTGTGCTGTTTTGGCTGCTGCAATCGCGGCATCGACGTCGGTCTGATTGGCATCGGCAACATGCGCGATCAACGCGCCCGTTGTTGGATTGAAATCGTCAAAGGTTTTGCCACCAGAGGCTTTGATCCACGCCCCATTGACAAACAGATCGCGCGCATCAGCACCCGATTTGGATGGTTTGGATTTGAACCGGTCAAGCATGTTTGAAACTCCTCCCTGAGTAATCGTTTCAAATCTTTGCTTGTGTCAGACCCGTGCGCCAGAACCCAAAGTGTCAATTTCTGGTACGTTTCTCCCACACGGTCACGTCGGGGGATTTTAGGCGCTGTTTGCGAAAGGCTGCGGGGGTCTCGCCGGTGATTTGACGAAAGACACGGCCCAGATGACTGCCGCTGGAAAAGCCGATGTCGGCGGCGATTTGTTCTATCGAGGCGTCAGTGTCGCGCAGTTTTTGACGCGCGAGATTGATCCGCTGTTCATTGGCATAGCGCGCAGGGCCAACACCGAAATGGCGCAGAAACTGGCGGTGTAAACTGCTGACGCTCATTGCGGCTTTGCGAGCCAAATCCTCGGTCGAGATATGTCGATCAAGGTCCTTTAAAATAGTGCGTACCGCGGCGGAAAACCCTGTGTCAGAGGGGGCATCATCCGAGATACTGAGCAAATTGCGATGGCGCACTTGTAGCAAGTTGAGAATCGCGCGGTCAATTTCGCTGTCCACTTGCAGGTCGCGAAATACGCTGTCGTTTTGCTGAAAAATAGTCATCAGATGTGTCAACCCAATAGCCTGGCCCTGATCAGGTTCCAGCACCGCATAGGCACTCCAATCGGGGCGGGCGATGCCCCCTTGGCCACGGGCATTGAACGCCTCATTGAGGCGTGTGACCACAGATTCAAACCGCCCGTTTTCGATTTCGATGCAATGACACGATATTGGATCGTTTGGGCCTGCGGCGGACAAATCAACAGAAATCAATGCATTTGCAGGGACATACATCACCTGCCCGGGTCCAAAATCAAAACTGGCCCCGTGGGCGACGGTCATGCGTTTGAAGCCACTCACAAGCTGGCACAAGATCGGGTTGGAGAACCGGAATTGGGCCTGTGCGGGTGTGTTGGTTGTATAGGTTGCCGCCTCTGATTGGGCGGCATAATGCGCTTGTCGGTACTCGATCAGTTTTTCAACCGGTCCAGACCCTTCGCGCGGTTGGCCTATGTGCTGCATCGCGATCCTCCCCCTCAAAAGCAACGCTAAACGTGACCCTAATACGAGAGGTAATCACCGTGCAATGCCTGCGTGGGTATCACCCCATACCAAAGCCTGAAGCGCGCTAGGGTATCACCTCAGACCCAACAGGTATTGGATTGTGTGCGCTCTTTTCGGCATCGTTTGAGGCAACGCAACCTCCACAAGGACCAAGCGCTGTGATCAAAATTGACGCCGTTAAAACACAGATTATCGACTTGCTGAGCCTCCCCCTTTGAAGTGGTCCGCCCCTATAGTTAGGAAAGCGGAGGACCAAGAATGGCCATTAAGAGACCCAAGCCCGAAGAGATTGTCGTGAAGTTACGGCAGGTTGAAGTTCTGATGGGGCAAGGCATGCCCCGGATTGATGCAATCAGGTAAATCAGCGTGACTGAACAAACTTATTACCGTTGGAAGAAGAAGTATGGCGGAATGGGCACAGAACAACTCAAGGAACTGAAGCGGTTACAGAAAGAGAACGAGCGCCTGCGGCGTGCGGTTTCTGATCTGACGCTGGACAAGCTGATTTTGAAGGAGGCCGCATCGGGAAACTTCTGAGCCCTTCGCGTCGACGCGCCTGCATCGATCATGTGCGCTGCCAGGTGAAGGTATCTGAGCGACGTATTTGTCGCGTGTTGGGCCAGCACAGATCTACACAACGGCGGTTGCCGCAAGGCCGTGCTGACGAAGAACGCCTGATCGCAGATATGATCGAGCTAACGCGCCAGTTCGGCCGATATGGCTACCGCAGGGTAGCGGCCTTGCTGAGAGACGCAGGCTGGCAGGTGAACGACAAGCGTGTCGAACGCTTTTGGCGACGTGAGGGGCTTAAAGTGCCAATGAAACAACCAAAGAAGGGGCGGCTCTGGCTCAACGATGGATCGTGTGTCCGTTTACGTCCTGAGTATCGCAATCACGTCTGGTCGTATGACTTCGTGCACCATCGCACGGATGATGGCAGGGCGTTCAGGACACTCAACATCTTGGATGAACACAGCCGAGAATGCTTGGCGATCCGGGTGAAACGAAAGCTTAACTCAATTGAGGTCATCGACGCCCTCACGGACTTGTTCATTTTGCGCGGTGTGCCTGCTTACATCAGGTCAGACAACGGCCCGGAGTTCATCGCCGAAGCTGTCAGGGATTGGATCAAAGCCGTGGGAGCCAAGACGGCTTACATTGAGCCTGGGTCACCCTGGGAAAACGGATACTGCGAAAGCTTCAACGGAAGAATGCGTGATGAATTGTTGAACGGCGAAATCTTCTACTCGCTGCGGGAAGCCCAGATTATTATCGAAAGATGGAGGAACCACTATAACACCAAACGACCCCATAGTGCATTGGGCTATCGCCCACCTGCGCCAGAGGCCATCGTACCGATGGACCAAAGGCCAATCATGCACTAACTTTCAATATGGACCACTCAAGTGGGGCTGCTCAATGGCGCTGCATATGCACTGATGTCGAAGCTCAAGCGCGCGATTGACCCCGAGAACATCATGAACCCGGGCAAAGTCGTCGATATCAACTGACAATTCGATCAGGAAATGCTCCAGATCCAATTCACGATCGTCAGACGTAGGCGATTGGCGAACAGATTTCGAGGATGGCCCACCGCGCTCCTCGACCGGTTTACCCAACTTACTGCGTGATAGTCGAAAACCGGTAGTGGAAAAAAAGCGATTCAAGGCAAAAGCAAAGCCGGATTTGTTGGCCCCGCTAAGAAGGAGGATACCGTCGCCATATTCGTGGATACGAGACCCGTTCTTCGTGCCTAACACTTGGGACAACTACTTGTTCGGAGATATAGCGGCATGGCCTCTGCTCAAGTTCATTAGCAGAACTCTCCGACAGCTAATTTGACATGAGCGCAATTATGCGAATTTGGGGCACTTTCATGCGGCTAACCTATTAACAGACGCTCTTGCTTGAAGGTTTCGGAAGCAAACTGAGCAAAGCAATCACATCTTCCGGTGTTGTCGCTTTAGCTTTCGCAAGTCTCTCAGCACATAATTCAGGATCAATAAACGCTGCATTATATTGCTCGCCAATCCACAGGATCGACAGCTCCGAAGTCTCCCAGGCATAGACCCAACCAACTGTGCGCTTGCCATCAGGTCCAATCAGCCGAGCAATGGGTGATGCTTCTTCGTTAACTTGGGTCACTATCTAATTCACTTTAGATCTGCTGGCCGGATGTCAGGGTGCCAGAAAACAGCTTGGTCTTGTAGGATGTAGGGGTTACTTCTGCGCCGTGGTGCGGGAAACTCGAGGGCACAAGTCAGCCTCGGATAAAAAATATTCTGACCATAAATTCTTCCCGTAAGTTCGGCGCTCGCTTGATAAAATGACGATGTCAAAATTCATGCCCAACCCTCACGTGCAATTTCCACTTTGTACTCGCCTATCTTGGCGCTGGACCCCAATTCGGGAAATTATTAGCCGAAGACAATAGTCTACCATCCGAATGTAGAATATATTGCGTGGTTATATACTCTACATCTGGGCTCTGCCTTTGGCATGAAGCTACGGATACAACTTGGTTTGAATATTCAGGAAGCGCGCCGATCCAAAGGGTTCAGCCAAGAAACCCTTGCGCATCGCGCCGACATTGATCGGGGCTACATTGGCAAAATTGAAAACGCAAAGCATGCGGCAACGATTGACATGATTGAAGCTATCGCCAGGGCCTTGGATATTGAGGCGCAGGAACTTCTTACGCCTCGAATTTGATTGCCCAGCATTTAGACTGGTTGTCGGGCTAGGCTAACGTTCAAGTGTCCCCAAGAACCGCCCATATTCTTCGCTGACCTCCCGCGCTTCCTGAAACGCGCGCGCCCGTTCGCCGTCAAGGCAGCGGAAATAGCTCTGTATATCCTGAATGTAGATATCGAAGTCGTTCTGGATGAGGTCAGTGTATTCTCGAGCAGCTTGCGGATCGCTCGGTACAAAAGGCCGCTCTGGCGCGAGACAGTTGGCACTGCTGGCTGAACTCCCAAGCACAGCACTCAATAGTATAACCTGCGGGACCAAATGCAGTAGCTTCATCTTTTGCCAAGAATCCTTTATATGACGCAGCACGGCAAAGCCCTCGAACCGATCAGGCCGAGGGCAAATACCACATCAGAATCGCAATAATATACCTTGCGTTTCATTAATATACTTTCGTATGTTCGTGATGTCCATGGTGGGCATGGCGATCCTACGTCTCGAGAATAGAGAAGTGTGATCGCAGTTATGAACTGGGAAGTAGAAGCACCGAATGTGGTCACTGAGGCTAGATTCCGCGAACTCGTGGAAAGCGGCTATAGCGCCGAGATTTTGTGCCAGGAAACTGCGCACAAGAAAGGTCCGAGCTATTACGGCGTCTGGATCATGCGTGCCGTTTCTGACGATGGCGTGGAGAAGCTGTTGGTCACTGCGCGCACGCGTACAACGCACAACGATATTAAGATCCGCGAATTCAAAACCATCACGGGTGTCGTGTCCTTCTTGGTTGGCATCGGCTTCTCACATGCCGATGTCCCGATCGAAGAAGGGCAGCGGACCACACATAAGCTCAGTGGAATCGTCAAAGGCGGCAGCGACTAGCCTTCTCTTCATTTGGCTGCTTGCGCCACCTGCGGCAGCCCAAATGGTTCTGGTCATGGAGAGCGACGGCTCGCTGACCGCCACGCAATCCCAAAACAGCTTTGCCCGGAACTACAACGGCGGCGTAGGCCAAGGCTCGGCGGCCGATGCGCTCGCAATCTTTGACGAACCTGATGCTGCGGCCGCAACAGAAGAACTCCGCATCGCCACTATCGCACCGCGTCCTCCCCTACCCCGTGAGGAAGTTCTTTCAGCCATCGAAGCAACGGCTTTGCGCTACGGCAGTCACCCTGGGCTGCGTCGTGCCGATCTTTCCGTCACCGATTGGCTCACTCTCTTCCGCGCCAACATAGAAATTGAAAGCGCTTACCGTCAGAGCGCCGTTTCCAGCGCTGGTGCCATTGGCCTGGGACAGCTGATGCCTGCAACCGCCCGCGATCTTGGTGTCGATCCACGTGATCCGCTGCAGAACCTCGATGGTTCCGCCCGCTATCTTGCAATGATGCTGGAGCTGTTCGGCGATCCGCGACTTGCGTTGGCAGCCTATAACGCAGGACCTGACGCCGTTCGCCAATATGGCGGAATACCCCCTTACCGAGAAACCCAAAATCATGTGGCCCGCGTCATGGCGGTGATCGCACGTCTGGAAGGAACAAACCCATGAAGAACTTCACGTCTCTATTTGTCACTATACTGGGACTGTTCCTGCTCGCCGCAGAACCTGCTTTAGCACAAAGCATCGACCTCTCCCCGATTCAGAGCCTGCTACAGGGCATCGTCGATGCTCTGACCGGGCCACTTGGCGTCGTGATCGCCACGCTGGCGGTCTTGGGCGTGTTCCTCAGCTGGTTCTTCAACATCATCGATCTGCGTCAAGCGCTTTGGGTACTCGTCGGCATCGCCGGTGTTGCAGCTGCCCCCACAATCGTCGCCGCAGTCTTTGCCGGTGGCTGAGCGCTCACCACTCTTCCTCGGCCTCGTGCGCCCACCGAAGCTACTGGGCCTGCCCATCATGTACGCGATGGTCTGGCTCTTTGGCTCGGTACTGCTGTTCGTCTGGGTCCAGCACATCGTGATCCTTGGGGTTGCGATCGTACTCTATCCCGTCCTTTGGAAAGCCGCCGATTGGGATCCCCGCTTCATCGATGTGATGATGACGGCGCTGCAGGAAACACCGCCCACTCGAAACCGGCAAATTCATGGTGGCGACAGTTATGCCCCGTGACGAAGCCGGCAACGAAGCCCTCGATCCCCGCACCCTGACGCCGGACTGGTATGCCCGAGAAACGCGCCTCGCCCATATGCTGCCCTATGTGAGCTTGGTTGATGACCAAACGGTGCGCACGCGGGTGAACGAATTATTCCAATGCATCCGCTTGGATGGGGTCAACAGTTACACAACCGATGATACTTACCTCGACAAGGTCACGTCCCTCTT
>NZ_CP072615.1:0-132295 GCF_000735125.2 Sulfitobacter sp. CB2047 | reverse complement strand
GACGCGGTCGCACGATATCTCTACCACATTGAAGAGGGTGGAACCGCGATGCGCTACGGCGTGGCGATCGCGCGGGGGAACCTCTACGAGCCGGGTGTCTATACAATCAAGCGCAAGGTCAGGTGGCCGCACTGGCAACCGACACAGAGCATGATCAATCGCGACCCCGAACTTTATGCTGACATTGCCGATGGCATGGAACCGGGACCGGAAAACGCGCTTGGATCAAGGGCGCTGTATCTTTACGTCGGGGATCGCGATACCCTTCTGCGCATCCATGGCACTCCGAGCCCACGGAGTATCGGTGGCCGCGCAAGTTCGGGCTGCGTACGGATGGTTATGGCCCATATCAATGACCTTTACCCGAACGTCGAGACCGGCTCTACGGCCTATCTTTACTCGGCGGAGGACAGCGTGACTGCCCGCAGCTAAGCCAAGCAGCGGTCGGCAAACGTAATTAAGTTTCGCGAGGGGTGCAGATACGATTGCCGTTCGCCGTGCGCAGCGGCAGCAAGGTTGTTTCTACGGGGCCGCTGTGTTCGTACCAGTAGCACCCGTCTTCCGGTACCAAGCGCGCAGTTGCAACATCCTGATCCGGAGCAGCCATTGCAATCACGGCTTCGGGAACGTTGCCCCCCCGTTTTGCCGCGTCGCCCGGTCCAGTCGGCTGGACTGCGCACCCGGCCGTGAGCGACAGCGCCACTGCGACCATCATTTTTTGCTTCAGAATCAAAACCCGCATCAAGCTTCCTTTCATGTCTGTTTTTCTTTGCAGCGGCTGTTCATGCCTCAAGGCGTGATGGAGCCGGTCACCGCATCCTCTAGCAATAAATCAAACTGAAATACCACCGTATTTTGCTCTTGAAGCTCTAGCTACTGTAGGGGCTATTTCATGGTAAAGCACCCGAATCCAGAGGTCCATTCATGCCGTCCGACACCCATCGTCACGACCACGATCACGCCGAAGATGCCCAGACAAGCGGCGGCAGCTGCTGCGGGAGCGCCAGAACGTGCGGCGACACCGTTCCGGCGACCCCCGCGCCAGCGGGCGGGCGCAGTTTTCAGGTGTCCGGCCTCGATTGCGCCGAGGAGGTAGCAATCCTGAACAAGGTGGTCGGCCCGAAGATCGGCGGGGCCGAACATCTTGCGTTCGACGTGATCAATGGACGGATGACTATTCTCGACAGCGCCAAGAGTGTATCGGACGGCGAAATTGCAGAACTGGTCGCAAGCACCGGCATGACCGCCAAGCCTTGGGATGCCGAAAACGCGTCGGTCGACCAGGCGGCCCATCTTGCACGCCAGCGGCTGTTTACGTCGCTCAGTGGCGGCTTCTGGGCCGCGGGATTTCTGTGGCACATCATCGAGACCGGCATGGGGGGGGCACTCGGCCTCTTCGCAGGGCACGGCGAAGCGCCGATGCCACTGGTCGAGGCAGGGTTATTCGCGGTTGCGATCCTGTTCGGTGTTTGGCTCGTGGCGCCCAAGGCATGGTCGTCCGCACGGCGGCTGTCGCCCGACATGAACCTGCTCATGGTCGTCGCAGTCGCGGGTGCAATTGGCCTCGGCGAATTTTTCGAGGCGGCGACGGTCGCGTTCTTCTTCTCGCTCTCGCTTTTCCTCGAAAGCTGGAGCGTCGGGCGTGCGAGGAATGCGGTTTCAGCTCTGCTGGACCTGGCGCCGCCGACGGCAAGAATTCTTTATGATGACGGTTCGGAAGCGGACGTACCGGCTTCCGCGGTTGCTATCAACGCACGTTTCGTCGTGCGCGGCGGAGACCGCATCCCATTGGATGGTGAGGTTGTCGATGGGGCAGGGGCCGTCGATCAGGCGCCAATCACCGGAGAGAGTGCGCTGGTCCCAAAGGAACGGGGCGACGAAGTCTATGCCGGTACGATCAACGGCGAAGGCACACTTACGGTGCGCGCCACGAAGGCCGCCTCGGACACCGTGTTGGCCAAGATTATCCGCATGGTCGGCGACGCCCATGCCCGCCGCGCGCCGGTGGAGCAGTGGGTGGCGAAATTCGCCCGCATCTATACGCCTATCGTCATGGCTCTCGCCATTGCAATTGCCCTGCTGCCGCCGCTCATTTTCGGTGGGGCCTGGGATTATTGGTTCTACAATGCACTCGTGCTGCTGGTGATCGCCTGCCCGTGTGCTCTGGTCATCTCGACACCGGTCTCCATCGTCGCCGCACTCACCGCCTCAGCGCGGGCCGGAGTGCTGATCAAGGGCGGTGCATATATCGAGGCACCGGGTAAGACCACTGCACTGGCCATGGACAAGACCGGCACGATCACCATGGGCGAGCCCGAGGTGGCGGCGGTGCATCCGCTGGGCAAAGCATCGGCGCAAGATCTGATGGCCCTCGCCGCTGGGCTGGAGGCACGTTCCTCGCATCCCTTGGCGCGCGCCATTCTCGCGCGGGCAGAAGCCGACGGCATCAAGGTATTCGCCGCGGAAGATACCCGAACCGTTCCGGGCAGGGGACTTGAAGGACGCACAGACGGCCGGTCGATCTGGCTGGGGTCGGACCGGTTTGCCGAGGAGAAGGGTTTCGGCGACGCCATTCCGAAGGATTTGCGCGACCGCATCGAAGGGGCTGGCAGCACCCTTGTTGCCGTGGGCGACGACACCGGCGTCACCGGCATCCTGGAATTGCGCGACCGTATCCGCCCCGATGCCAAGGGCATCGTGGCACAGCTCCACGCGCAGGGCGTGAAGACCATCGTCATGCTGACGGGCGACAACGAGCGGACAGCGCGCGCTGTTGCAGCCGAGGTCGGCATCGACGAGGTCCGTGCCGAGCTTCTGCCCGAAGACAAGGTGACAGCTATCGAAGAACTGGTCGAAACGCATGACATGGTGGCCATGATCGGCGACGGGGTCAACGACGCCCCGGCCATGGCGCGCGCGCATTACGCCATCGCAATGGGTGCCGTTGGTTCGGACGCGGCAATCGAGACGGCGGATATTGCCCTGATGACAGACGACCTCGGGAAGGTGCCTTGGCTGATCGGTCATTCGCGCCGGACAATGTCGATTATCCATCAGAACATCGGCATTTCCTTGGCGACCAAGGGCGTTTTCGTTGTCGCTACCGCGTTCGGACTGGCATCGATGTGGGGCGCTATTGCAGCCGACGTAGGAGTGTCATTGCTGGTGGTGGCCAACGCCCTGCGCCTGCTTAACAGCCAAGAGGCCAAGGCGCCGCCGTCCGGCGGTGAACAGGTTGGCGAAGGCTTGGCCAAAGGGGCGCTGGCACATGGTCATTGAACTGGGAGAACGCGGAAAGGAGCCGAGACGGGACATGAGCGTGAAGGGCAGGATGATGTGTCCGGTTTGCGAGGTGCCCTTGAGTATGACAGAACGCCAGGGGATCGAGATCGACTTTTGTCCCGATTGCCGGGGTGTCTGGCTCGACCGAGGCGAACTGGACAAGATCATCGAGCGTTCGGCACCTGATGTGGCGCCTCAGCGGGTGCCTGAGCCGCGCGGCTACAACGATGATCGCGGCTACCGGCGCGGAAAACACGGCGGCGGCGACGGCAAGCACGGCTATCGCCGCAAATCCTGGCTTCACGAGTTGTTCGATTAAGGCCTGCCGTGGCTCCCTGCCGGTCGCCCTCAAGGCGCTGCGGTAGGCCCGCAAGGCATTCAGCGGTGAGCAGGTTGGTCCAGCGATGGCAAAGGCCGCGCTTGCCCACGGACATTGATCACGCAGCATTTGCAAGGTAATGTAGTGTCCATATCAGCCCTCACGAAAGAGGCATCGAGCAGTGAAAACCATCCGATTTCCCCGCCGCGCCGTCCTGCTGGGCGGGTTGGCAGCGTTTTTGTCTGGCTGTGCCAGCAAGTTCCGCAGCTATGGCGGACCCGAGGTGACCCGTGTTCGGCTTTACAAGGGGCAGCGTTTGCTTGTTCTGGACGGAGCCGATCGCGTATTGCAAACCTATCCGGTCGGGCTGGGTTTCGCTCCTGAGGGTCACAAGCAATTCGAGGGAGACGGCCGGACCCCTGAGGGCGCTTACGTAGTCGATAAGCGCAACCCCGACAGTACGTATCATCTTTCGGTTGGCATCTCCTATCCGAATGAGGCCGACATCGCCTTTGCTGAAGCGCAGGGCCTTTCCCCCGGCGGCGACATCTTCATCCATGGTGGTCCACGCCCCGGCATCGACCCAACGGACGTCCGCGACTGGACAGCTGGCTGCATCGCGGTCACAGATCGGCAGATCGAGGACATCTATGCAATGGTGAAAGACGGAACACCGATCGACATCTACGCCTGATGGGAGGAGATGATCTTCCGTCAGATCAGGCAAATCGTCGGTACAGGGCCACGTTGATCGCTTCGATGGCGATCACGGCCAAAGTGACGCTCGCCGCCGTGGGGCAGCGCAAGCACCCGGTACGCGTAAGGACACTACAATATGTGTCCAGCCATGGCAGTGGCGCAACAGGCGGGCCCTAGCGGAGAAGAATACGTCTGGTCTCATGTCGAATTCAATCTATCCGAGGCCATAGACGATGGTCACGACGGTAATCATGCCAACCATGAACATGGAGAATGCGCCAAGTGCGAGCGTACGGCCCATGTCCCGGTTCGGCTTCTCTACTTTCAGACGCAGTTCCTCCGCGGTTTCCGGAAACTCGAGCGCCGCCGCATTCGATTGGCGCATCAGGTCGTAGCGGGACGTCCAGCGCCGTTCCTCCGCCGCGTTCCAGCCGTTCAGCACCAGAATGATTGCCACGATGAGAACCATCGATGACGGGACCCAGATTACGTAGCCACCGATTGTCTCGTCAGCCAGGGCGCGAAGTCGACCATCGCTCGCTGCGATGATTTCTGATCCATAGAGGGGCACATCCTTGAGCGTTGTCAGGGAGCCTAGAAAGATGTTGGAAACGATCACCACGAACCCTGACATCAGCCGAGCACCGCGCCGCGCTCCTTCAGGTGGATCGCGCAGATCGAACAGCAAAGCAAAGTACCAAAGCCCAGCCAGCACCATAGACAGATGTGCCAGCGCTTCCATCGCTGCAATACGTTGTGTAAGGGCGTAAATCATCGGGATTTGCCAGACGAAAAGCGCACCAATCAACAAGGAGGTGGCAGATGCAGGAAGCGCCAAGAATCGCGGGATGCGCGCACGCCCAATCGCGGCAAGGCGTCGGCGCCATTCCCTTTTCAACCCGGCTTGAAGGCCAAGCCAGGGCTGAGAAACCGCGATAAGAAGCGGTCCTACCAGTCGCAGAAGAAGATGCTCGACCTGATGTACGGAAAATAGACTGTGCCCCAATGGCGCGAGCGGCCCATTCGTCGCGACGAGGACGGCCGCGAGGCCGACAAAGAAGGCGGTTCGACGCCAACCAGAAACCCTTCCGAGACAGCGAGCGTGTATTTTGAGCCCACGCAAAAACAGCCATGCTGTAAGACCGACAACAATGAGCGACACCGGTGACAGCACATAGCCGAAAGGGTCGTAAAGGAAGAAGAAGTTCGTGATCATTCGCTCTGGCCCTCGCTCATCCGAGGGTTGTCGGAGGTAGCCGGTGTGAGCCGCGATATCCCGGAAGCGCCGCCACGGGCCAGTGACAGATCGGTCGACATGGTGAGGTATTCGCCTTGTATCCACGAGGGAAAGAGATTGTCGTAGAATCGAGATAGCGGATGTCCCGACTGTCCGGCGGGCGAGATGTAGTATGATCCCGCTGCTTCCGATATCGACATGACCGTCTGAAAATTGCTTCCGGCACTCACAAGGAATGGACGGTCTTCTTCAACACCAAATGACGTCAAGAATTGCGTAAAGGGATCGCCTGAGATCGGCGCTTGAAGGGACAGCAGGTCGGTCAGCAACCCACGTGAACTGATCGGCGACCACTGCATGTCCAATGTATGCTCCTCCCCCCAGGTCCAGGTCGAAAGATCGCGCCCATATCGATCGACCAGCCAGCCAAGGGCATCATCCAAGGCCACTCGAACCTGCTTCTCACATGTCTCTCGAGGTGACGATGGACGGATGTCGCACCAGATCGCGCTGCCGCGACGATCGCTGAGTACCGCATAAAGAAAGTCCGGGTTCGGACGGGTCCAGAGTTGCTTCGCTATCGGAAACTCGTCTTTCAAAATGCGCTGCTGCAGAGCCCAGACCCAGGTCCAAAACAGCAGAGGTTCCGGCGAATATCGATCCATTTCGCCATTCCACGACGCAAGCCTGTCCAGTAGCTCACGACGAAGGTCGTCTGTATCGGTGCCTTCGATGCTGTCTCTGGACTGCACGAACCAAAGCTCTTTCGCCATCAGGGGCAGGAGGGTTCGCGCCACGGAACTTACGGTGTCCCTTTGAACACCCATGACGCCTTCTGTCGAGAAGATCGATTGCCGCGTTTCAAGCTCCGCCAGTCGAATGTCGCGAAATGACGACGCCCGTACGGCTTCCTCTTTTGGCCAACGGTCAACGGTCTCTCGATCAATTACCAATGCCTCCATGCCCTTCGGCAACATGTCTGCGGCAACTCTAGTGGCATCGTTCGCGTCGGCTGAACGCGCAAACAGCTCCAGCATCGTCAGGAAACCTGCCGTCTGCATGGATGATGGCCCCCCTGGCGCCTCCTCGTCTGGCACGGGAAGTGACCGGAAGGCCCAGGCGACGCGCGCGTTGCGGCCAACAATAGCGAAAGGTACGCCCGGCATTGTGGCCCCTATGGCCGGCCCCGTCGAAAATTGAAGATCGGCGAGATACCATTTCGAGGGAAGCGACAGGGAACCGCTGATTTCGGCGGCGAGAATTGGCGTCCCGGTAGCGGTTCGGTCACCGTCCATCGCCCACGCATTGAGTCGCTGCTGCGGATCAGTCGCAAGTAGTTCGGGCACTCTCGGGCGATCCGTCGGTATAATGGCACCTGATATACTCGGCATTCCTTCCCGTGCGCTTCCCGGTCGCAGGCCATTCAGGAAAGACCGGGCAATCCTCAGGCTATCGCCGGGTGTCCAGGCCGCGATCGACCGTTCGTCTGCGATCAGCAGCTCCGGAGAGCCTCTGCCACGCCCGCCTTCCGACACAAGCTCGAGCCACGCATTGACGCCCGCGGCATAGGACGCGAGCGCGTCTGAGACCGCTGGCGCAACGGACAATGTCTCATCGGATGGCCACGAAGCTTCCGCTTTTCGCCTTGCCCTTAACAGTTGACCGAGCCTGTCTTGGGCGTGAACGAAGCCGATCGCGAAGTAGACATCTGCAGCGGAAGTTGCGGAGATGTGCGGGACTGCCGAAGAATCTCGCAGAATGTCGACCGGTCCGCCTAAGCCTGCGACCGTGAAGTCCTCGTCGTAGTCGGGAACGGATGCGCTCAGCAGAAAATAGACCAACCCGGAACCAACCGATACCGTGATGCAGATTGCCAGAAACCCGTACAGCAATATGTTGAAAAGCCGTCTCATGTCGGTGCTGTTTCGAAACCCTTCTTAAAAAAAGATGCGCAAGAGGACCACCGATATGAAATAGGTGAGAAGACCGAAGGCGATCGCCGAACTCGCCGCATACTGGAGGATATCCAGCCGGTTTCCTTTTCGGCGTCGCGCCAGATATCCACCCCAGATCGCACCCGCGACAATGCCCGCGATTAACAGCATGACTTTTTCTCCGTTCTTGTTCTCTTGTTGCACCGGTGTGTGCCAATCAGACCTGCAGCCAGTCCCACGGTCCAAGTAGTGAAGATGAGAGCCAGCAGCGCCCAGTCGCCGAAGCGCGCATAGAGCGTTGGCGGATGAGCAGAGGGCAGAGCCGCATCTATGACACCGGTTTCTCCATTGCCGAGCCGCGCGACGAGGTCACCGTTTGCGTCGATGATCGCGGAGATCCCTGTGTTTGCGGCCCGGACGATGGGAAGCCCTTCCTCGACAGCGCGCATGCGTGCTGAGGCGAGGTGCTGCTCCGGTCCAATGCTGGTTCCGAACCAAGCATCATTGGTCGCATTGAAAATCCAGTCCGGCCGGAACAGGTCGTCGACCACATGGCCTGGGAAGATGATCTCATAGCAGATCGCCACGGCGACCAGCGGCACACCCGGAAGCGCAAGCGTTCTCGGGCCCGGTCCGGGCGTAAAATCGCCCAGACCCGCCGTGAGCCGCTCGATGGGCAACCAGCTGCGGAATGGCACATATTCGCCGAAGGGTACGAGATGGTGTTTCGCGTATCCGGTCAGGATCTCGCCGGTCTCGTCAAATGCCTGAACCGTGTTGAAATATTGGATCCCATCCTCACTCCGTACACGGTCCGGCACCCCGGTGAGCAGCACGCTGCCTTCCGGTAGCGCAGCGGCAATGCGGGCCTGCGCCTCCGTATCCTCATCGAGGAAACCCGGAAAGGCGGTTTCCGGCCAGAGAAGAACGTCGAAATCGCCGCGCCGGGTTGAAAGCTCAAGATAGCGCGCGAAGGTCGCCTCGCGGTTCTCGGGCGCCCATTTCTCCTCTTGTGGAATGTTGCCCTGGACGATGCGCAAATCGACACCGGGTGGCTGTTGTGCATCCGACTGGAGGCGAAGCGTGCCGACAGCCCACATCGTCGCTATGCCGGCCAGCGCCATGAGCGAAATGGTCAATCGTTGCCGCCCGGACGCCATGGCAGCCGCGCCGGGGAGTACCGCAACGAACACGGTGAGAAAGCTTAACCCATAGCTTCCGACCCAGGCGGTGGGCTGGCGAAAAGCGGCGTAATCGACCAGAGCGTAGCTGGCGAGGTTCCACGGAAGTCCTGTCAAAACGTGACCTCGCAACCACTCGGCAGCGGTCCAGGAGGTCGCGAACAGGAGGCAGGCCAAGAGACTGCCCATGGCTCCGCGCCGCGCGATTTCGGCAAAAAGCGCGGCGGCAATGGCTGGGAAAATCGCGAGACCTGCGGACAATCCCGCGACCGCCGGGATCGCCATCGTCCCAAACCGCTCGGCCTCGACGTAGAAACTTTCCGCGATCCACGAAATCCCGAAACCGAACTGGCCAAGACCAAACGCCCAGCCGACGAGGAAAGCGCGCCCGAAGGAGAGATCGCGAAGACCGACAAACAACGCGGAATAGGCAATGGGAACAAGCAAGAGAAGCGAGAAAGGCGGGAAAGTCAGAACGGTCAGCGCCCCGGCGACGAAACCAAGCGTCATCCGCGAAAGAAAACGGTGGCGCAGAGCGATGCGGTTCAGAATTTCCGGCTTCACGACTTGATCGAACGCCGCGCGCTGATCCATGCCGCGGCGAGCAAGAGCCCCACGCCACTGACGACAAATACATCGGCCAAGTTGAAGGCAGGCCAATGTGTTGTGCCAATGTAGAAATCGAGAAAGTCTGTTACAGCCCGATACCGCACACGATCGATGACATTGCCCAGGGCTCCGCCAATGATCGCGCCATAGGCAAGTGTTTCGACCGCATTTTCGGCGCGAAACAGCATAACCCCTAGCCAAACACAGATGGCAAGAGCGAGAGCGATGAGGCTCCACCACGGAGCGCCGCCCAGCATCCCGAAAGTCACGCCGTCATTACGATAAAAGACGAGGTTGAATCCCGGAAACACGGAAATCCCGGCGCTTAAAGTGGCGGCATTCGCAACAACAATGGCTTTGGTGATCTGATCAATCGCGAACGCAGCAAGTGCTGCGAAGACGCCGATCATCGGAGATACCTTGTTTAGTGACATTGCCTCATCCCAACCAGACATCAAGGAACAGCATCAGAACGAGCCCGACTGCGAGACCGAGCGTCGCCCTGTTCTGATGGCCGCTGCGATGGGTTTCGGGGATGATTTCGTGGCTGATGACGTAGAGCATCGCTCCCGCGGCAAAGGCCAGTCCCCATGGAAGCAGCGGTTCCGACAGTGTGATGATCCCGGCCCCGAACAGGCCGCCAATCGGCTCGACCATGCCCGTTAGCGCCGCGATGCTCCAGGCGCGCAGCTTCGGATATCCCTCGCCCAGCAGAGATACAGCAACGGCCAATCCTTCGGGCGCATTCTGAAGCCCGATGCCGACAGCAAGCGGCAGACCGCCCTCTATACCTCCGGATCCGAAGCCGACCCCGACCGCGAGGCCTTCGGGGAAGTTGTGGATCGTGATCGCGATGATGAACAGCCAGACCCGCCGCAGAGACGCCGCTTCGGGTCCTTCGCGTCCTGTCTTGAAGTGCTCGTGCGGCAGCTTTTCGTTCATCAGCGCGACAGCCCCCATGCCCAGAAGGATCGAGACGCATACGATGGCCGCAGGCATCGCGCCGTTTTCGAATATTGGCTCTGCCGCATCCAATGCCGGGATGATCAGCGAAAAGAACGAGGCTGACAGCATGACACCGGCGGCGAAGCCGAGCGACAGATCGCGCGTGGCCCGAGACGGGATGCGCCCGAACAGCACGGGAGCTGCTCCGACTGCTGTGAGCGAACCGGCGGCGAGACTTCCGAGAAAGCCGAGCGTTATCGGAGACAGATTTTCCATGGGCGGGCCAGATTATCCTTCGGCGTAGCTCGAAAAGACTTCCGTCGACCCGTCCTTGCGGATGAGGAAGACATCATAGGCCTCGCGGTCGTCTTCTGGCCCCATGCCGGGCGAGCCGTAGGGCATCCCCGGAACGGCGAGGCCGACGGCGTCCGGGCGCTCCTCGCGAAGGCGGCGGATGTCAGCGGCTGGGACATGGCCTTCGATCACGTAGCCATCAATGAGCGCGGTGTGGCAGGAGACCATGCGCTGCGGCACGCCGTTGTCGAGCTTGAAGCGAACCAGCGCCCCACCGAACATGTTCTCGCCCTTCGGCGCAAACCCGTTTTCTTCGAGATGGTTCATCCACGAGAGGCAGCAGCCGCAACCGTTCGTCTTGCGGACGTCGATCGCCGTTGCCTCTGCGAGGGCCTGTGCCGCCGGGAACAGGGCGAGCGTGATGGCAAGAGCTTGGGTCATACGTTTCATGGGTCAGAGCCTTTCGGTTGTCGTTTTGGCAATCTCGCTGCCGAGGTTTTCATTCAGAAGCGCGCGCGCCTCGGCCAGGCGGTAGAGCGCGGCGGTATCATCCGCTTCGCTCTCTGCTGCTTCGGCGAGCCGGTTGTCAGAGAGGGGGTCAGTCGGGCGCCCATCCACGAGAACTTCGTAGTGCAGGTTCGGACCTGTCGCCGTGCCAGTCGCGCCGACGCGGCCGATCACATCTCCCGCCGCAACGCGTTGGCCTTGTGCCAGGTCTTCCGGCACGGCGCTCAGATGCGCGTAGCGCGTCATGGTGTCGGAGCCGTGCAAGATTTCAACCACGCGACCATATCCGCCGCGCCAGCCGATGAAATTGACCCGCCCCGGTGCCGTCGCTTGAACCGGTGTCCCACGTGCCGCTGCGAAATCGACGCCGGTGTGCATCCGGACGTTGCCAAAGACCGGATGCGTTCGGCGCCCGAACACCGAGCTGAGGCGCGCACCCTCGACCGGCTGTGCGAAGACGCGCAGCACCTCGCCATCGACGTAGATCGTCGCCTGACCGCTTCCGTCGTCAGGCCATACGATCTCATAGAGCGAACCGCCGATCTCCAATGCCGCGAAGGCAAGATCGGGTTGTCCGATCCTGTCCTCGCCGACCCGCGCCTCGCGCCAGAGAAGCCTTAGTGTCTCGCCACCGGCCATCTCGCGGCGGAAATCCACGGTCCCACCCAGCATCTGCGCAAGGTCCACCGAAAAACGGGCGGGTATGCCGGCTTCGTCGAGTGCCGCGAAGATCGAGCTGTCGATCACGGCTTCGCCGGCAAGGGTTAAGATCTCCGGATCCGGAGCCACGACCTGCGTGGACAACTGCTCGCCGAAAACCACCTCGATCCGCACTCCGTCCTCGACGGCGAGTGAGACGATGCGGGGGCTGCCGTCCACGGTCGAAGCGACAGTGACCGAGTGCCCAGGCCGCAGCCGTCGCAGATCGTATTCCGCGCCAAGCGCGAGGGCAACTTCGGCTCTGTCAGGTGCCGCAAGTCCAGCTTCGGACAGCAAGAAATCGAGCGTCTCGCCAGGTGCAATGTCGCGCGACCACGTCGACAACGGTGGCTCGATCGCCCTTACCGGCCTGTCGGCAAACGCGACCTGCAGAAGGGGTAGGGGGCCGAGGTCGGGTGCATCCTCTGCCCATGCCGTCGCGGGCGGCGTCACGAGGATGTCAACGTTTCTAAAGGCTTCAGGACCTTGGGGCATCCAGCCACCTGCCTGAGCAAGTTCCGGTGGCGCGGGTTCTTTCGACATGAAATCAGAGATGGCGATAGCCGCTCCCGAAACCGTCCCCGCAATTGCGACACAAGCCGCCAAAGTTCTGAGCCTCATGTCGCCCCCTCCATTTCTTCTGCCAGCGCGCGGCGAATTTTCGGCACCGCGAATTCTCTGGGTTCGTGATAGTCGATCATGGTGACGAACCGCCCAGAGGCTGCGAATAGGAAGACGCTCGCGGTGTGGTTCATCGTGTAATCGCCGCTTTCCATCGGCACCCGCACGTAGGTGGCGCGGAAGCCGTCCGCGACGCGCGCGATCTGCTCTTCCGGTCCCGTCCAGCCACGTATCCCAGGATGGAAGTAGCCGACATATTCGGCCATCGTTTCGACAGTGTCGCGCTCGGGATCGACCGTGATGAAAACCACGTTCATCTCGTCGGCCTCGCCTCCCAGATCGTCGAGCCATCCCGAAATGTCCGAGAGCGTGGTCGGGCAGACATCGGGACAGTAGGTGAAGCCGAAGAACGCCATCGTCGGGCGACCGATCAGGGTTTCTGGCCCGACCGCGTTGCCCTCATGATCCGTCAGACGGAAATCCATCTCGGTCAGGGCGACAGGCCGCTGCCCGACAGGTTCCGGTCCATCGACCTGCCACCAACCGACGAAGAGCATCAGGGCGACCGCCCCGACACCAGCCGCGCCGTACCCCAAGATCGCCCGTCGCCGCATCAGTCCTCTGGCCCCCGCGCGGCTATTCCGAGGATCGGCACCTCGACCGTCACTTCGCCTCCGTCGTCGAAAAGCAGGGTCAGCGGAAAGGTGTCCCCTTCCGTCATCGGTTCTTGTAGCCGCATCAGCATTGCGTGCAGGCCCCCCGGTTCGAGCGCGACGCTCTCGCCCGGGGCGATCGCGATCTCCCCCGCCGGGCTCATGGAACTTACACCTTCGGCATTTGTCTTCGTCTCGTGGATTTCGGGCATCATCGCGAGCGGTGTGGCAAGGCCGGTCAGCGTCACTGGCTCGTCGCCAGTGTTGCGGATCGTCATGTAAGCGGCCCCGGGACGGTTCATCCCGATGGACGCGCGGGACCACGCGTTCTCGACGACCACATCCTCGGGTCCGGCCAGCGCGGGCACCGAGAGCCCTCCAAGGGTCAAAAGCGCCGCCAGTGTGCTGGTCAAAATATACTTTTTCATCGTTCTGATCCTGCCCGTTGTATTCAGCTTTGCGCGGCAGCGACTTCGGCGGCCACCAGACGACGCAATTCTGCCTCCCCGAATGGATCGAGCGGCTTGCCGTTCACGAAGAATGTGGGCGTCTGGCGAATTCCCACGGTCTCGACGTCAGCACGATCCTGGTTCAGGATCGCCACGACATCGGGTGCCAGCATTTGCGTGCGCGCGGCCTCGGCATCGAGTCCGGCCGTGGCGGCGATCTGAAGGATCAAGCCAGGCGCCGGGGCACCGTGCGACGCCCATCTCGGCTGTTCCCGCAGAACGGCCTCAAGCACCGGCACGTAAACGTCCTGCATGCGCGCCGCCTCGAGCACGCGGATCGCTTCCTCGGATGCCGCGCCGTGGAAGGGCGTGTAGCGGATCACGACGCGGACAGCATCCCCATGCTCGGCCATGATGTCCTTCACGATGGGATGAAAGGCGCGACAGGCCTCGCAGGCCGGATCGAAGAATTCGACGATCGTGACGGGCGCCTCCGCAGGTCCGAGGATGGGCGAGTAGGGGCGGATCATCGCCTCAGCAAGTTCCGGAGCAACAGGCTCCGCTTCGGCCACCGGGCCGGGGCGGGTTGCAAACCAGGTGGCTCCGCCGAAACCGGCGACGCCGAGGGCGAGAACGGACAGGATCAGGCCGCGTCGGTTCATGTTCGTGTGTCCTTCAATGAAAGGGCCGACAGCGCCCCGATCAGCGCGAAGGCGACGAGCGCCATCAGCGGGATAGGGACGCCGAAGACCAGTTGGTTGTCATCGGTGCAAGAGGGGCCGGTGGCCGTGCAGGGCTGGATGCGTTCGGGAACAAGACCGACGTACAGCCCCATGTGCCACAGGGCGACTGCGCCGCCGCCAAGCGCCAATGCGATGCCGTAGCGCCCCACACGGCCGTCCCGCCACCACAGGCCCAGCCCGAGGATAATGGCCAAGGGGAACATGAAGGCGCGCTGGAACCAGCACAGCACACAGGGCGTCTGCCCCAGCACCTCGCCGATAAAAAGCACGGCAAGCGAGGCGACGAGCGCGATGATCCACGCCAGCCCGAGGGCTGTTTCTCCGGATATGCGGTTCATTTCGGTCAAATCCTCTCTTCCAGATCGGCGAGGATCTCTTTGGCGGAGGTGCCGTAGGGCCACGAGTCGGCGAAGCCTGCCTCGGGGTCGAAGAGGAACAGATGCGACGTGTGGCCCATGGTGTACCCATCCGGCGCTGCGGCCTCTTCGACGCGCTCAAAGAAGATTGGAAACGTCTCGGACGTGGCGGCGATCTGTTCCGGCGTGCCCGTCAGCCCAATGATGCCCGCATCGAACAGCGGGACGTATTTGGCGAGTGCTGGGGGCGTGTCTCGTTCAGGGTCGATTGTTATGAAAATCGGCTGGACCTCGGCGGCATCGTCGCCCAGACCGTCCATCACCGCCGCGACCTCAGATAGGGTCGTCGGGCAGACATCGGGGCAGTTGGTAAAGCCGAAAAACACCAGCATCCAGCGCCCCGCAAAGTCCTCCTCGGTTTGAACCATACCCCGGTGATCTGTCAGTTCGAATTCAGCGAAAAAAAGCGGCTCGGCGTCAGTTCGGGCGCTGTCGACACGATAGTCAGACCAGAGCAAAAGCCATACGAAGGCAAGCGCTGCCACGCCTGCCAAAACCCAAAGAAATTTCTGTGCCGATGTAAGGGACAATCCTGTGCGCCTGTTTGTGATTCTTATTGCATGTGCGGATACATCCTCTAGCCGCTAGAGGTTCAAGCACGAAATCATGGTATAGCTTGAACTCACGCGTCTGTGAATCCGGCACTTGTTTATTCCGACGGCAAAACCTACACAAACTATATCTTTTTCATGGAGGCGAAAATGCTCACGATCGGTACGCTGTCAAAGAAGACCGGCACAAAGGTGCAGACCATCCGGTACTACGAACAGATTGGGCTCATGCCCGAACCTGGCAGGACCGAAGGCGGACAGAGGCGCTACGACAATGCACAGCTCGACCGACTATCCTTCATCCGCCATTCGCGACAACTCGGTTTCTCGCTCGATGCGATCCGCGAGCTGCTCGACCTCAGCGACCATCCCAACCGACCCTGTGACGAAGCCGATGCGATCGCGCGCCGGCAGCTCAAACAGGTGGAGCAGCGCATGGCCCGCCTGAAGGCGCTGCGCACGGAACTGAAACGCATGGTTCACGAATGCAGCGGCGGGCGGATGGGAGATTGCAAGGTGCTTGAGGTGTTGCGGGACCATTCGGAATGCCTGACCGAGCACGAGGAAATCGGGGCCTGAAGGAATTCAGCCAACATTCCGGCTGGAACGCAGATCAGCCGCAGAAGTTAATGTGTCGTACAACACAAGCTGGAACCACAAAATGGCCGCTAGACAAGATTCAATGGAGAGACGGACGCTTTGGATCGTTCTGGCGCTCAATATCGGTTTGGCCGTGGCCTTTTTCGCAACAGGCGCCTTCGGCGACTCAAGTGCCCTGATCGCCAACGGGCTCGATAACCTCTCCGACAGCTTCGTCTACGCGATCAGCCTTTTCGCTTTGTCCCGATCCGACAAATGGAAACGCGGGGCGGCGAATGTTTCCGGTGGGCTGCTGATCCTGTTCGCTGCAGGCATCCTCTACGATGCGTGGCGCCGCTACATCGGCGGGTCAGATCCGCTCGGGACGATCATGATCGCCATGGCCCTGATTGCTGCGGCCATCAACGCAGTCTGCGTCTGGCTGCTCGCTAAGCTCAAGGATCCGGACGTCAACATCCGCGCGGCCAACACCTTCAGTTACAACGATTTCGCCGCGAACCTCGGAATCGTCGTGGCTGGCGGCCTCGTCGCCTGGCTAGGAACCAACTGGCCGGACCTCGTCGTCGGCGTGATTGTCGCCGGGATCGCGGCCTGGGGAGGTATCGACATTCTGCGCGACGCACACGGCGAACACCACAAAGCAGTTCATACGGGAAAGTAAATGCGGGAGATTCTTTCTGAAAGAAAGGATTGAAGCTACAGTGACTATAGCAATTAGTCTTATTCCAAGACGATTCGAGGAGCGACCCGTTGCAGATGACCGACCCCCTACTTGTACCCACTAAACTACTGAATTTTGATGCCGCGCCTCTTGCGCATCTAATTGAGAACCGCAGCTGGCGCGGCTTATCCGAATACGATCAGATCGGAGCTGCCTATGATTTCGTTCGGAATGAAATCGCGTTCGGATACAATCGAGCTGACGACATCCCCGCATCCGAAGTGCTTTCCGACGGCTACGGGCAGTGCAATACCAAAGGCACGCTCTTGATGGCGCTGCTGCGTGGTGTCGGCATTCGTTGCCGGTTGCATGGGTTTAAGATCCACAAAGGCTTGCAGCGCGGTGTTGTCCCTGAGCTGGTGTATCCGCTTGCTCCGCAGGAAATTCTCCACTCATGGGTAGAGATCGAATATCAAGGTGCCTGGATCAACCTTGAAGGCTTCATCTTGGATGACGCTTTCCTCAATGTCCTGCAAACGTCATTCTCGGACACAGAAAGTCTCTGCGGTTATGGCGCGGGCACGGATTGCCTTGGCGCGCCTCCCGTTGCCTGGAACGGAGAAGATACCTACATTCAGAAAACCGGCATCCTGCAAGATTTCGGCGTGTTTGATACGCCGGACGCCTTCTATTTGTCCCATGAGCAATCCTTTGGATGGCTGCGTGGTGCCCTTTACCGTCATATCATACGCCACTGGATGAATGCGCGCGTACGTGGTTTCCGCAGCGGCCGCCTCAAGACTGACCGACGCGCGACACACGCGCATGAGGAGCCTGCCAATGCCGCATGACCATGGGCACGCGCATATCGATCCGGATTCTGGCGATCGGCGGGTTGCCATCGCCATCTGGGCAAACGGGCTACTTACCATTGCGCAAGTCGTTGGGGGCATATTCTCGGGCAGTCTGGCACTGATCGCCGATGCGCTGCACAACTTTTCCGATATGGCCTCGCTTGTTATTGCCTTCGCCGCACGCAAGATCGCGCGCCGCCCAGCCGATGAGCGCATGACCTTCGGCTATGGCCGGGTCGAAATCGTCGCGGCCCTAATCAACTACACCACCCTCATCGTGATCGGCTTCTATCTGATCTACGAAGGCGGCATGCGCATGATTGATCCACCCGAAGTCATGGGTTGGACCGTCGTCATTCTCGGTGGAATTGCGCTTGTGGTCGACACGCTGACCGCAATGCTGACCTATTCGATGCAGAAGGGCAGCGTGAACATCCGCGCGCTTTTTCTGCATAACCTGTCGGACGCGCTTGCTTCGGTCGCGGTTATCGTCGGTGGATCACTGATCATCCTTTACGACATGCGTTGGGTTGATCCTGCCATCACCATCGGCATCGCGCTCTACATCCTGTATCTGTCTTTCACTGAAATAGGCGGCCCAATCCGAACCCTGATGCTCGGGAGCCCGCCGGACATCGACAACGAGGCCGTCGTCGAAGCGGTGCGAAAAGTCGAAGGCGTCGCCGACGTCCACCACGTCCATCTCTGGCAAATGCAAGAGCACGAGGCTGCGCTCGATTGTCATGTCGTCGTGGCAGCCGAGGGGTGGTCGAAGATCGAAGAGATCAAGAGCGCGATCAAGAAGCGGCTGAAGGAAGAGTTCGGCATCAGCCATTCCAGTCTCGAATTTGAGCACGAGGATCGCGCTCATCAGAACGCCGATCTCTACGGTCACGGCAACGCAAGTGAAAAGGAGAAGACCAATGTTCAAGGAAACGCTGACCGAGCATGATGATGTCATCGGGCTCGTCTGCGAAGGCAAGTTGACAGAGGCAGACTTCAAGAAAATGCACGCGCTGCTTCATGAACGTCTTGGAACAACCGATAATCCGGGTCTGGTTCTCGACCTTACAAGTTTCGAGGGCTACGAAGAGCCTTCGGCGATCTTGGAAGATCTGAAGATCGACACCGCCCACGTGAACGATTTCCGTCGCATAGCGGTTTTCGGAGAACGTAGATGGATGGAATGGGGCGCACGGGTGGTCAACCTACTGACGGGCTCCGAGATGCAGTGGTTCGAATCCAGCGATACCGAGTCCGCACTTGCGTGGGCGCGTGACGGGTAGCCAACGATTCTGCAAGAAAAGGACTAACTGAATTGGATATGGAATAATGCTTCTGGCGGATCCGGACCTACTACGTAGCGACTTTAACCGGGTACTGTGTGCCAATGTGCGATTCGAGTGAAATGAGATCCGCCTCAAGATCGTGAGGCTACAGGGGCATCACGTCTAAGTTACAGAATATCGCTTGACCTCCCCTTACTGGAAGGTGGCATAAGCGCCACATGATCCGCGTTTTTCGCCTTGTTTTGATTCTCATGCTGACTTTCGGCGCCGTGACTGCGCCGGATGCGTCGTCGGCAAGTATGTCGGACACGGCGATGGCGCAGATGGAAACTGCCGAAAGCGCCGATGGCCTCTGCAATGGTTGCGATCCCGCTGGATTTGCTGACGGTACTGCCTGTGAAGGTGGGTGTCCTGTTCCTTGCGGCTCCAGCGGTACTTCTGACCTCCTTGCCAAGATGCCGTCAGAGCGGCTCGCGATGCCCTTTGGTACTGCCATCCGGGGTGCCGAACCTTTGATCCCAGTCGGCGCAAATCCGTCGCTTGATCCGTTCCCTCCCAAACTGCCTGTTTGAACCTGATACCGGCCTCGCCTGCTGCGAGGCCTGATTGTTGCCTTGGCCGAAGCTGGCTGAGTGCGGCCCTTTCAGATCAAGGCAAATGCGATGATCCTCCACAGACCGATTTCACGAAGGCACGTGCTTCGCACAGGTGCCGCATTAACAGCCCTATCCGCTCTGTCACCTGCACGAATGGCGATGGCCGATCCAACTGGGGACCCATTCGTCCTACGCGCGGCATCCGGACAGGCCGCCCTGCGACCGTTGCCATACGGCCCGACTAATGTCTGGAGCTATAGCGGATCCGTCCCCGGTCCTGAAATCAGGGTCCGGCAAGGCGACCGTATCCGGGTTCTGGCTCAGAATGGGTTGGATGAAGGGACCACAATCCACTGGCATGGCATCCGCACGCCCAATGCGATGGACGGGGTGCCGTTCCTCACGCAGGACCCGATCCCCGTCGCGGGCGAATTCCTTTACGAATTCGATGCGCTGGATGCGGGCACGTTCTGGTACCATCCGCACCAGCGCAGTTCCGAACAGGTCGGACGCGGCCTTTACGGGCCGCTGATTGTCGAGGAAGCGGACCCGATCCGCGTGGATCGGGACCTGACCTGGATGCTGGACGACTGGCGCATGACCCGCGACGGACAGATTGCGGGTGACTTCGGCAGCCGCCACGACGCCATGCATGGCGGTCGTATCGGGAATTCCGTGACGATCAACGGTCAGATGCCGGAGCGCATTGCGGTGCGGTCCGGCGAACGTATCCGGCTGCGATTGATCAACACAGCGAACGCGCGGATTTTTGGGCTGGATTTCGGGGCTCTTGAGCCTGTCGTAGTCGCTTTGGACGGTCAGCCCGTGACGCCTCATGTCCCTGATAGCAACATCGTTGTGATCGGCCCGGCCATGCGTGTCGATCTGGTGATCGACATGACCGGCAAGCCTGGAGACGCCGTGACCGTCATCGATACCTTCTACGAGGGGCTCGAATACCGGCTGGTCGATCTTGCCTACGGACCGGACAGGTTGCGGGACGCGGTACCGGACTGGTCGATGGACCTGCCGCCCAACCCGCTGGTCGAACCGGACATGGCGTCGGCCGCGCGGCACCAGATCGTCTTCAACGGCGGAATGATGGGGCAGATGATGATGGGCAGCGGTATGGGGTCGATGATGGACCAGATGCGCGAGGGCAACATGTGGTTCATCAACGGAGAAGCCGCGACGGGTCATATGATGGACCCCTTGCTGGTCCTGCCGCAGGGCACGTCGCACGTGTTCGAGATGGATAATCGCACCGCCTGGCACCATCCGATCCATTTTCACGGGCATTCGTTCCGTGTGATCGCCCGCAACGGACAACCGACTCGGTATCGCGAATGGCAGGACACCGTCCTGATGGCACCCGAAGAACGGGTCGAGATCGCGTTCGCCGCGGACAATCCCGGTGACTGGATGTTCCATTGCCACATTCTGGAACACCAGGCGGCGGGCATGATGGGCGTCATCCGTGTCGAACCTGGCACGACCAAAACCTGAAACTCACACACTTAGGACCATGAAAATGAATGAACCGATAAAGAAGATACTTGGATTTGCCAGCCTCGGCACGGCAGGTGCCGTCGCCGTCCTTGCGATGAGCCTGAATGCCGCGCCTGCCGCGGCGCAGGAGGTCACGCTCTACAAGAACCCACAATGCGGATGTTGCGAGAGTTACGCGGACTATCTGCGCGAGAACGGTTTCACGGTGGAGGTGAAGCCGACCCACGATCTGGCGCAGATCAGCCGCGATGCGGGCATCCCGGATGACTTCCAAGGCTGCCATACAGGCTTTTTGGACGATTACGTCATCAGCGGCCACGTGCCGATTGATGTCGTCAACAGGCTGCTGGAAGAGCGCCCGGAAATTGCCGGTGTGACTCTTCCCGGCATGCCATTGGGGTCGCCGGGTATGGGCGGCGCGAAACAGGAGCCCTTCAAGATTTACACCGTCGAGGAAGGTCTGAGCCCGACCGTATATTCGGTCGAATGATCAATCGCGCGGTCTGGTGCGAATCCGTGCCAGACCGGTTTCAAGGGAAAACAAAGGATGGAATGCATGATGATGGACGGTGGAATGATGGGCGGCGGCATGATGATTGCGATGGGCGTCGTCTGGTTGCTGATCGTGGGTGTGCTGGTGCTCGCGGCGATCGCCTTGGTCAAATACATCCGTTCGGACAGCGGAAAATAGAAATGTGCCAGAATGCGGATTGAGGGTGCCAGCAGCGGCGACAGCCTGTTGTCGATGGGGTTGGTCTGGGCGCTTTGCGTCCTGCTTGTCCTGTCGTCGCTCGCGGCACTCATCGTCCTCTGTAGGTGGCTCGTAACAAGAAGGCGGAAACTTAGTGAAAAACACGATTAGGCTCTCGGCTGTCCTGCTCGCCACAACGGTTTTGCCGGTTGCGGCGCAGAGCGACGTGCGCATGGGTGAGCGCCTCTATCAAGAGAATTGCGCCAGTTGCCATGGGGCGAACCTAGAGGGGCAGCTAGATTGGCGCTCCAGATTGCCGAACGGAAGGTTGCCTGCCCCACCGCACGACGCCTCCGGCCATACCTGGCATCACCCCGACCGCGTATTGTTCGACATCGTGAAACGCGGACCGGCGGCGATTGTCGGGAACGGGTACGAAAGCGACATGCCCGGATATGAGGATGTGCTGACAGACGATGAGATCACGGCGATCATCGACTACATCAAGAGCACATGGCCCAACCGGATCCGCGCGTCGCAGGAAAGCCGATCCCTTGCCGATGAGCAGGCGCAGCCATGACGGAAGAGGTCGAGAGAAATGCCGACCCTGTGTCGCGACGCAGAATCTCCGGGTTCGTGCTGGTGCCGCTGATAGCTTTTGCCCTCATGGTCCTGTTCAGTTGGGGGCTTTTTTGGGGTGGCGACGACTTGCCGTCGGCACTTCTCGGTAAACCCGTGCCCGACTTCGCGCTGCCCCCGGTGCTCGGCCGCGAAGAAGGTCTTTCGACGCAGGACCTGATCGGCCATGTCTCGCTGGTGAACGTCTTTGCCTCGTGGTGTGTGCCCTGCCGTGCCGAACATCCGCTGTTCATGGAGTTGAGCGCAACCGGTGAGGTGCCGCTCTACGGAATCAACTACAAGGACCCGCCCGATCAGGCGCGCGCCTGGCTCGACGAGTTGGGTGATCCCTACGCGCGCATCGGGGCCGACATCAACGGACGCGCCGGTATCGAATGGGGCGTCTATGGCGTGCCCGAAACCTACGTCATCGCGCCTGACGGCACCATAGCCTACCGCCATGTTGGTCCGATCACACGAGCAATCCTGCAGGAAACGCTGCTGCCGATCGTCCGTGACCACAAAACCCAATCCGCCAAGGAGAAAACGCCATGAAAAATCTGAAACCGGCGCTGATCGCCTGGGCACTGTCCGTCGGCGCGGCTTTCGCGACACCGCAAGGGTTTGCACTTCACGACACCCCGCAGCCTGTCGCCAATGTGCGCTACGATAAAGATGACGGCAGCCGCGGAGACATGGAAGATTTTCGCGGCAAGGTGATCCTCGTGAATGTCTGGGCAACCTGGTGCGTCCCCTGCCGCGAAGAGATGCCGACGCTCGATGCGCTTCAGGCGGAACTTGGCGGCGACGACTTCGAAGTGGTTGCCCTTTCCATCGACCGGGCCGGATCACAAATCGTTCGGCGTTTCTACGACGAGATCGGTGTCACCAATCTCAATATGTATGTCGACCAGACCATGCTTTCGATGACCGCGCTGCGCACCGTTGGCCTGCCGACGACGATCCTGATCGACGCGCAGGGGCGGGAGCTCGGGCGACTGGTCGGCCCGGCCGAATGGGATGATCCCGAGATGGTGTCCTTTTTGCGAAGCTTTATTGAATGAATTCCAGCAAAAGTCCACTGCTCACCCTTGACCTTCCAGTTACTGGAATGACTAGCTTTTAATCATCGAAAGGACTTTCCGGATGACCGAAATATCACCTTCCAACATTGCGGGTGCCGCCAACATCGAAAGCGCAGGAAATTGGCCCCGGTGGTTGACGCGCAGACGATTGCTGTTCGTCGGTGCGGCAACTGTGATGGGGGGCGGCATGGCCTTGAACTGGGGATGGCTCACCGCGATCGGGCTCGCGCCTGTTCTGGTCTCGCTGGCCCCCTGTGCCGCGATGTGCGGCTTGGGTCTGTGCATGAAGGGCGGGTCTGGAAAGGGCTGCTCCAAATCGCCGGAGGGGGCGTCTCCCGACTGAGCTCTTTCAATAACCACACGACCAACCAACCCAAGGAGAAAACCATGAGAAAAGCATTTAAAACCTTCGTCGTCGCAACAGCCCTTACCGCAAGTGCATTTGCCGTCAGCGCCCAAGAACAGACCACGTCGGAAACGGGCGAAATGATGCAGAATGAGGGGGCCATGCAAGGCGGCATGATGGACGGCGACATGATGGACATGATGAAGATGATGACCGAAATGAAACCCATGATGGAAGCCTGCACCGAGATGATGGCGTCCATGACCGAGAATATGGAGGCGGCATGATGCCTTCGCCAAATTCTGACGGCTAAATTGCCGAAAGTGCCTGTCGGTCTACGGATCGGCAGGCAAAAGTTTTGAAGGATTCAAGAATTGACAGCACTAACACGACGCGCCGCTTTGGCGATACTTGTGACCACGATTTCGTCTCCGGCCTTCGCCGATCATCCGGGTGAAAACCTGGATGCGCGCATGTTCGAGATGGAGCCCTACTTCCAAGCCATCGATGCAGCGCAGGCTCCGGGTTTCGAGCTGCAGGATTCCGAGGGGAATCCCGTGCGCTTGTCGGATTTTAGCGACAAGGTGGTCATCCTGCACTTCATCTACGCCAACTGCCCGGATGTCTGCCCGCTCCACTCCCAAAAGATCGCGGCCATACAGGCCTCGATCAACGACGGGCCGATGAAGGATTTAGTGCAGTTCATCTCGATCACGACCGATCCGGTGAACGACACGCCGGACGTGCTGCGCGATTACGCGGATCGGCATGGGTTCGATCAAAGCAACTGGGTCATTTTGACCAAGCAGCCCGATCAGGCTGAAGACACCACGCGCCTTCTGGCGCGGGACTTTGGGCTTGAGTTCACGATGACCGCCGACAGCGACATGATGATGCACGGGGCAGTCACTCATGTCTTGGATATCGGTGGGCGGTTCGCCGCAAAATTCCATGGCATGGAGTTCAAGAACGTGAACCTGATCCTCTATGTCAGCGAGTTGATCAACAATGCCCAGCATCGACGCCGGGAGCTCAGCTGGTGGGACCGGCTGACAGGTGTGTTTCAATGAGTGTCGTCGCGACTGGCGTCAGGCTGTCCTTAACAGACGGAATTTCCCTGACAGCTCTGCGTCGGTATTTTGCGGTGATCATCCCGGCCAACTTGTTCTGGGAGTTCGCGCATATGCCGCTCTACACGATCTGGAACGAGGGCACTTGGGGTGAGATCGTTTTCGCAGCCGTCCATTGCACGGGTGGTGATATCCTGATCGCCATGAGCGCGCTGATGCTTGCCCTTATGCTGACGGGCCAGGGCTGGCCTCTGGTCGCCTCCACGCGGCGGTCTGTGACCGTCCTGACGGTGGTGTTCGGGCTGGGATACACGCTGTTCAGTGAATGGCTCAACATCGTGATCCGTGAGGCATGGGCCTATTCGGACCTGATGCCGATCATTCCGATCCTCGATGCGGGCCTGTCACCTGTTTTGCAATGGATGGTGGTCCCGCTGGTCGCGTTCTGGTGGGCCGTGTGGCCCTTCAGCACCGAGCGTGATGTATGATGGATATTTCCGGCATCGGCATTTTCGCGGCATTCCTGGCGGGAGCCATCTCTTTCCTATCACCCTGCGTCCTGCCGCTGGTGCCGGGCTACGTATCCTATATCGCGGGTCAGCCGGATTTGCGCACGACGCGGTCGGTCGGCTTGCGGGCGCGCGCCGGGGCGCTCGGGTTGAGTGCCTGCTTTGTCCTGGGCTTTTCGACGGTCTTCGTCGCCCTCGGGGCCGGGGCCAGCGCGCTCGGATCCCTGCTGCTGACATGGCGCTCCGAGCTCAACTTTCTCGGCGGCGCGATCATCATTCTGTTCGGACTGGTCATGCTGGGTGTCTTTCGTCTGGAGACGTTCTCGCGCGATACCCGTTTCAATCTCGACATTCCCGGCGGTCGCCCGTTTGGGGCCTACGTGCTGGGACTGGCCTTCGCCTTTGGCTGGACACCCTGTATAGGACCGATCCTCGGCGCGATCCTGACACTCAGTTCGACGTCCGGCGGCATGTCGGACGGCATCTGGCTGCTGTCGATCTATTCCGCGGGGCTGGGGGTGCCGTTCCTGTTGGCGGCGCTGTTCACCGACGCCATCGCCGCGCGGGTCAGGCAGATCGGCAAGGCCGGTCGCTGGCTCTACAAGGGCGCGGGTGTTGCCATGATCATCATGGGCATTGCCATCATGACCGGGCAATTGTCACGGTTTGCCTATTGGTTGCTGGGGACGTTTCCCTTTCTCGCGACGATCGGCTGACGAACCTCGAACCAGCTCTTGGCGCGATGGCTGGTAGGTGAGGATCATCTCCACCACTCAGCAAGGTCGTACACGCCGCGCCTCTGTAGAGGTCGCGGGGCCGTCAGCCGATCAGGTAGACCCGGATCGGCATCCAGATACCCATGACCATCATCATCAGGTTCTCGGTGAGCGAGACGAACCCTAGTGGCACGTTGCTGTCGCCCCCGACGCAGGCGCATTTCAACTCGCGCTTGTCGATGTACACGGCCTTGAAGACCGAAACCGCGCCGACGGTGCCGATGAACAAGGCCACGGGTGCCGACAGCCAGGTGAGCGCCCCGGCGACCATGAGGATACCGGCGAAGGCCTCTCCGAAGGGATAGAGATAGCCGTAGCGCACCCAGCGGCGCGCCAGCAGGTCGTAATTCAGGAACATGGTCGAAAAGCTCTCGACATCCTGAAGCTTCTGCACTGCAAGCAAGCACATCGAGATCGAGACGAACCATTCCAGCGCGCGCAGGCTGAGGATGGTTCCAAAGCTGTACCATGACAGGCCGAGCGCCATCAGAAACGCGACGGCAAAGATCGCGATCACCGGCCGATAGGAGGTGTCCGAGCGCTCGCTTTCCGGCGCGTCGAGGCCGAAATGGACCCGCAGATCGTCGTAGCCGCCAATCCGCTTGTCGCCGATCCAGGTCTGCGGCGTGGTCTCGACCCCGTGCTTTTCCATGAAGGCATCGGTTTCCTCGCGTGTCGTCAGGTGATGATCCTCAACCTCGTACCCTTCGCGTTCGAGCAGGTCCTTGGACTTCAGGCCATAGGGGCAAAGATGATCCGGCATGACCATCCGGTAGAGTTGGGCTGATTTCGATGCGTCATTCGGCATAGTGTTTCCTCCAGTTTCTGGTTCAGGCACCGCAACCGTAATATCCGCGATACCCTGCACGCAGACCGGACCCAAGTTCGAGAACGAGATCGGCGTCCTGCATTTCGCCACTATTTGCGTCCAATGTGCCGGTTCCGCTCGGCGCGCTCAACGCCACTGTCATGCCTTCCGTGCCCCAAGTGCTTCCGGCGTCGCCAGCCTCCAGCCGCACCAGATCGCCGCTGATCTTGGCGAGAGCTACACTCCCACCGTCGATGCGGCCCACCGCCAGCGCAGGCCTGCTTGTGGTGGTGTAGGTGAACGTGCACGCCGCGCCGCCGGGAAACATCTGCGCAATGTCCTCCGTAGTAAGAAATTCGAGGTCGAGAATGGCGATTTCCGGGGTTGATAGCGCCTCGTCAAGGCTCATGATCTGCGTCGGTCCGCTTTCTGACTGTGCCAGACTGTCACCGTTGGCGTCGATATCGTTCACCAGATAACGCATCTCGGCGATTTCCTTGTCCTGCGCATAGATGATCTCATCCGCCAGCTTGCGCACGCGCGGGTCCGAGATATCGGCGCGGCTGGAGGTCATGATCGCGATCGAGTGGTGCGGAATCATTGCCCGCATGTAGCTGGTGTCGCCCACCGTCACCTGGCTGCGGACCAGCCAAAGCGAGGCGGCAAAGACCACGGCGGCACCGATGAAGAAGGCGGCGTTAGCCATCTTGCTGGAATACATCGACAGCATGAAGCCCAGCATGATGATCGCCATGGTGGCACCCATCAGGAGAGCCATGTAGGCCCGCGTTTCCGACCAGAACACATGCGTCCAGAGGTAGGTATTGAGATACATCAGACCGAACATGACGACGGTAGATGTGGCGATCATCGCGAAAAAGCGGCCATATGACATGAAGTTGTCCTCTCTCGAAATCGTGAAGTCTAGAGGTGGAACAACTTTCCCGCGCTGGAATGTTCCGAAATAGCTGCAGCCAGTCGCACCTTGTGGGTGGCGCTGCCCGCTGCGGGACGTATCTAAGCCCGCTTAATCCGCTGCCCTGGCGGTCCGGGTCTTATCCTCTTCCATAGCCAGATCTGCGAGAATCGGACAATTAGGCCTGTGATCGCCAGCGCAGGCATCGACAAGGTGCGACAACGTCGCGCGCATCTCGGTCAGTTCTGCGATTTTCCGGTCGATCCGGTCGAGGTGTTCCTCGGCGATCTGCTTGACCTCCGCGCTGGCGCGGTCGGTATCGGCATAGAGTTTCAGCAGGCTCCGGCAGTCCTCGATTGTGAAGCCAAGCGCACGCGCTCGCCCGAGAAACGCCAGCTTGTGGACGTCGCTCTGCCGAAAGCTGCGATAACCGTTCGCGCTGCGCAGCGGCTCGACCAGCCCGATGTCCTCGTAGTAGCGGATGGTCTTCGCAGGAAGGCCGGACAGGTCGGCCACGTCTCCGATATTCATGATCGTTTTCTCCTTGTTTCATTCTGCCGGGAGGGGGGACATGCGGGGGGCAGTCGCGGCCTTCGCCGCGTCGTCCATCGCCGGGCGGACACGGCGCAGGCGCAGCGCGTTCGTCAGTACGAAGACCGAGCTGAGCGCCATTGCCCCAGCCGCCAGCACCGGCGACAGCAGCAGGCCCGACACCGGGTAGAGCAGCCCCGCCGCCACCGGAATGAGGGCCACGTTATAGCCGAAGGCCCAGAACAGGTTCTGGCGGATGTTGCGCATCGTACGCCGCGACACTTCCAGCGCGTTGACCACGCCGCGCAAATCGCCCGACATCAGCACCACATCGGCGGATTCGATGGCGACGTCGGTGCCGGTGCCGATGGCGATGCCCACGTCCGCATGGGCAAGCGCGGGCGCATCGTTGATGCCGTCGCCGACAAAGGCGATGTGCTGGCCCGTGCCGCGCAGATCGTCCAATGCCGCGACCTTGCCATCCGGCAGCACACCCGCGATCACATGGTCGATGCCGGTCTCGCGCGCGATGGCTTCTGCCGTCTCGCGCTTGTCGCCGGTGATCATGGCAACCTTCAGGCCCAGATCGTGCAGCGCCCGGATGGCTGCCGCGCTGGACCGCTTCACCGGATCGGCCACGGCGATGACGGCGGCAACGCGTCCGTCGATGGCGGCGTAAAGCGCGGTGCGGCCCCGTTCGGCCAGGCGGCGCTCTTCGTCGGCCAACGCACCGATGTCCAGCCCTTCGTGCGTCATCAAACGGTCGGCCCCCACCAGCACGTCATGGCCCGAAACCTCTGCCCGGACACCGTAGCCGGTGATGGAGGTGAATTTCTGCGCGTCGTGACGGGCAACGCCCTCGGCCTCCGCCGCCCGCAGGATGGCCTCGGCGATGGGATGTTCCGACTGCGCCTCGACCGCCGCGATCAGCGCCAGCACCTCGGCGCGGTCAAAGCCGTCGGCCAGCACCAGATCGGTCAGCTCGGGGCGGCCTTCGGTCACCGTGCCGGTCTTGTCCAGCGCCACCACATCCACTGTCGAAAGCTGTTGCAGCGCATCGCCCTTGCGGAACAGCACGCCCATTTCGGCGGCACGCCCTGTGCCCACCATGATCGAGGTCGGTGTAGCGAGCCCCATCGCGCAGGGGCAGGCGATGATCAGGACCGAAACACCGGCGACCATCGCAAAGGACAGGGCGGGTGACGGCCCGGCCAGCAGCCAGACCAAGACGGTCAGGGCGGCAAAAGCCATGACCGCGGGCACAAACCACAGAGTGATCCGGTCGACCAGCCCCTGGATCGGCAACTTCGCCCCCTGCGCCTCTTCGACCATGCGGATGATCCGGGCCAGCGTCGTATCCGCCCCCACGCGCGTCGCGCGGAACCGAAAGGCACCGGAGCCGTTGACCGTCCCGCCTGTGACGGGGTCGCCCACCGACTTGGCAACCGGCACCGGTTCGCCGGTGATCATGCTCTCATCGACACGCGCGCTGCCTTCGGTCACCTCGCCGTCCACCGCGATCCGCTCTCCGGGACGCACCAACAGGATGTCGCCCGCAGTGATACGTTCGATAGCCACGTCCTGCGGCTCTCCGCCCACCACCACTCGTGCGGTCTTGGCCTGAAGGCCTAGCAGCTTATGGATCGCGGCCCCGGCCCGGCCCTTTGCGCGGGCTTCCAGCCAGCGGCCCAGCAGGATCAGCACGACAATGACCGCCGCCGCCTCGAAATAGACCGCGCGCGACCCTTCGGGCAGCAGCGCGGGCGCGAAGAGCGCCACGAGGGAATAGAGATAGGCCGCCGAGGTGCCGACAGCGACAAGGCTGTTCATGTCCGGTGCGCCCTTGAGCAGCGCGGGAAACCCGAGCGTGTAGAAGCTGCGCCCCGGCCAGAACAGGACCACGGTGGTCAGACCGAACTGGATCAGCCAGCTGGCCCGGTGGCCAATGGTTTCGCCGATCAGGCCATGCATCCCGGGGATCAGGTGCGCGCCCATTTCCAGCAGGAACACCGGCAGGGCGAGGGCCGCCGCCATAGCGGTCCTGCGGGCCAGCCTGCGCGCCTCTTCATCCTTGCGGGCACTCGTGTCTTCCCGCGCGCTGTCCTGCGGCAGGGTCGCGGGATAGCCTGCGTCAACCGCCGCCTTGAGCAGGTCGGCGACCACGACCGCGCCTTCGAGATAAGTCACCGTGGCGGTTTCCGAGGCCAGATTGACGTTCACGTCCAGCACGCCCGGCATCGCCGCCAGCGCCTTGTCCACCCGCCCGACGCAGGACGCGCAGGACATGGAGGCCACGTTCAGACGAACGCTCTGAGTCCGGACGGGATAGCCGATCTCTTCCAACTTCTCGACGATGTCCGAGATGCGCTCCGGCCCGTCGATCTGCGCCTGGGCCGTCTCGCTGGCGAGGTTGACGCGAACGTCGCTGACACCCGGCAGGCCGGAAAGCCCACGCTCCACCCGCCCAACGCAAGAGGCGCAGGACATGTTTTGAAGGGAAATTCGGACGTTGTGTGGACCGGACATGGAAATCTCCTGATTCTGATCCTCCGAGAGATAAGGGTTCCATTCGCTGGAAGGTCAACAGGTGCATCGAGAAATTTTTTCGGGCATTGACCTTCCCATAGGGGAACGCCCTAGGTAGCAGCAGCAAGAAGGAGATCGTGATGATCAGGTTCAGCGTGCCGGACATGAACTGCGGACATTGCACCGCGTCGATAAAGAAGGCCATTGTGACGATAGACCCACACGCGACTGTCACCTGTGACCTGACTGCGCGTTCCGTCGAGGTAGATAGCGCATTGGATGAAAGCGCTCTGAAGGCAGCGATTCACGATGCGGGCTACGGATCGGAAAGACTGACTTAGTCCCGTCAATTCCAGTCATTAAAGACATACTCCCTGCCATTTTCGCTTCTTCTGTCTGAATGGTGAACGTTGCTATGTACCTATTGCGCAACAGTTTTGAGCGCTTGCAGCGAGAATTCGCCTGCCTCGCTAGAATGTGCCAAACCTTCCCGCGCTGTAAGCGTTGACTAATTTGTCAAAACGTCCAAGTTTCCGTTCATGAGAATGCGTGTCGCCACTTCGGTATGGGTGAAATTCCTCACTTGCTTCGCTTTTGCGTTGGCTCTGGTTCTTTCTCCACCTTCTGCGGCACACGCGGCCTCGGGAATGCATGATGGT
Organism: Sulfitobacter sp. CB2047; assembly: GCF_000735125.2. Taxonomy (NCBI): domain Bacteria; kingdom Pseudomonadati; phylum Pseudomonadota; class Alphaproteobacteria; order Rhodobacterales; family Roseobacteraceae; genus Sulfitobacter; species Sulfitobacter sp. CB2047. Next base: position 101,112 of record NZ_CP072615.1, on the reverse strand, counting down.
CAGCATTCTGGATCGATCAGCGCCCTTCTCAGCGAACCGACTGTTGGTCAGGGAACTGATATCCACGCCGACCACATGAAACACCCGGCGACAGTTGACGTGGATGACATATCCTCCGACATTGGTGAAACAGAGCATCAATCAACTCAGTGTTGTAACGGAATATGCATTTCTGTCGTCATTCCAGACGCAGACTTGGTATTCCCGGATCCTATTGCTGCGAAAGAATATATGATCCTGAGCGGTCAGACGCATTCCGTCGAAACATCAGGGTTTCTGCGGCCCCCTCGATTCCTGATCTGAAACGGCGCCCAATCCGGGTGTGAGCCTTGCGCAGACTCTGCGTGAGACATCGTTCATCAATCAGGATACCTTCATGAAAATTCATCTACTTATGGGGGCTTCGGCCCTCGGGCTTGGCGCATGCGCCTATGAGCCTACCCCTTTGCCCTCCGTTGCGACACAACAGGCTGTCGTCAACGCGACCGTTTCGTCTCCGATCAGCTATCAAGATCCATTGGCTGGCTACACCTATCGTGGTCCGACCGGCCCCCGTGATTGGCGGTCTGTCAATCAAGAGCAGACGGAGGGCAACTGATGCGGGTATCTAAGATTCCGCTGGTTCTTGGCTTGCCACTTTTCTTGGGTGCCTGCGCAACCGCAGTACCGGGAAGCTACACCGAACCGAAGGCCGGTTTTGCCAATGTGGCCAGCCAGATCACGCCAGCGATCGGCAAACGGACCGTGTTTGCGGAAACGCAGGCCGAAAACGAAGCTCTCAAGAAACAGGTGCACAGCATGGTGCATCAGAAGACGATCTCGGCCGATACGGCGGTTCAGGTTGCGTTGCTGAACAATAAGGGTCTGCAAGCGTCTTACGTCAATGTTGGCCTCTCGGCCGCTGAGGCTTGGCAGCAATCGACGCCGGAAAACCCGATCGTCTCAATTGGCGTCCTGGGAATCGGTGCGCCTGAGCTCGGTGCCTACAGGGCGATCGAAGGGCTGATCCGGTCGAACGTCCTCGATGCCACCACGCGCAAACAGCGCATGGCCATTGCTGATGCAAGCTTCCGGCAGGCTCAGCTCAATGCCGTGAACGACACACTTGCACTGGCCAATCAGACGCGAAAGGCATGGGTCGATGCAGTCGCCGCCTTCGAGGCAGTGAGCTATCTGCGGCGCGCGAAAGCGACCTCTGACGCCGGCTCTGAACTGGCGATGAGGTTGGGCGAGACCGGCGCACTTAACAAAGCTGGGCAGGCCCGCGAACAGGCATTCAATGCCGAACTGGCGGGGCAACTTGCACAGGCACGATTGAACGCCACTCGGTCCAAGGAGGCTTTGACCAGGTTGATGGGCCTCTGGGGCACCGGAGTCGATTACTATGTGCCAGATGCCCTTCCTTCACTGCCGCGTTCTGTCGGCCGTGTGACCGACATCGAGGCCAAGGCGCTAAGAAATCGGGTGGATCTGCGTGTTGCCAAAGTTGGCCTGGAAGCGCAGGCCAAGGCGTTTGGTCTGACCGACCAGACCCGCATTGTCAGCGATCTGGAGATCGTTGCGGGAGCCGAATTTGAGCGTGAAGTTGAAGGCAGTGGCGACATTGAAACCAAGACTTTGCCTCAGGTGGAAGTGGAGTTCGCGATCCCGATCTACGACACCGGCAAGGCCCGGATGCGCAAGGCGGAATTGTCTTATCTTCAAGCGGCCAACGTGCTCGCAGAGAAGGCCGTGAACGTCCGGTCTGAAGCGCGCGGTGCTGAAGCCTCTTATCATGCCGCATACAAAATCGCTCGCCACTACCGCGACGTTCTGGTGCCGCTACGCACGACCGTCGAAGAAGAGGGTTTGCTGTCCTACAACGGCATGATCACCAACACTTTCGAGCTGCTGACTGATGTGCGCGAGAAACTTGCCGCATCCCTGGAAGCGGCAAATGCAAAACGCGAATTCTATATGGCACAGGCCGATCTGACCGCCGCGATCTATGGCGGCGGCGAAGGCGGTGCTGGTGCTGGTGGAGAAGGCGCATCACTTGCCGCCGGTGGCGGCGCAGGACACTGAAAGGAACTGACATGTTGAACAGACGTCAATTACTCGGAGCCGGCGCCGCAGGTGCAACGCTGGTCTCTTCAAAAGCCTGGGGTCAAACCCTGAACATGGGCCTCCCCGAAGCCGCGCAGATGGACAGTGCGGCAACGGCGATTACGGCGCGTCCGTCGTCAGGGCCGGACTACACACCAGTGGTCACGCTGAACGGGTGGACCCTGCCGCACCGGATGAACAACGGGGTCAAGGAATTTCACCTCGTCGCCGAACCGGTAGAGCGCGAACTTGCAGACGGCATGATTGCGCATTTGTGGGGTTACAACGGCCAGTCCACCGGTCCAACGATCGAAGCAGTCGAAGGCGACCGGGTCCGCATCTACGTCACCAACAAGCTGCCGGAAGGCACCACGGTGCATTGGCACGGGCTCATCCTGCCCTCGGGCATGGATGGGGTCTCCGGGTTGAGTCATCCCAGCATCCCGCCAGGAAAAACGTTTGTCTACGAATTCGACTTGGTGAAGTCCGGCACGTTCATGTACCACCCCCATGGCGACGAAATGACCCAGATGGCGATGGGGATGATGGGCATGTTCGTGGTCCATCCCAAGGATCCCACCTTCATGCCGGTGGATCGCGATTTTCTGATCATGCTGAATGCCTTTGACATCGATCCCGGCACATACGTGCCCCGCATCATGACGATGACGGACTTCAACCTGTGGACATGGAACAGTCGGATCTTCCCCGACATCGATCCGCTGGTCGTGAACAAGGGCGACAAGGTGCGAGTACGCGTCGGCAACCTCACGATGACAAACCACCCGATCCACATGCACGGCTATGATTTCAAGGTCACCTGCACGGATGGTGGCTGGGTACCGCCAGAAGCGCAATGGCCGGAGGTCAGCATCGACATCCCCGTGGGCGCGATGCGCGCCTATGAGTTCGTCGCAGAGCATCTGGGTGACTGGGCGATTCACTGCCACAAGTCGCACCACACGATGAATGCCATGGGTCACGATGTGCCGACGTTCATCGGGGTCAACAAGAAGCCGCTGACCCAGAAGATCCGTCAGTTCCAGCCGGAATACATGCCCATGGGGATGTCCGGCATGGGGGACATGGCGAAAATGGAAATGCCGCTGCCTGACAACACGATCCCGATGATGACGGGTTGGGGGCCCTACGGCCCCATCGAGATGGGCGGCATGTTTTCGGTCGTAAAGGTGCGGGACGGCATCGACGCGGACGATTACTCCGATCCCGGCTGGTACGAAAATCCTCCGGGCGAGATGGCCTACGAATGGACCGGCGAATTGCCCGAGTTCGCCTCGAACAACAGTCCCAAGACCATTCTCACACCAAAACCAAACTCGAAGGGCTGAACGGCCCTTCGTCAACTCCAACCAAACCAACCTACAGGACAATGAAATGAGAAATCTTCTTTTGACGACAAGCTTCGCGTTGGTGCTTTCGGCACCAGCATTTGCCGCAGGCACACATGATGGCGGGCACGGTGAGACCAAGCCGGCCGCAATGATGATCGGTATGCCGGGTGAAGCCGCCAATGTGGACCGCACAATTGATGTCACTCTGCTCGAAAACGACGAAGGCGAAATGCTGATCGAGAGCGAAGAGATGACCATCAAGGAGGGTGAAACCATCCGCTTCAACATCACGAACAAGGGTGAGCTGGAGCATGAATTCGTCCTTGATACAGTCGAGCGTAACGCCGAGCACAAGATCGAAATGGCCAAGATGGATATGGAACACGACGACCCGAACCGAATCCGTCTCGATGCAGGCGCTTCGGGTGAGGTCGTCTGGACGTTCGCGAATGCTGGTACGTTCGAAGCGGCGTGCCTGATTCCGGGTCACTACGAATCCGGAATGCACCGTGCGGTCTCAGTGGGGGACCAGATGGCTCAGGCTGACGTGGAATATACGAGCGGGACCATCAAGAAGATCGACGCCAAGGCCGGCAAGGTCACAATCATCCACGGCCCTCTGGTCAACCTCGATATGCCCGCGATGACGATGGTGTTCCGCGCGGACGAAGCGATGATGGCCAAGATGGCGGAAGGTCAGGACATCGAGTTCGTTGCCGACCGGGTCAAGGGCAAGCTTACTGTCACGCAGATGAAGTGAAGATAGACAATGGGGCCGAGGCGAACACGCCCGGCCCCAACGTTTTGAGGCAATAAAATCAAGCGCTACGGAAATAGCCGAGCATTATGAATTTCCTGATAATCTGCACCACCGCCCTTGTGCTCGTCTTTCCGGCTTTCTCAGTGAACGCTTCTAGTGGCAAAGGCCAGCAACCTCATGCGCGGGCCTTTGAATTGCCTGGCCATGATGCGATCGGGAAGCCCGGTGTCGGTTCCTCATTCGACCGGACGATCGAAATATCCATCAGGGAGACAGAAAGCGGATACATGCTTTTCGAGCCGGACGCGATCCAGATTGAAAAGGGATCGGTCGTTCGGTTTTTGATCGGCAATACGGGCGCTCTGGATCACGAGTTCTTTCTCGGCTCCTGTGACGAAATTGCGAAACATCAGCAATGGATGCGCGAACACCCCGATATGCAACATGATCGCGCCAACTCGGTTTTGATCCCAAGTGGACAAAATGCCGACCTGATCTGGGAGTTCTCCGATATGACAAACCTGGAGTTCGTGTGCTTGATACCCGGCCACCGGGAAGCGGGCATGTGGGGCGTCATCATGGTGCACGATCACCTTGCGCCGAAATCAAAGGGTTAGAATTTTTGATGTCACTCCTGGACAGGTATCACGTGCTTGTACACAACGTATCTGCCGCGTTTGGGTACGACTACAGCGATGCGACGCCAGACTGGGTTCACCCGTTCATTCATCTGATACTGGTCTTGGCGCCCGCGCTGCTGATCACTGTCGGCTCACATCTTGCTATTCGCGGCATTCTCAAGCTTTGGAAGCGCCGTCACACCCCTACGTTCCACCCCGAACCCATACGGGGGCTTGAAGGCAGTCTTTTCAGCACGGTCCTGCGCTACTCCAGAAGGCAGCAGGCATTGATGATTGTCGTCAGCCTCATCGCGATGCCTATTCTATATTTGACCCTCGAACTGCCAAAGCAGATCGTCAACAACGCTTTGGATTCTGATCGTTTCCCCGTTGCCGTTTTGGGGCGAGACGTCGATCAGGTCGTTTTCCTAATGCTTCTCTGTGGTCTCTACCTTTTGGCGATCATCCTGAATGGGCTAAACAAATATGGCCTTAACGTGTTCAAGGGATATGTAGCTGAGCGTTTTCTGCGGCGCTTCCGGCTGCTGGTCTATCGGCAATGGCGCAGCGATCCCGACTCCCGAAACCAGAGCGAAATCGTCCCTATTCTCGCACAGGAAGTTGAGCCCATAGGTGGCTTCGCGGCAGATGTCCTCACGCTGCCAATCCTACAAGGTGGTACACTGTTGACGATCCTGTTTTTCATGTTCGTTCAGGACCCTGTGTTGGGTGCCGCCGCACTGACGGTGCTGCCAATCCAGCTCGTGCTGCTACCCAAGCTACAGCGGCGTGTCAACGCCCTTTCACGTACAAGAATCAAGGAAGTCCGACAGCTCGGCAGACAGCTTAGCGAACAGTTGCATGAACGGCAGGTCAATCCGACCGGACTGCTACCGGCCGGAGCGAGTTTTAGAGAGCTTGAGCACGTCCGCAGGAAGATTTTCCGCCTGAAGTTCTTCATCAAGGCCCTCAACAATTTTCTAACCGCGCTGACCCCATTCCTGTTCTACTCATTGGGAGGATATTTCGTCATCGAAGGGCGTATCACATTCGGTGCCCTGGTGGCCGTCCTAGCCGCACACAAAGACTTCTCGGCACCGCTGAAAGAACTCTTCAATTACTATCAGACGCTGGAAGACACGCGGATCCGGTACCACGAAATCACGACCTTTTTCAACAAATCGATCCAGCAATCCGCAATTGTTCAAGCAGACAACACCATGCCGCAGGACGTCAGTCAATTCGAGCAAGCCCAACTGAGATACCCGGCTTCGTCTCTAAAAAGGCAGGGGCCATCGCAACATCATGAAAGAGTTTGATAGTATGAAATGGGCAGCGATATTTTTCGCTCTGGTCGCCGTCGTTGCAGCAGTATGGTTCATTGTGCAACCGAGCCACTCTCGGACGGGCGTCCAGAGGGAGGAGGGCATCGCGCTTTCCGCGGGTGCTCTCGCTACTGTCAAGCTACCAAACAGTTTCACAGAGCAGGAGCAAATCGGCGCAAGCGCTTATGATGCGGTCTGTTCCGCTTGCCACGGTCGAAACGCGCAGGGCCAAGATGGCGTCGCTCCTCCGCTTGTTCACAAGATTTATGAACCCAGCCACCACGGCGACATGGCGTTTGTCCTTGCAGCGCAGAATGGAGTTCGGGCGCACCACTGGGAATTTGGCAACATGCCAGCGGTTGAAGGCGTGACGCGCTCAGACATCCTTGCTATCGTGGCGTACATTCGAGCTTTGCAGCGGGCCAACGGAATTGACTAGGCACTTTCGTCGGTCAAAAGAAGGGGAGTTGGCGCACGGTCAATCAGCATTTGGTTTGCCACAGAAAAACAATAACGGTGGGAAAATTCTGTTCATGAGTAAATGTTCTGCTGCATCGACTCTGATCCTTGGTGCATTGCTCGCTTCGTCCACCGCATCATACGCGGAGGAAACCGGATTATTCAGATTGACCGACCGCGGATCACCGGTTGGCATCAATGCGCGCGAACCATCACTCGCACCCTTGTCGGATGGCAGGGTTTTACTGAGCTGGACCGAAGAAAGCGGAACCGAAGCGGAAGTTCGCATGGCCATCCTCAACGGCAGTGAGTGGTCGGACGTCCGCACAATTAATGTATCGTCAAAGATTTACATCAACTGGGCCGACTTCCCTTCGGTAGTGGCGCTTGCTGGTGGCGGTTTGGCGGCACAATGGTTAGAGCTGAATGGACCGGGCGATTACCAATACGACGTCAAAATCGCTTTTTCCAAAGATGAAGGCAGAAGCTGGACTGACTCGATTGTCCCTCACGATGACAGGTCTCAACGTGAGCATGGTTTTGTTTCGTTGGTACCCGACCAATTTGGTGGATTGACGGCGCTGTGGCTGGATGGCCGGGAGTATGGCAGTCAGACAGAAGGCGACAGCTTCGAAAATACGATGCAGTTGCGCGCGCGGCAGATCAACTTTGACGGAACGATGCAGCCAGAAAGCCTGTTGGATGTGCGCACCTGTACCTGTTGCCAGACTTCTGCAACGCGGACTGCATCAGGCGACATCGTGGCGGTCTATCGTGACAGAACCGCCGATGAAATTCGCGATATATCGGCTGTCCGGCAGGCCGACGGGGAGTGGACGGAGCCCGCCACGATCCATAACGACGGATGGGAAATCGCCGGATGCCCCGTCAATGGCCCGGCCATTGATACCATGGGCGACAGGATTTCCGTTATCTGGTTCACGGCAGCCGAGAACGAGCCGAAGGTTCGTATCGCCTTTTCGGACGATGGCGGTGCGCAGTTCGACGAACCGCTCCGCATTGACCTCGGCGCAGCCGCAGGTCGGGTGGACGTCCTGCAATTTGCAGATGGCAGCGCATTGGCGCTCTGGATCGAATATGTGGGAGGCGGTGAAGCGATCGTCATGTGCCACGTAACGCCAGATGCCGGATGTGTCGCGCCTCAGGCGCTCCACATCAATCGAGGCGGCGGTTCGGTCGGTTTTCCGAGGATGGCGCTTGGCGGAACCGGGGCGTTTGTGGCCTGGACGCAACCAATCAGCGGCGCGGACGGCAGTACCACCATTCGCGTCGTTGAAGTCGCTCTGACGCCATAGGTTTCAAGCATTCATCTCGATTCCCAATGCCTCCTTAATGCTGTTGCCCTTATTCTGCGGCCTGCCCGAGGGCCAAATCAGGCGCTGTACCGGCCTTCTTGAAGCTCCAGCCTTTGATGATGGCATAAACCGCCGGAATGACGATCAGGGTTAGCAAGGTTGACGACACCATACCTCCGATCATCGGCACTGCGATGCGCTGCATGATCTCGGACCCGGTTCCATGCGCCCAGAGGATCGGCATTAGGCCGGCCATGATTGCGACAACTGTCATCATCTTGGGGCGAACGCGATCTACTGCACCCACCATGATCGCGGCGTAGAGTTCGTCGCGGGTCAGGTCGCGGCCGCCCGCGCGGTCACGCGCTTCATTCAACGCCTGATCGAAATAGATCAACATGATCACACCGGTTTCAGCCGCCACCCCGGCCAGCGCGATAAACCCGACGGCCACCGCAACCGACATGTTGAAGCCCATGAACCACATGAGCCAAATGCCGCCCACCAGCGCGAAGGGCAGCGACAGCATCACGATCAGCGTTTCCGTCAGACGGCGGAAGTTCAGGTAAAGCAGCAGAAAGATCAGCGCCAGCGTTAACGGCACAACTGTGGCCAGCCGCTGTTTCGCACGTTCAAGGTACTCGAACTGCCCGCTCCAGCCCAATGAATAGCCGGGTGGCAGGGTGACGGAAGCCGCGACCGCCGCCTGCGCTTCGGCCACGTAGCCACCAAGATCGCGTCCGACGATATCGACGAAGATATAGACGGCAAGCTGTCCGTTTTCGGTGCGGATCGACGTGGCTCCGCGAGTGCGTTCGATGGTGGCTACGTCCCCGAGTGGAATTGTGCCACCGCCCGGCAGCGCCACTTGAACCTCGCGTCCGATGGCCTCCGGATCGGACCTCAGTGTCGCCGGATAGCGCACTGCGACGTCGTAGCGCTCGCGGCCCTCGACGGTCTGCGTGATGGCCTTGGCCCCCAATGCCATGCCGATCACCTCCTGCACATCCTGCACCGACAGACCGTAGCGGCCAAGGGCAGCGCGGTCGGGCGTGATGTCCAGATAATAGCCGCCAATCACCCGTTCGGCATAGGCGCTGGTCGTTCCTGGCACCGTGCGCACGACGGCTTCGACCTCACGGGCTACCTTTTCCATCTCGGTCAGGCTGGTACCGAAGACCTTGATCCCCACTGGTGTGCGGATGCCGGTGGACAACATGTCGATTCGCGCCCGGATCGGCATCGTCCAGGCGTTCGACACGCCGGGAAATTGCAGCGCGGCATCCATTTCCTGCCGCAGGCTTTCGATGGTGACACCGGGACGCCATTCGTCTTCCGGGCGGAGCTGGATGATCGTCTCGAACATCTCCGTCGGTGCTGGATCGGTCGCAGTCAGCGCGCGGCCTGCCTTGCCGAAAACCGACAACACTTCGGGGAAGGTCTTGATGATGCGGTCCTGGGTCTGCATCAGCTCGGCGGCCTTGGTGACCGAAAGCCCGGGCAGCGTGGTCGGCATGTACATAAGCGTGCCCTCGTTCAGGACAGGCATGAATTCAGACCCCAGCTGGCGCGCGGGCCAGATGGTGATTACCAGTGCCGCAATGGCCACGATGATCGTAAGGCTCTTGGCCTTCAACACGGCGCTGATAATCGGGCGGTAGACCGCGATTAGCACGCGGTTTACCGGATTCCTGTGTTCAGGGATGATCCGACCCCGCACGAAAACCACCATCAACGCAGGCACCAGCGTCACCGACAGGAACGCTGCTGCCGCCATCGAGAAGGTTTTGGTGTAGGCGAGCGGGCCGAACATGCGTCCCTCCTGTCCTTCAAGCGAAAAGATTGGCAGAAACGAGACAGTGATGATCAGCAAGCTGAAGAACAGCGCGGGGCCGACCTCGCTTGCCGCTTCGATCAGCACCTGGATGCGTGGCTTGTCAGGGGCGGCCCGTTCGAGGTGTTTGTGCGCATTTTCGATCATCACGATGGCCGCGTCGATCATCGCGCCGATCGCGATGGCAATGCCGCCGAGGCTCATGATATTGGCCCCGATCCCGAGAAATTTCATTGCCGTGAAGGCCATGAGCAATCCGACAGGCAGCATGATGATCGCCACGAGGGCGGAGCGGACGTGCAACAGAAAAATGATCGTTACCCCCGCCACGACAAGGCTTTCTTCGAGCAGCGTTGTTTTCAACGTCTCGATTGCCGACAGGATCAGGTCGGACCTGTCATAGACCGGCACGATGTCGACTCCTTCCGGCAGGCTTTGGGCCACCACGTCCAGTTCTGCCTTGGCGTTTTCAATCACATCCAGCGCATTGGCACCCACCCGCTGAAGCACGATACCACTGGCGACCTCGCCCTCACCGTTCAACTCGGCGATGCCGCGGCGTTCGCTGGGGACGATTTCGATCCGTGCGACGTCTTTCAGGTTGATCGGCACCCCGCCAATGCTGCGCAGGGTGATGTTGCCGATATCCTCGGTCCCCGCCAGATAGCCGCGTCCGCGCACCATGAATTCGAACTCGGACAGCTCCACCGTGCGCCCGCCGGTGTCCATGTTGCTCTCGGAGATGGCCTTGCCGATATCAGACAGCGTGATCCCCTGCGCGCGCATCCGGACCGGGTCAACTGTGACCGAGTATTGCTTAACGAAGCCACCGACACTGGCCACTTCGGACACGCCCTCTGCACGGCTGGCCCCGAAACGCACTACCCAATCCTGCAACGACCGCAATTCAGCAAGGCTCAGGTTCTCGCCGGTGATCGCATATTGGTAGACCCAGCCCACCCCCGTCGCATCCGGACCAAGGGCTGGTGTCACCCCGTCCGGCAGGCGAGCCGCTGCGGCGTTGAGGTATTCCAGCACGCGCGACCGCGCCCAGTACGGGTCAACGCCGTCCTCGAAGATGATGTAGACAAAGGAAATGCCGAAGAACGAAAACCCGCGCACGACGCGGGATCGCGGCACCGTCAGCATGGCCGAGGTCAGCGGATAAGTGACCTGGTCCTCCACCACCTGAGGGGCCTGGCCCGGGTAGTCGGTCAGCACGATCACCTGCACGTCCGACAGATCGGGAATAGCGTCGATCGGCAAGTTGCGCAGTGACCAGACCCCGGCGGCGATGATCAGGGCCGTGGCAAAGAACACCAGAACAAGGTTCCGGGCGGACCATTCGATGACACGCGCGATCATTCGCTTGCCTCCGGGGAGGCCAGCGCAGCCAGGGCGGCGTTCAGGTTGCTTTCCGCGTCGATCAGAAAGGTCGAGGTGGTGACGACCCGGTCGCCCTCGGCAATACCTTCGCGGATTTCCACCATTCCGGAGGCCTGTCGCCCCACGACCACATCCTGCGGCGCGAATTTACCCTCTCCCATGTCCCGGATCACCACCTGGCGATCGCCGGTGTCGATCACTGACGTTTCCGGCACTTGCACCACGGGCGCGCCGTCGCCCGTCGCCAAAGCCACATCAGCAAACATGTTGACCAGCAGGCGTCCCTCAGTATTGGGCAGATCGATGCGGACGCGTGCAGTTCGGGTCTGCATATCGACCTCAGGGTATATCTTGTCGATCAAGCCGCTGAAGGTTTCGCCCGGCAGGCCGGGAAAGGTGATCGTGGCCGCGTTTCCGTCCGCAAGGCCGATCAGAGCGGATTCCGGCACGTCCGCAAAGACCCAGACAACCGAGGTATCGGCAATACGAAACAGCGTTTCGCCAGCCTCGGACATCATGCCTTCGACGGCCATTCGTTCCAGAACCACGCCCGACCGCGGTGCCATCAGGCTGATTTGCACCGGCGCACGCCTGTCCGCCGCGATCTTGTCGATCACTGACACGGGAACTCCCAGGTTTGCCAGCCTTTGACGGCTGCCTTCCACGCGCCCTTCACCACTTCGCAGGTCCGAAACATACTGTGCGGCCGCCGAGACGATATCCGGAGAATAGAGCATCGCCAGCGGTTCGCCCGCTTCAACGATTGATCCGGTCGTTACATCCTCAACTTCTTCGATGAAAGCATCTGCACGCAATGAAATGACGCTTACCCGACGCTCATCCAGCGCGACGATCCCCGGCGCTCGCACCGTCATTGCCATGGGCTTGAGCACCGCAACTGACGTACGTACGCCGGTGCGCTGTAGTTTGCCGGGCGATACCGTCACCGATCCGGCATCTTTTGCCTCATCGGCAAAAACGGGAAGGTAGTCCATGCCCATGGAATCCTGCTTAGGCACCGGCGACGTATCGGGCAGGCCCATCGGATGCCGGTAGTAGAGAACGGTTCGTTCGCCAATTTTCGCCTCTAGGGGGTTGGGCGCCTCTGGGTCAAACGACACATCTTCGCTTGCCAGCACCGGCAGAAACGCCTTGCCATCGACGGTGTCGGTCGGCACCGCGGACCACTCGGCAAGACCGTCAGGGTGTCGATAGTAGATAATCGGGCCCATCGCCGATCGGATTTCGGCCGGCATCGCATCAGCTCTACGTCCCAAAAGTGCTGTGAGCTGCGTCTGCGCCACATCCGTCAGCATCGCAGGCGTCCAGCCTTTGCCGCCCGCCGCAAGGCCAACCCATCCAGCCGCGCTGCCAACGACGGCGATCAGCACCAGTTTGCCAAAGGCGCTCATGGCTGTACCTCGATCACGATCTGTGCCTGAACGGTTTCCATCTCGCCCTGCACCTTGGCCGCAACGGAAAAGCGCCAGTTTCCGTCCATCGTCAGATCGGCAGAGAAGCGATAGAGACCCGGCTCTTCGCCGGGTAACGCCAAGACCGGTGAAGTCATCGTCTCCATCCCGTCCGGCGCCATATCCAACCTTGTGGCAAAGATGACGGCGCCCTCCACGGGCGCATTGGTGCGGGTATCAATCAGACGAACTTCTAGAACCGCATCGTCTCCGAAGGCATAAGTCGTCTCGACAAGAACGAGAATGTAATCAGATGCAGCGGCCTGTGCCACCGGCACGGAAAGCTGGGCTGCGACCACGAGGGCAGCAAGGGCGCTGTGAATATAACGGGGCATGATACGCCTGTATTGACGGGCAACGGGAACGCCGACCATCGTATCGACCTGGAACTGGTCTAAACGTTACATCGGCGCGCGGCTTTTGGTGCGACAAGCACCAGAACCGCTATGCCTTGGGCGGTCTTTGCAATCCGCCGTCCGCGTGTTGCAGGATCGCCGTCGCCTCGGTCCGCAAGAACCCGGCACGTCCGGAGCGAGGCAGGTTCGCCAGGATCACCCGTTCGAGCCCGGCCACGATCGGGACCACACGACATTGCGTCGTGGAAATGCAGGCAGCATCGCATTCCGGCATATCCGGACAATCACTCGGGCAGCAATCGCTCTGCATGGCCATTTCAGGCGCTGGGTCCACGCTTGAAATGGACGCAAGATTGATTTGCACCAGAACAGCGCCAACCAACAGAGCAACCAGAAAAAGGCGCGTTTTGAATAACATGCAACATACTATGCTGAAGTTCTCATAGATCAGCAATACACGTTTTGCTGAAATAGAAGTGTCGTCCAGCTTCACGCTCAATACGCGGATCGTCTAAAGCCTCAATCGCCGTAGTCTGAGCGCGTTCGCGATGACCGAGACCGACGAGAGGCTCATTGCGGCGGCGGCGAACATGGGCGACATCAACAGCCCGAATACCGGGTAGAGCACGCCCGCAGCTAAGGGCACACCGAGCGTGTTGTAGGCAAAGGCCCAGAACAGGTTCTGGCGTATGTTACGGATCGTCGCCACGGCCAGCGTCCGTGCCTTGACGATACCGTTCAAATCGCCGCGCAAGAGAGTGATGCCCGCGCTTTCAACCGCCACGTCCGCACCCGTACCCATTGCAAGGCCGACATCCGCTGCAGCGAGGGCAGGCGCGTCGTTGACACCATCGCCGGCCATGGCGACCTTTTTGCCATTCGCGTGGAGCTCGTCCACCAGTGCCTTTTTGTCTTCCGGGAGAACGCCGGCTCGTACTTCGTCGATGCCAAGACGCTGCGCCACGGCCCTTGCTGTGCGTTCGTTATCACCCGTAGCCATGATTATCCGCAGGCCCGCCTCGTGCAATTGCTTGATGGCCTCGGCCGTCGTTTCCTTGATCGGGTCGGCGACGGCGACGATGCCGGACAGTTTTCCTTCTATGGCCACGAACATGGCCGTCTTGCCTTCGCTTCGCAGAACATCTGCTGCCTCCTCTGCTGCGGAGGTGTCGAGGGACATGTCGCGCATCATCGCGGTGTTACCAAGCGCGACGGCGCGGCCCGAGACGGTTCCGCTCACACCCTTGCCGGTCACGGCTTCGAAGTTCTCGGCATTGCCGACTTTGATACCTCTCTCTTTCGCACCTTCGACGATGGCCTCCGCCAGCGGGTGCTCGGAGCCTTTTTCCAAGGCAGCCGCGAGGGTCAGAATGGTTTCTTCGGACTCGTCGTCCAAAGCGTTCACATCGGTTAGCGTCGGCTTGCCTTCGGTCAGGGTGCCGGTCTTATCGACGATCAGCGTATCGACCTTGGCCATGCGTTCCAGCGCTTCGGCGTCCTTGATCAGGACACCCGCCTGCGCACCGCGACCTGCGGCCGTCGTGATCGAAATCGGGGTCGCCAGACCCAGAGCACAGGGGCAGGCGATGATCAGCACTGACACCGCCGAGGCGATAGCAAAGACGAGTGCCGGTTCGGGCCCGAAGCCGAGCCAAGCGGCGAAGGAAAGGATGGCGACCACGACAACGGTCGGCACGAAATAGGAAGAAACCTGGTCCGCGAGCCCCTGGATCGGTGCACGGGATCGCCGCGCGTTCGAGACCATCTCGACGATCTGGCTCAGCATCGTGTCGGCACCTACACGGGCGGCTTCTATGACAAGGGAGCCGATCTTATTGATTGTGCCGCCGGTGACCGTATCGCCCGGACCTTTTTCGACCGGCAACGGCTCGCCGGTTATCATGCTCTCGTCGATGGATGACGTTCCGTCAACAACCTTGGCGTCAACGGGGACCGCATCACCTGGGCGAACCCTCAGGCGATCTCCCTCAACGATGTTTTCCAGCGGTGCGTCGTATTCCGTACCGTCGGGCAGAATGCGTCGCGCGGTTTTCGGGGCCAGATCGAGCAGCGCCCGGATGGCATCGCCGGTCCGTTCCCGCGCCCGCAATTCCAGTACTTGCCCGACGAAAATCAGAGTGATGATGACGACGGCAGCTTCAAAATAGGTGCCGACACCCGCGCCCATTCGGTACTCGTCCGGAAACACACCAGGAAGGAACGTGGCGACCAGCGAATAGAGATATGCCGCGCCGACACCAATCGCGATCAGCGTCCACATGTTGGGTGAGCGGTTCACGATCGACGCACAACCCCGCACGAAAAACGGCTTCGCCGCCCACAGCACGATCGGCGTCGCCAACAGGAACTCGAGGTATGTCGCCAGTTGATGCCCGATCCAGTCCCGGACCGGCAGACCGACCAGCTCTCCCATAGTCAAGATAACCAGAGGAACGGCCGCGGCGGCACTGATCCACATTCGGCGGGTAAAGTCGGTCAGTTCTTCGCTGGGTTCATCCGACGGCACCATCGGTTCAAGCGCCATGCCGCAGATCGGACAGGCGCCGGGCTCGTCACGAACTATCTCGGGGTGCATTGGGCAGGTGTACTGAGTCCCGGCTTTCGGGGTCATGCTGTGATCCGATGCCGTACCTGAGGCATAGTAGATCGGATCGGCCTCGAACCTGGTCTGGCACTTATCGGAGCAGAAGTAGAAGGTTTCACCGTCATAATTTGCCTGACGGGCCTCCGGAGACATAGTGACGGACATGCCGCAAACTGGATCCTTGGCCTGATCGGATGACCGCTCTTGCGGGTGCGGTTCTGTTACCTGTATCATGCTCTAGCCCTCCAAAATGATGCCAACTCCTAAGATGGGGCTTCCAGCAACGGGAAGGTCAAGCTTGGATTGCTGATTAGCGAAGGAAAGCTGATTGATACTGCCAATATATTACATAATAACTCTTACCGGTCCAAAATCTTAGTGTTGCGATAGTATATTATCGTAGATATGCTGAGCCTAGTCACAGAGGGCCCTCAGCATGCGTCATCTATTTAAGAAGCTCCTCCCGTCGGTCGCAGTCGCTTTGACTGTGACAAGTTCTTTGCTGCCGATGCCCGCTCGCGCGCAGACATACCCGATCGATTGCGCGATCCTCTTGTGCTTGTCTGGCGGCTGGCCTGCTTCCGTTCCTTGCGCCCGAGCACGCGCCGAATTCATCCGACGAATTACGCCTTGGCCGGTGGAACCTCCGCTTCAAATCTGGCGCTGCCCTATGGGCGCTTCCTTTGAGACCGCTCCAGCACCAAACAGTTCAGACCGCATCTTTGAAGCGTTCTTCCAGTACAACAGCACTGGTCTGCGACAATCCTATCCAGCGCGCGATACCGCTGACCCAATTGCGGCCGCTTGGCGCACCTCAGAAGCCCCGGACTACCTTGTTCCCGCCGAGCAGGCCCTCCGGCTCGTTCAAGATCGCGCGGACATCGATATCAGCGGACCTGAGTTCAACTTCGTGCAGTCCATTCGCGTCTTTGATGTCCGGTATGCGCGACAGCACGAATCCGGACGCGACGGCGATTGCAACCGTAGTGCCACCGTGGTCCTCGGCACATATGGAACGCAAGGTGACTTCGCCTGGCAGAGGTCCTCCATAACCGCCCTACCAGCCGCCCATGCCGGTCTCGAACGATGGGGCCAGAATTGCCCCAGTATCTATCATCAATCCGTTTTCGTCGACTGGCGTGACTACGAGGGCAACTACGGCTTTGAACAGGTGAACTACTGAACTTACGCGAAATGGCTCGGACTGTAAGATTGGTTTCGCGGACATGTGCAATGCCACCTCGCGCGTTAGTCGTCGCAGTACGGTTCGGCATTTCGGCAAACGCCGCAGGGTAGCCCTCCTCACCCGCCCTCGTCTCTTCCGATCCGCATGAGCGCCTCGAAGTCGATTTCTTGCTTCTGTTCGTCACTTATATCCGGCCGGATTTTTGATACCGGCTGGGGTCCATGGACGTCCCACATCACCGCGTGCGCGCCTGTAGTCCAGCTATAAACCCAACCAACAACGCTGCGCCCGTCGGTCCCGATCAGATTGGCAATCGCGACGCCTTCACCATTATCATCGTCCACTGTTTACTGACTTCCTGCACTTTGGCGCTGCAATCGTGGCATCGTGTTCTCAGGCTTCGCCTGCACAGCATGACGCAATTGGTGGATGTTGGCTAACTGCTCTTCCTTGAGGTAGCGGATTTCACGAAGGGACATCCAAAGCGGTACGCCCCAAATTTGCATTGCTCTCAAATCCTATGGTCGGGCTCCGTGGCGGCTTCAACGATCCCGAGAACCTCATAGGGGTCAAAGCCGATGGCGCGGGCGAGGACAACCAGCTCGACGACGTCGACCCGGCGCTGGCCGCTTTCAAGGCGGGCAATGAGGGATTGGTGGCATCTGAGCTTAGTCGCCAATTCAGCCTGTCCAAGGCCTGCCTTGATTCGGGCGTCGACCAACGCTTGGCAGAGTGCCACCTGTCCCGTGCTTCTGATTGTCTTTGCCACGCGTCACATACCTTTTGTAACGTCGCTAGCGGATGAAATCTGTTATCTAAAAAGTAGATATATGAGGGCGTTATCGGCGTCTGGTTTCCATGGGCTGCAAGTCTGATGCTCCCGAGGTCGCCCATCAATCCCCTACCAATTGCAGAAATCGGCCATAGTCCTCGCTGACTTCGCGCGCTTCCTCGAAGGCACGGGCCCGTTCACCGTCGAGGCAACGGAAGTAGTTCTGGATATCCTGGATGTAATCTTCGAAATCGCCACGGATGATGTCCGCATATTCCCGCGCCGCCAGCGAATCGCTTGGTAGAAAAGGACGGGTTGGGGCGAAGCAGGATTCCGCCAAAACCAGCCCGGGAACGCAGATCAGAGGGACCACAGATTGCAATGGCAGCAGTCCAGTCAACCTTGGGTTTGTCAAACCTGTTATCTCCTTGATCGCGGACACTAGCCGTGACTAGTGTCCGCGTGACTAAACTACAGCTGATGCATGATATTACATCTTGCGGTTGAAAGTATACTATCGTAACTCTGGGCTTCAAGTGAAAATGCCTAGGGTCGCGCCATTGAAGAAAGCGTGAGCCGGGCCATGAACTGGGACATCGAAGCACCAAATGTGGTTACGGAAGCCAGGTTCCGCGAACTCGTGGAAAGCGGCTATTGTGCAGAAATCCTGTGCCAGGAGACGGCACATAAGAAAGGCCCCAGCTATTACGGGGTCTGGATTATGCGTGTTGTCTCTGATGACGGGGTGGAAAAGCTCCTCGTCACCGCCCGCACGCGGACGACCTACAACGATATCAAGATCCGCGAGTTCAAGACGGTCTCCGGCGTGGTGTCTTTCTTCATTGGCCTTGGTTTTGCGCATGTCGACCTGCCGCTTGAGGCGGGAACAAGCCGCACGCATAAACTCGCCCCGCCAGACAAAGCCCCATCAGACAAGGGCGCTGACAACTAACCTCGTCTGCCTCTGGCTGGTCGCCATGCCAGCCTCCGCGCAAATAGTCCTGGTCATGGATAGCGACGGCTCTCTTACCCCGTCGCGCTCCCAAAGCAGCTTTGCTCGAAACTACAATGACGGGATTGGTCAGGGTTCGGCCTCCGATGGGATCGCGATCCTCGGCGAGGTAGAGTCCGAGCAAGAGGGCGTCCAAGTTGCGGCCTTTGCCCGCCTGACTCCCCTGCCCCGCGCCGATGTTCTCTCTGGGATTCAGACCACGGCCTTGCGCTATGCCGGCCATCCCGGCCTGCGTCGCGCGGGGCTTTCCGTGACGGATTGGCTGGCTCTCTATCGAGCCAATATCGAGGTTGAGAGCGCCTATCGGCAGAATGCGATTTCAAGTGCAGGTGCCATTGGCCTTGGCCAGTTAATGCCCGCCACGGCCAGTGATCTGGGCGTCGACCCGCGTGATCCGCTGCAGAACCTCGACGGCTCCGCCCGCTACCTCGCGATGATGCTGGGGGCCTTCGGCGATCCGCGTCTCGCCCTCGCAGCCTACAACGCCGGACCCGATGCGGTCCGCCAGTATGACGGCATTCCCCCTTACCGAGAAACCCAGAACCACGTGGCCCGCGTCATGGCCGTCGTAGCCCGATTGGAAGGATCAAATTCATGATGTCCCAGCCTTTTTGGAAATCATTCCTAAAAACACTTATCGGCAATGTCACGAGAGCGCGCAGCGCGGCAGTGCATTGGCGATACCGCTTTTTCCAAACAAGTTGGATTTCACACCTCTTTGTCGCCTCGCTGGCGCTCTTTCTGGTATTCGCTGAGCCTGCGCTTGCGCAAAGCATTGATCTTTCCCCGATTCAGAGCCTGTTGCAGGGCATCGTTGATGCGCTGACCGGCCCGCTCGGCGTCGTGATCGCCACACTCGCCGTTCTGGGCGTGTTCCTCAGCTGGTTCTTCAATATCATCGATCTGCGACAGGCCCTCTGGGTTCTCGTCGGCATTGCCGGTGTTGCCGCCGCTCCCACTATCGTTGCCGCAGTTTTCGCCGGTGGCTGAGCGCTCGCCTCTCTTTCTCGGCCTCGTGCGCCCGCCCAAGCTTCTGGGCCTGCCCATCATGTACGCGATGGTCTGGCTTTTCGGCTCGGTGCTCTTGTTCGTCTGGGTCCAGCACATCGCGGTGCTGGGTGTGGCGGCCCTGCTCTACCCGGTGCTCTGGAAGGCTGCGGATTGGGACCCACGCTTCATCGACGTGATGATGACGGCGCTGCAAGAGACGCCGCCCACGCGGAACCGCTCCATCCACGGCGGGGACAGCTATGCCCCGTGAAGCCGCGCTTGATCTCCGCACGATGACGCCGGACTGGTACGCGCACGAGACCCGCCTCGCGCACATGCTGCCCTATGTGAGCCTCGTCGATGACCAGACCGTGCGGACCCGGGTCAACGAGCTTTTCCAGTGCATCCGGCTCGACGGGGTCAATAGCTACACGACCGATGACGCCTATCTCGACAAGGTGACCGCGCTCTTTGCCCGGATCATTGCGCAATTGGGGCCGGAGTTCAGCTATTACGTCCATAAGGTCTCGAAGGCGATCACGCCGGACCTCGAGCCGCTGCGCGAGGACAGTTTCGCGGGAGAAGTCGACCGGCTCTGGCGCAAGAAGCTAGAGACCAGCGGGCTGCGCGACAAGACGCTCACCCTTACGATCATCCATCGCCCGCCTCCAAAAAGCGTCCTGCCATTCCTGAACCGCAGCGCGCCGGATCGCCTCAAGGAAGCGACCGAGAAGCGCCTTCGCCGATTGGGCGAGGCCGTGAACGTGTTCCTGTCTGGCCTGACGGAGCTGAATCCACGTGTGCTTTCGGCCAAGTCCGGCGAGTTGATCGGCTTTCTGGGGGCCCTCAACACTGGCCAGGAACTGCCGCTCTATCCGGCGAACACCTATGGCTTCCTGTCCTTCAACGTCGCCAACACGCGAGTGACGTTTCAAGGCGATCACTTCGAGCTCTCCGAAGGCGTCGTGGGACACCGCTACGGCAAGAGTTTCACCATCGGGGAATACTCGGAAGGCACCTCCTGCACCGTTTTCGACATGCTGAACCTGCCGGTCGACATGATCGTCACCCATTCCTTCACGCCGATCAATTCGAACCTCATGGCAGGCCGCATCAAGCGGCAAAAGCGCCAGATGCAGGCCTCCCAGGACGCGGCCCTGTCGCTGATGGAAGCGCTCGACATCGCCGCCGATGATCTGGAGGCCAAACGCCAGAGCTTCGGCGAGCACCACATGGTGGTGACGATCTTCTGCGATACGCTGGACGAGTTGCAAACGCTCAGCGCCGAGATCGTCAACGCCGCTGCCGCCGAAGGCGTGAAGATGATCGGCGAGCGGGTCGCGGCCAAAGCCCACTACCTCAGTCAGCATCCCGGCAACCAGCCGAAACGCGTGCGTGCCAGTGCGATCACCAACCGTAATTTCGCCGACTTCGCGGCGTTTCATCGGACGCAGCTCGGCAAACCTGCTCAGAAAACCCCTTGGGGGAAGGTCATCACCTATCTGCCCACGCCCGAACAGAGCGCTTACCGGTTTTCTTATCACGAGCAAGGCAGCCCCAAGAAAGAACCCACCAGCGGGCATACCTTGATCATGGGACGGCCCGGATCGGGCAAGTCGGTGCTTTCCGCTTTTCTCATGACGCAAGCCCGTCGAGCAGGGGCGCGGATCTTCGTCTTCGATTACCGTCTCGGTATGGAGATGGCGGTCCGCGCCAATGGCGGGCGCTACGCCTCCCTGAAAGCAGGCCAGCCCACCGGTCTCAATCCACTTTGGACCGAGACCGATGCGCGGGGCACCGCGTGGCTCTCGGACTGGCTCACCACACTGCTCTACCGCGCCGACAAGCCTCTGACCCCTGCGCAGACCAACCGCATCCAGGAAGTCGTGCGCCAGAACGCGCAGGCCACAAACCCGGCCCTACGGAACTGGCGGGATTTCGCATCGCTCTTTGTCTCCACCGACGATGGCGGCGATCTGCACCAGCGTTTGCTCGAGTGGACCGAAGAGGGCCGCTATGGCTGGATCTTCGGGCAGACGCTGGAAGACACGTTCTCGCTCGAAGGCGATGTCGTCGGGTTCGATCTCACCGGCATTCTCGACAGCGAGGCCGAGAAAGAACGGATGGCCGTCCTCTCCTATCTCTTCCGCCGGGTCGAGCGCGAGATCGAGGACCGCCGCCCCACCATCATCGTGATCGACGAGGCCTGGAAGGCGCTTGACAATGCGTATTTCGCCGAACGGCTCTCGAACTGGCTGGTGACCGCGCGCAAGCAGAACACCGTCGCGGTGATGATGACGCAATACGCGAGCCAATTGGAGCGCACGCGCACGGGCAAGACCATCATCGAGGCCGTGCCGACGCAGATCCTGCTCCCAAACATCCGCGCCCATGCCGCCGATTACGCGATGCTCAATCTCTATGAGAAGGAACTCGATGTGCTTCTCAACACCGGGAGCGACAGCCGCCTTGCGCTGATCCGTGATGACCAGGGCTCCATCGTCGTCGATGCAGGTCTTAGCGCCCTCGGGCCCAATCTCACCATCCTCGGCGGCATGGAGAAAGGCGAGGCGCTCGTCGGATCCGATTACCGCAACCGCCCGGACTTCTGGAGACTTTCATGATCCGTATTCTTATCGCTTTGGCTGCGCTCGGCGCGCTGGCCTCCTGCACCCAGTACCGGGAGCCGCAGGCGAACTGCTTCACATTCCTTGCGTCCACGGCACCCGTCGCGCCGGATTGCAGCTTCACGCCCCTCGGCGCACCGGAGGGTGACGTTGACGTCTAGGCTGCCCCATATCCTGGCGCTTTGCCTGTTGCCCGGTCTCGCCCTGTCCCAAGGCGTGCCAACCAATGACAGCGGGCTGACTGCACGCGATATCGTAGAAACGGGTGATCGCGAGGCAGACTTGGCTGTTCAGGCCGACAAGCTTGCCGTGCGCGAACTCATCGCCGAGATCGAACGGGAGCAGCTGGAAACCCTCCGACGCATCCTCGATGCCCAGACCAGCTTCGGCGGTCAGGGCCTGCCCGCCATGGTCTCGGGGCTGGAAAGCGGCAGCGGCGATCCCCACCGCGCCGTGGAAGCCGTCTATGGCACGGGAGAAATCGATCCCAATCCCGGCGGTGCGCAGATGTTCGGGGATGCGTCTGAGAACATCGAGCAGCTCATCATCCGGGTCGCCCAAGAGACCAGCGGCTTTGCGGGAGTTGGCCGCGCAGGGCTCTCGCCCGTCCAGTGGCGCGCGTTGCTGCAAGCCCTCATCTGGCAGGAAAGCCGGTTTACGATTGGGGCACGGTCTCCCGTCGGCGCCTATGGTCTCACCCAGATCATGCCCGGCACCGCCAGCGATCTTGGTATCAACCCGGAATATTATGACAGCCCCTACCTGCAGGTGCATGGTGGCGCGCGGTATCTGGCGGCCCAGCTCAACACCTTTGACGGCAATATCATCAACGCCCTCGCGGCCTACAACGCCGGCCCCGGTCGCGTGTTCGAATATGGGGGCGTGCCACCCTTCCGCGAGACTAGAGCCTACGTTCAGGTCATCCCCGAACGCTATAACCTCTATTTGACCCGTATCGGGGGGATCGAAGCGCTTGGCACGATCGACCCCGCGTTACTGGCAAATGCCAACCTCTCGATCACCGGGCATGGCGCGGCGTTCTATGGCAACAATTCGCCCACCGCGATCCGACAGGGCGCCCTGCGCATCGCGGACATCGTCGAGCGGATCTCTGAAACCGAGGATGTGCAGGAAAGCATCGCGCTCAACACCTATGCGCGCGCCGAACTCGTGCGCCTTGTCGCCGCACGCATCCGGCTACAGGCGGCGCGAACCCGCGTGCTGTCTGCCGAAGAGCTGGCACAGGCCAGCGCCCGCATGGCCGAGGGCGCGTTCATGGATTTCACGATCAGGGAGATTGAATGATGGGACATCTGCTCTTGAGGACAGCTTTGGCCACAACACTTGGGGTTGGCTTGCAGTTCGGCGCCATACCCCCTGCCGCAGCACAAGGTGTACCGGTCGTCGACACCCAGAACATCGCGCAAAACATCCAGCAGCTCCGGCAGATGATCGAAGACGAGATCCTGCAGAATGAGCAGCTGACGCAGCTCCGCGAACAGCTTGCCACACTCACGGAACAACTTGCGGAGCTGCAACGAACATATGAAGCCCTGACCCGCCTGGCCGAATTGCCGGAAATCATCCGCACGGAAATGGAAGACGAGTTGAACGGTCTGCTCGACCAGGAGTTCGGGGACATCCTCGCCACGATTGAGGCGATCAAGACCGGAGACTTCTCTGGCCTCTCCGGCTCCGGCGCAGGCGAGATCGAAACCCAGATGGACCGGGTGCTGGCCGATCTCGGCTTCGATGAAGACACGCTCTCGGAAATGGCCACGAGCGGCAATTCCGGGGCCAACCGCGTGGCGACGCAGGCAACAACCGGCGCGCTCGTCTCAGCCGCCGCCCAGAACAGCTATGAAGATGCCGGCCAATCGCTCGAGCGGGTCGACCGTCTTGTGGGGCTTATCGACGACATGGACGAACTCAAGGAAAGCATCGATCTCAACACGCGCGTGACCGCTGAATTGGCCATCGCCCTCGTGGCGATGTGGCAACTGGAAGCGATTCAAACCGTGGGTGACGGCACCGGCGGCGTGATCGACGCCGCCACCATCGCCGAGGAACAGCGCTTCATGGATTTCACGCTACCGGACCTCCAGGCAGACTGATCGTGGGGGCATGACGGGTGGCGACTGAACAAGAAATCATCGAGGAAGAACTGGTCTACGGTGCCTTGCGCCGCGAACGACTCTGGCAACGCCTTGGTCTGACAGGTCTTGTCTTCGGCATCATCGGCTGTCTGAGCGCAGCAGCAGTCTCGATCCTCGATGTCGACCCACCCCCCGTCGTTGTCCCGTATGATCCCGCCACTGGTTTTGCCCTGCCCGAGGCGTCCGTTGGGGCCACATCCGTCACCGCCAACCAAGCGATCATCGAGGCGGAGGTCTTCCGCTATGTGACCGACCGGGAGGTCTATAACCAGCTCGACAACGATCTGCGCATCCGCAGCGTCCTGCGCCGCTCGGACGGGGCCGCCGAGAGCAGGCTGCGCCAGATATGGAACAGCGCAAATGAAAACTATCCACCGACCGTCTATGGCCCCAATGCCCGGCTCGACGTGGAAATTCTCAGCATCAACCGGATCGGAACCAACCGCGCGACGGTCCGCCTGCGCAAGCGCCTGACGTCCATTAACGGCACCCAGACCGGGCTTTTCACCGCCACGCTTCTCTTCGAGTTCCGTCCCGAGACCCGCCGCTCCATCGATGAGGTCTGGACCAACCCCTTCGGCTTCACGGTCCTCGAATATTCCATCCGCTCCGACAGATTGGAGAATTGAATTTGTTCCCTGCTCGACTTTTCATATTGCTGATTGCCCTGTTGCCCGGCTTTGCTTTCGCCGAAGCCATCCCGCGTGGCGGGCCCAATGACAATCGGGTGCGGCTGGCAACATATCAAGAAGGTCAGGTCTACCGCCTCAGCGTGTCGCTCACCCATGTGACCACGGTCGAGTTCGGGGAAGGCGAGAGCATCCGCTCGATCATTGCGGGTGACACGGAAGGCTTCGAGATCGACGGCGTACCCGGCGGTCAGGCCTTCGCGATCAAGCCGGTGGCGCGCGGGGTGCATACCAATGTGACCGTCTACACGAACAGGCGCAGTTATTACTTTAACGTCCAGGAGACCCGCAGTCCGACCTTTTACGTGGTCCAGTTCCGCTACCCCGAAGACAATACGCGGCCCACACGTGCCATCGCGGCCCAAGCGTCGAACTATAATTACGGTGCCAGCGCGCGGACCGAGTTCACCCCCACCCGTGTCTGGGATGACGGGACGTTCACGTATTTCGCGTTTCCAAGAAACGCGCCTGTGCCCGCGATCTTCCGCTACGCAGGCGGTCGCGAGCGCACGGTCAACACGCAAACTCCTGAAGACGGCGTGATCCGCGTCAGCGGCGTGAACCACCAATGGGTCCTGCGACTTGGCGAAGAGGTGGTCTGCATCGAGGCGATCCCGCCCGCGGAGGCCACCTCATGAGCGATACCGGGAACACCGAGCTGGAAAAACGCCTCGCCGCCCTTGAGAAAGGCAGTGCCCGCGCCCCCACGGCGGCGCAGCGCCGGTCGCCCCTTCTCGCGCTGATCGTAGTCCTCGTCATCGGCGCGGGTGGTGCCCTGCTTTATCTCCTCTCACAGCCCGACGAAGAGGAAGCCTTGCCGACGGCCACCCCGGACGTCTTCCAAAACGAGGGGGACGGCTTTGGCGCTATCGAGACCTTGCCCCCGCCCGAGCCCGAGGTTGTGTTCGTCGGACCAGACCCCGTTGAGCCCAATGCCGAGCTTCTGGCGCAGATCACCGCCCTGCAGGCTCAGATCGAGGAATTGCGAAACGCCCCCGAACCGGTCGTCGAGGAAGACACCGCCGCCGCAGAGGCGATCGACGCGCTGACCGCTCAGATCGCGGCACTACAAGCCGCCTCGGAAGCCGCACAGCAGCAATTCCGAGACGAACTCACTGCCCGTGATCGGGAGTTGGAGCAAATCCGCATGGACCTCGAACTTGCGCAGCTCGAGGCGAACCGCCCGCTTCCGGCACCCGTCGGTCCTACCGAGGACGAATTGCGCGCGCGGGAGGAAGAACGGCTCCGCCGCGAGGAAGAGGCACGGCGCATGGCCGAGCTGGAGCGCCGCGCCGCGGAGGAACGCGCCTTCCAGGAGCGGCGCATCGCCTCGCCCACCATTGCATTTGGCGGCACGTCCGGAGCGAATGAAACGGCTCTGACCGAACGCACTTTTGGCGAGGTGACGGATTTCGTGCTGAATGGTGCGTTGCCCTCCACCGTGACGCAGGCCGAGGTGATCGCCAATCCCTCCAACACGATTCTACAGGGCACCATGATCCAGGCCGTCATGGAAACTGCGCTTGACAGTTCGCTGCCCGGCCAGACCCGTGCCGTGGTGTCCGAGGATGTCTACAGCGTCGATGGCGCGCGCCTCTTGATCCCCCGCGGATCCCGTCTCATCGGGCGCTACCGCGCCGGCGTCGATATCGCGCAGCGCCGCGTCACGATCGCCTGGGATCGGATTATCCTGCCCGACAACCAGACCGTCCAGATCAGCTCGTTCGGGGGCGATGAACTGGGCCGTTCTGGCGTCACCGGGCTCATAGACACGCGCTTTGCCGAGCGTTTCGGGTCGGCCGCCCTGATCTCGCTGATTTCGGCCGCGCCAAGTGCCGCCGCATCCGAGGTCCAGGATGAGACTGCCGCCGACGTTTTCGAAGACGTGGGTGATGATCTGGCAGATGCGACGGACAGCGTCATCGGCGACTATCTCTCCATCGGCCCCGTCATCTATGTCGACCAGGGCGCCCGCGTCACGGTCATGGTCGACCGCGATCTGGAGATATTCTGAGCCCATGTCGCTGAGCTATCTCGAAACCTCGCTCGACCGGATCGACGCCGCCGCCCGCGACGATGTCATCGAGATCTGCATCAACCCCGACGGGACCTGCTGGGGCGAATTCCAGGGCGATCACTTCATGCGCGCGCTGGACCAGAGGCTGACCGGCGTTCAGGTCAGGGACCTCGGTAACCAGATCGCCTCATCGGCCAATACCACGATGAGCAAGGACCGCCCCATCGTCTCGGTCTCGATCACCTACAAGGGTCGCCCGATCCGGGCACAGGTCATCACCCCGCCCGCCGTGCTCTCGGCCATGTCGATCAGCCTGCGGTTCTTCTCAAGCCTGCCACTCGAGGGCATTGCGCTCGATTTTCTCTATGGCAAAGAACGCAAGCTCGAAGACCTGCGCGTGGAAAAGAAGCGTGCCTTGCGCGCGGTGGTGGCCGCGGGCGTGATCGACGATGCGCTGGCCTTCTGCGTCGAGAACAAGCTCAACATGATCGTCTCGGGCGGCACCTCCACCGGCAAGACCGTGGCTGCGCGCAAGATCCTCTCTCACGTACCGGCCGAGGAACGCATCGTCACCATCGAGGAAGCCGCCGAGCTGCTGCCGACCCAGCCCAATGCCGTGACCCTCATCGCCAATCGCGACGCAGAATTCCAATCCGCCGATGTGCTCCTCACCGCGACGCTGCGCATGCGCCCCGACCGCATTATCCTCGGCGAGGTGCGCGGCAAGGAGGCCATGACCTTTCTGGAAGCCATCAACACCGGCCATGGCGGCTCCATGACCACGCTCCATGCCGAAACCCCGCAACTGGCCGTGCAGCGTCTCGCGATCGCGGCCCTCAAGACAGAAATCCCGATGACCTATGCCGACATGATCCAGTACATCGAGAACTCCATCGATGTGATCATCCAGGCCGGTCGCCATGACGGCAAACGCGGCATCACCGAATTCTACCTGCCCGGCGCAACTGAGATTGGAATTTCCCCATGAAGACCTTTGAATACGATATCCTGTCCTTTCCGGTGAAGAAGCAAAAGGACTACGACGAGATGCGACGTGTCTTGAATCAGCGCGGCGCGGAAGGATGGGAGGTCATCACCGCCGAAGCCGGCGATTACGGCTACACCACTTTCTTGAAGCGTGAGACTGGTACAATGAAGGCGGCATCGGAATGACACAGATTATTGCAGTCGCTGGCCTGCTCTTGATCTTTGGCACAACTGCTGGCGTAGCAGAGCGGAACCTGATCCCGACGCTCGACAACCACCCAAATGTTTGTCCAGACCAACCACCCGAGCCGGAATGGATGCAGAACATCAATGTGCGCGAATCCTATAAGCGCCTTTTGATCCAACAGATATATCGGGCTCAAAGCATGGAGCGCGTCGTAGACTCGCAAAACTGCAACTGTCCCACACGGTATCCAACTTGGGAGAACGCCGTACGCTTCTACACCGAGCGCTATGCTTCATCTGAATACTGGGACGTTGTCGAAGCGACGTCCGAATACCGACGGCAGGCAAATGAACTGCGCCGCGCCGCCATGCCAATCTGCGAAGCAGCTGGCAACTGGTAGCAATCCATGAGTGTCGTCACCTACTTCGTGGAAACGGCCGAAGGGTATCTAGATACCGCTGCCGAAAGTCAGTTTGGTGCGGTCGCAGCAACGGTCGGCACGTTGCTGGTTCTGGGCACAACACTGGTTGTCATTCTGGTCTTCATCAACATGATCTACCAGTATCGCGCCATGGACGGCCGAACTGCCTTTTGGCTGGCCGTGAAGGTCGGACTGATAGGGGTCTTCGCGGCCAACTGGGTCCAGTTCAATGCGCTTGCCTCAGCAATACTGAACGGAATCGACAGCATTGCCGGGGCCCTTGTGGCTTCTGTCGGCGGCGGATCACCTGGCCCGTCCGGTACCTTTGCAGAGGAATTTGACGAATTGATTGCAGCGCTCGGGGACTATCTGAATGCTGCGGGGTCCGAGCTGAACTGGATGGCCGGTGCCTTGTTGGACACACTCGGGGTTCTGCTACTCTCGATTCTTGGCGGGTTGGCGGCGTTCATTGTTGTGGCGTCCCGGCTCATGATCGCTCTGCTAATTGGCATTGCGCCAGTGATGATCTTCTTGACACTGTTCGAGGTGACCAAGGATTATTTCGCGCGCTGGTTATCCGCGCTCATTTCATTCGCGATGTATCCGATCGTAGTCGCCGGCGTGTTCGCGACGATCACGGGGGTTTCTCGGGCGCTTCTTGCCGAGCTTGGCGACCCAGAGGGGGCCTCGAACATAGGGGCCCTTATCCCATTTTTCATGATGGTGCTGATGGCAAAGGGTTTCATCATAGCAACACCTTTCTTGGTTCGGGCGATTTCCGGAAACATCATGATGCCAGCACTCTCGGCCGGGTTCGGGGGAAGCTATGCCTTCGCCAGAGGGCTTGCAGGTAGCAAACAAGTTTACAATCGCTATGCCATCGGTGGCGCAACTGGGGCTGAATACGCAGCCCTTCGAGCGCGACAATTCTTTGGCGTGCAAGCCTTGCCGAGCCGACCAAATACTGCTGGAGGGCCAACTGCGGCTCGTCCGGGTGACGCAAACGGATCAGGCGCCCGAATGCTGGCACAGCTTTCAAGACTTGGTAGGTTGGGCAGGCGGTGACAGCCAGGCGGAAAAAAAATCCTGCCACAACCGCAAAGGTTTTGCCAGTGGTTTTGAACGGTTTGGAAAGTTTAAAAACAATCTTTGGGCCAATTGCACTAACGGTCAAAAATGACAAAGGTCGCTTGCGTATCGCAATCCGGCTCTTGCATCAGAACTTTGATTTCCCCGCGTGCCTCGGACCAGGTATCATCGTCTTTCTTCACGAGAAGGCGTGTTCGTGTACCGCGCGACGCCTTGTGCCCGAAATGGTGAAGTTCCAAGGATCAATCGAAAAACGACAAGAATTGGCAGGCGTGTTTGGTGCCATGCCAGAGACAGGTGACCCAGAAGTTATCTATGCTGTTGACGATGCGCGCCTGTCTCTCGTGTCCGAAAATACGGCGCTTTGGACGTCGGTTGAGCAGGACCTTAACCTTCAGCTCGCGCAAGCCACGACGGCAACCAGCATGCAAGAACGCGTCCGTGCCTGTTTGATCGGGGCCATTGGCGACGGCGACCCGTCGATCGCCTATATTTGCGAACGCCTGTCAAGAAGTCGCACGGGGCTACTGCGGGAACTACAAGCAGAGGGCGTAACGTTTCAGGGCATTCTGACCGACACGCGAAAATCTCTCGCGCTGAGATACCTGCGCAATAGCGACATGCCGGTCAAACAGGTCGCCAGCCTGCTGGCCTACCGCGACACCAATGCTTTCCATCGCGCGTTTCGTGCCTGGACAGGGCAGACACCGGCGCGGGTTAGAGCGACCCAGGATGATGCTTGTCAGGTTTGAGAGTGGGCCCCAATGCGAACTATCACGCTGTTACGATTTACTGCATGATCCATTTCTGGCCTTTGAACCAGTAGTTGGCGCAACTATAACGAATGTTCTTTTTGGTCGCGCATTTTAGATGTTCACGGGCTGTACAGCGAAAGAGCAGTATGAATTCCGTAAGGCGCAGCGGAGTTCAATGTCCTGTGTGGATAGCTGCTGCAAAGCAAGACATATTTGAAGCTGATTTTGGCACTGGTCAGAAGCAGACGTGTGTCCGGCCTGTTTGCGCGGCGCACGCGGCCGCTGGCCCTCCCTCTCGGGACATTGCTGTGCAATGCCCTGCCGGGCAGTGGATGGTTTCCGCAAACCAAGTCCCAAACCGGTCTGCGGACAAGTGAAGCCACTGACATTCGACGGGGTTTCTTGGCTGACGGGCTGACTGTGCTCCATCATTTCAATGGTCTTGCTGTCTCGTGTGTTCTGTTCTCCTCAGTTTAGATCGTGTGCGGTCTGTAGTACTCGTTCTTGCTCAAAACGGCCCAGATAATCCGCGCTGTCTTGTTTGCCATTGCCACGGTGGCAAGGCGGGCAGGTTTGCGGTCAAGCAATGCTCGGGACCACGGATCAACGCGTTCGGGATGTGTTTTCATCTGCCTCAGCCGAGAAGTTATACCAGTGACCAGCAGGCGTCTGATATATCGATCCCCCATCTTTGTGATACGCCCAAGTTTTTCTTTGCCACCACTTGATCGGTTAAGCGGCGTCAGCCCCAGCCAGGCGGCAAATTCGCGACCGTTCTTGAACTGACTGGCATCTCCTGCTGTTGCGACAATTGCTGACGCGGTCACTGGACCAACGCCGGGGATCGACCGAAGTAACGTCACGCGGAGGTCCTGCTTGGCTTGAAGCCTTATACGCATTTCATACCGCCGCACGCGGAGATGCAGGGCAACAAGTTGGTTGCTCAGATTGTCGAGCACATCGATGGCAACTTCTGGAATGCCTGGCTTGTCGCCATCCAGCACACCCTTTGCAAACTTGATCGCGCTGCCGATCCCCTGCACAATTACGATACCAAATTCGCCCAGCAAGCCACGCAGCATATTACTTAGTTGGGTTCTCTGCCGGACGATCAGATCACGGGCTCGGTGGAGGAAGAGAACGCCCTGTTGCTCTTCTGACTTAATCGCGACAAACCGCATTATTGGACGGGTCACTGCCTCGCAGATAGCAGCGGCATCAACCGCGTCGGATTTGCCCCGTTTCACATAGGGCTTCACATACATCGCTGGGATCGGGCGCACATCATGGCCCAACTTACTTAGCTGTCGGGCCCAATAATGACTGGAACCGCAAGCCTCCATGCCAACCAGACAGGGTGGGAGTTTCTCAAAGAATGCGAACAACTGCGCGCGCCGCAAAGCTTGGTTGAAAGCGACTTCGCCATTCTCAGTCACTCCGTGAACCTGAAAGATATTCTTGGCCAAATCGAGGACGACTGTTGTAACCTGCATTGGGTAGCTCCTCTCAAAAGCAGTCAATAACAACTGCAGTATGGCGCATTGCGACGCCGGTTGGAGCAGGAGCTATCCACACCATCCGCTTCGGTGAAATGAGCTGCAACGCAGCGGAAAATTGTATGACGTCAGCACCCACGGGACAGATTTGAGGATTTGAAAAAGGGAGGATTTCTGGTTCATCTTATCGATTAGGAGATCGAGATGATAAAGAAACCCCAGACGTCGAAAGACGCCGCCGAGCAGGTTCACCGTAAGTACCGTGATCGTTATCACGAGAGCCCGCACAACGTCACACCCGCAGACGTTTACTTCGGGCGAGACAAAGCCATTCTCAGGGAAAGGGAGAAGATCAAAAAACTGAAAATCCGCCAGCGCCGCTGGCAAAATCAAAAACAAGCCGAATAATCAATCACGCAAACGAGCCAGAGCCTCCAATGCTCAAGCCGCACTGATGCACCATTTTATATAGCCAAGAACTCTTCACGGGTCACAAGAGCCGTCCGACGAAGGTGCTATTAAGAAACCGGTGGCAGCTCACTGGGACCCTACCGCGGCGCAACTTAACGCCAACTGAACTTTGGGAGATCAGACCCAGGACGCGCTACGCCAGCGTGTTGCGCGTCGCTCCAAGGTTTGCAGCGCTCCGTATTCGAGCGCCAACATCAGAAACACAAAACTCAGCGCATAGGCGAGAACATAGCGCGTCTCGAACAGCTGGAAATAGAGGTGGATCTGAAACCCGATGCCATCGCTGCGGCCCAGAAACTCGACCACGAGCACAATTTTCCAAATAATCGCCAACCCGTTGCGCGTGCTGGCAGCAAAATAGGGCCAAAGCTGGGGTAGTGTCACATGGCGAAGGCGCTGTATGGGCCGCATCCGGAAGACACGTGCCATTTCGCCAAGTTTAGGGTCCAGGGCCTGCACCCCTTCGCGCAAGGTCACAGCCACCATCGCCATTTTATTGAGGGCGACAGCAGTAACCGCAGCAACCTCGTTCAGACCGATCCAGAGGTAGCACAAAACGATAACAACCAATGCGGGAATATTCAAAAGCACGATCAGCCATGGCCCGAACCAGCGGTTGAGATACGGATAGAACCCCAACAACAGCCCCGCCACCGTGCCAAAAACCATCGCAAGCGCGAAGGCCATGGCAACCCGCTTGAGCGTTGCCCAGATGTGCCGCTGCAACTCACCCGATCGGCCCTCGAGCAAGCCTACGCGCCAGACCTCGGCAGGGCCGGGAAGGACCGCACCATCACTTGTTACCCATGCCGCAAGGACCCAGATCAAATACAGCCCGAAAACTGATATCACCACGACCGGCAATGAGGGGTGAGGGTTGTGGTCAGGCATAGCAATTACCATGCACAAATCCCGCGCCAATCCCAAGGCGAAATAGCGAAGCCCTACCATAGTCGCATAGAGCATTTTTCCACCTGCTTCTAATCTCGATCAATGCAATGCCAGTGGACATTACACATCGTGCTTGGTGCGGTCACTTTATGGCTGGTGTCGTGCATTGCGCTGGCCGCCGAACCGCTGGATCGAGAGACGTTGGAGCCCTACATCGTTCCGCCGATGTCGCTGGGCGAGAGGATCAACGATGAAGGCGTGTGGCAGCTTCTGAACTCGGGCGGTGCCGAGGCAGGATTTGTGTTCGAGACTGAGCCGATGGCACCGCTGCCCGGCTTTTCCGGTGCGCCTATCAACGTGCTGGTGGTCCTTGACCTTGAAGCTCGTTTTCTCGACGTCAAACTGATCTCCCACAACGAGCCGATCTTTGTCTCAGGGCTGGGACAGGCACCGTTCCACAAGTTCTTCGAGCAATATCGTGGCCATTCGATTACCGAAAGTCTGGTGGTCGGGACGCCTTATGGCGCGGGAACTGACGGATCCGCGCTGGTCTATCTTGACGGCGTCACCAAAGCGACCGCCTCCGTGCGCATCGCCCATGAAAGCGTGCTGGCCGCGACGCTGAAGGTCGCACGCGAAAAGATGAGCGGCGTCTCGACAGGTCCGCCCGCCTATCCGGACCTTACCTATGATGAGCCATTGGACTGGGAGGATCTGGTCAGACAAGGACTGGTCACCCGTCACCGCGTGTCGAATGCGGAGATAAACGCTGAATTTGCAGGGACGATCTGGGCCGACGATGATCCGGAAGCAAGAGACAATCCCGACGGCACCTTCCTCGATCTTTGGGTTGTGGACATAGGCCCGCCCTCGATCGCCCGCGCGGTGCTGTCTCCCGGCAGCCTCGCTGAACTGAAGGGGTTTATGGGTATCTCCACCAGCGACGAACCCATTCTTGTAATCGAGACGGCACGGCACGGGTTGGTCACCGATGAATTCATCCGCAACACCTCACCCGATCTGATCAACGCGGAACAAGGCGGTTTTCCGATAGCCCTGCGAGATGCCGACATCTACATTGAGCTGAATGACGCCCTGCCCGACGAACTGCACGACGGTGCTGCCCTGATCCTGCGCACGGACAGGCGGCTGGGGTTCGATCCTACTGCGGAATGGACACTGCGGATCAAGGCGCTGCGCGAGCATGGCATGTTCAAACCCGAAATCGGTTCAGCCTCGGTAGACATCACCCACAGCACGGACGCGCGGTTTTTCAAACGTCTCGAAGCGGTCAAACCGACGCCTGCGTGGGTAGATGCGTTGCGCAACCGTGCGGCGGATCTGATTATCCTCGCCGTCTTTCTTGTCGGATTGATCGCACTGCTGGGCCTTAGCCTGAACCGCCTGGCCGGGCATAGATATTTCACACCGATCCGCCTCGGGATTCTGGCCTTTGTCATCGGGTTTGTCGGCTGGTGGGGGCAAGGGCAATTGTCGATCGTTACGCCGCTCGGGGTGATCCGTACGGTGGCCGAGGGCGGATCACTGGCGTTTTTACTCTACGATCCCTTCTCGCTTGTCATCTGGGCTGTCACGATCCTCGGGTTTGTGCTCTGGGGGCGAGGTCTGTTTTGCGGCTGGTTGTGTCCCTTCGGGGCGATGCAAGAGTTCGCCCACCACCTCGCAAGACTGTTGCGCATCCGCCAGATTGACGTGCCCGATGCGTGGGACGACCGCCTGAAATGGATCAAATACGCCGTCTTGTTCGCACTTGTGGCGATCATGTTCACCGCCCCTGCGCGATTGGACAAAGCCATCGAAGTCGAGCCGTTCAAGACCGCAGTGACCACGTTCTTTGTCCGCGAATGGTATTATGTGGCTTATGCGGTGGGGCTTTTGGTGCTGTCCATGGTGGTGTTCAAAGGGTTCTGCCGCTACATTTGCCCACTGGGCGCCGTCATGGCGATCGGCGGATTGATACGCACCCGCAAATGGATCGACAGGCGGGCGGAATGCGGATCGCCCTGCCAGTTGTGCCGCGTCAAATGCGCCTACGGAGCCATCAAGAAAACCGGCGAAATCCAGTATTCCGAATGTTTCCAATGCCTTGATTGCGTCACGATCCACGATGACCCAAAACAATGCGTGCCGCTGATCGTGGCGGCGCGGAACGGGCGCAGACTGCATAAGGTGGCCGCGCAATGAAACTGAATCGTCGGCGTTTCTTGTCTATCTCGGCCGCCTGCATGCTGGCGACGCCCGCGCGGGCGCAGATCCACCGCTGGCAGGGTCGTGCCCTGGGGGCGGAGGTTGACATAACCCTGCATGCCCCGGCAGAGATTGCCGAGCCCGCATTGGACCGCGCCCGTGGGTCTCTGGATGCCGTTATGGCGCAATTCGACCTGTTCGATCCGGCCTCCACAGTCTCGCGGTTGAACCGGACCGGGCACCTTGATGCGCCCGATGTGATGTTTCGCAGGTTGATGCAGGCCTGCACACAGGTTCACGCAGCAACCGGCGGGCTATTTGACCCCACCGTTCAGCCGCTGTGGCGCGCATTAGCCGAAGGGCAACCACCTGAGGCCGCGCGCGCGCTCATCGACTGGTCGCGTGTGCGCCATAGTGCTGCGTCGGTTACGTTGGGCGAAGGACAGGCGTTGACCTTTAACGGAATCGCCCAAGGGTTCGCGACAGATCTGGTGGCCGAGGCGCTGCGGGATGCGGGGCTCGAGCGCACGCTGGTCAATATCGGTGAATTTCGAGGCACCGGCGGGCCGTGGAGGCTGGGCATCAGTGACCCCGAAATCGGGATGATCGGCACGCGCACGCTCACCTCGTCGGCCATCGCCACCTCCAGCCCCAAGGCCGTTCCGCTGGGCGGTCAAGGGCATATCCTGCATGGGCACGCAAAACCGCGTTGGTCTACAGTCTCGGTCGAGGCGGCGACCGCAACCATGGCGGACGGGTTTTCCACAGCGCTGACAATGGCCCGCCTTGAGGATATCCGTGCGGCGGTGGGGACATTCGGGATCCGGCGGATCACGCTTGTTAGTGATCAAGGCGATGTCTCGAGGGTCGAGGCCCCTGCATAAAAAAGCCCCCGCATTATGCGGAGGCCTTCGTGTTGTTCAGGCATGCGAGCTTAGCGTGAGGCTGTAACGGCCCGTCCGGTCAGAACCTTGATCAGATGGGCGCGGTAGGCGCCATCGCCGTGCAGGTCGGTGATCATCCCGTCTGCGTCCACACTCAACCCGTCCAGCGCACCTGCGGAGAAATCCGCCGACAGCGCCTCCTCTGCTTCGGTCCACCGGAAAACGCCGCTCTCGGAAGCGCCGGTGACAGCGACCCGCACACCGTCGTCGTGCTTGGCCACAAACACACCCACCAGCGGGAACCGCGAGGCGGGCTGCTCGAACTTCTGGTAGTCCGCTTTTTGCGGCACGGGGAACGTCACCGCCGTCACAATCTCGTCCTCCTCCAACGCCGTTTCGAACATGCCCAGAAAGAAGTCGTCCGCCGCGATGTCGCGGGTGTTGGTGGTGATGGTCGCACCGGAGGCGAGGCACGCTGCCGGATAGCAGGCTGCGGGATCGTTGTTGGCCACCGATCCGCCTATCGTCCCGCGGTTGCGCACCGCAGGATCGCCGATCTTGGAGGCAAGATAGCCGAGTGCGGGATAGCTCTCAGCCAACTCTGTCGCGACCTGCCCGTGCGTCGTCGCACCGCCGATGCGGATCGTTGATCCTTCGCGCGATATTCCGATCATTTCCGCAATCGCGCTGAGGGAGACCAACTTGCTGGGGGCAGCGAGCCGTGCCTTGAGCGTGGGGATCAGGGTTTGCCCGCCGCCAAGAGGCTGGGCTTCATCCGTTTTCAGCGCGTTCACCGCTTCTGCAACTGTCGTTGGACGTTCTATGTCAAATGCATACATGGTTTGGGTCCCTTTACGCGTTGTTCATGGCTGACCACACACGGTGTGGAGTCAACGGCATGTCGATGTGTGTGACGTTCTTGCCGCCCGATTGAAGGGCGTCGATCACAGCGTTCACAACTGTGGGCGGGGATCCGATGGCACCGGCTTCACCGCAGCCTTTGGCCCCCAGCGGGTTGTGGGTGCAGGGTGTTCCCTGACTGTGATCAACGATATAGAAGGGCAGATCGTCCGCGCGCGGCATGGCATAGTCCATGTAGGACGCGCTCTCCAACTGGCCATCTTCGTTATAACGCGCCGCTTCCAGCAGCGCCTGGCCGATGCCCTGCCCCAGACCGCCATGCACTTGGCCGGTCACGATCATCGGGTTCATGACATTGCCGAAATCATCCACGGCTGTCATGCGGTCTACCCGCACCTTGCCCGTATCCGGATCAACCTCGACCTCACAGCAGTAAGCGCCTGACGGAAACGTGAAGTTGGCCGGATCATAGAAGGCTGTTTCCTCCAGCCCCGGCTCGATGTCTTCAATCGGGAAATTATGCGGGATGTAGGCCTTGAGGGCTACCTCGCCAAAGGAAACGCCCTTGTTCGTTCCCACGACCGAGAATTGACCGTCCTTGAGCTCGATATCGGTCTCGGCAGCTTCCAGCATATGTCCTGCGATCTTCTTGGCTTTGGCGATGATCTTTTCGGTGGCGCGGACAACGGCAGAGCCACACACCGCAAGGCTACGCGACCCGTAGGTGCCCATCCCGAAGGGGATCTTGGACGTATCGCCATGCACGATGTCGATGCTTTGGGCGTCGATGCCCAGCATATCGGCGACAATCTGCGGGAACACGGTTTCATGGCCCTGGCCGTGGCTGTGCGCGCCGACCATGACACTGAGGTTGCCCGTGGCGTTCACCCGCACGGTCGCCGCATCATAGAGACCCACACGGCTGCCCAGCACGCCGACAAGGTTGGAGGGCGCAATGCCGCAAGCCTCGACATAGGCGTTCACACCAAATCCGCGCAGCAGGCCTTTGGCCTCGGACGCCTTGCGGCGCTCAGCGAAACCCGCAACGTCCGCAACTTCCTCCATCTTGTCCATCAGGGCGTCGTAATTGCCGGAATCGTATTCCAGACCGGCCGCGGAGGCGAAAGGATACTGGTCCGGCTTGATGAAGTTTTTGCGCCGCAGGGCAATCGGGTCCATGCCCAACTCGCGTGCGCATTTGTCGATGACCCGCTCCAGAGAATAGGTCGCTTCGGGCCGACCGGCACCGCGGTAGGCGTCGACCGGCGCGGTGTTTGTAAACACCGCTTTGACGTTCACATAGACATTCGGCACCGTATAGTTGCCCGCCATCAACGTGCCGTGCAGAAAGGTCGGCGTGGCAGTGGCAAAGTTTGACAGGTAGGCACCGACGTTTGCATAGGTCTCGGTGCGGAAGGCCAGAAAGTTGCCTTCGGCATCTGTGGCCAGTTCAATTGTGGTCACATGGTCACGGCCATGGGCATCGGTCAGAAACGCTTCGGTCCTGTCGGACGTCCACTTGACCGTGCGACCCACGCGTTTCGCCGCCGCCAGCACCAGTGCCTCTTCGCCGTAGTGGTAAATCTTGGAGCCAAAGCCGCCGCCCACGTCAGGCGCGATTACCGTCAGCTTGTTTTCGGGAATACCCATCACGAAGGCCGAAATCAGCAACCGGGTCAGATGAGGATTTTGCGATGTGGTGTGCAGCGTATATTCATCGCTGCTCTCTTTGTAGCTTGCCATGGAGCAGCGCGGTTCCATCGCGTTGGGCACCAACCGGTTGTTGACCAGCTCGAGCGTGGTGACATGCGCCGCACCTTTGATCGCATCATCAGTGGCCCGTCGGTTGTCTTCGATCCAGCCCCAGTCGAAACACTGGTTCGTGCCAATCTCGTCATGTACGAAATTGTCCGATGTGAGCGCCGCCTTCACGTCCATGATGGCGGGCAGTTCCTCGATGTCGGCCTCGATGGCTTCTACCGCATCACGCGCCTGTTTTTCCGTCTCGGCAATGACCGCGGCATAGGCATCGCCCACATGACGGACCTTGCCGTGGGCCAGCACGGGACGCTTGGGCTCCTTCATCGGCTCGCCATCGCGGCTGTTGATAAGCCAGCCTGCGGGGTTGCCGCCAACATCGGCGAAATCGGCACCGGTAAAAACCGCCAGCACGCCGGGCATGCTTTCCGCAACGGATGTGTCGATTGATTTGATAACGCCGTTTGCCACGGTCGAGCGGGCGAAGACCGCCGCCGCCTGATCATGGGCGGGCGGGATATCATCGGTGTATTGTCCTTTTCCCTTGAGGAAACGAACGTCTTCGCGGCGGCGTGTCGATGCGCCAATTCCGGTGTCCTTCGGCATGAAACTTCTCCCTTAATCTTTTATTTTGTGTAGGCGTCGGCCTTTGTATTCCGGCCCGGGCTATTCTGCAGCGATGGCGCTGACATCCTGACCGGATGCGGCCATGATCGCCTTGACGATGTTGTGGTATCCCGTGCAACGGCAGATATTGCCTTGCAGATAGTGGCGCACTTCGGCCTCTGTCGGTTTCGGATTGTCCTTGAGAAGGTTGGCCGCCGTCATCACCATGCCCGGTGTGCAGAATCCGCACTGCAATCCGTGATGCTCCTGAAACGCGCTCTGGATCACGCTGAGCGATCCGTCCGAGCCTGCCATCCCTTCGATCGTCTTGATATCCGCACCATCGGCTTCGATTGCGAACATGGTGCAGGCTTTCACAGATTTTCCGTTCACATGAACCACGCATGCGCCGCACTGCGATGTATCGCACCCGACATGGGTGCCCGTCAGTCGCAGATCCTCACGCAGCATTGACACCAAAAGCGTCTGCCCCTCAACGTCGCGGGACACCTGCTTCCCGTTGACCGTCATTTCTACTTTCGTCATGTCGTTTCTCCCTTGGTGTACTCGTGTGACCCGCTCAGCTTTTTACCAGCTTGCGGAACCAGCCTTTTTTCTGTTCTGGCGCTGCCTCGGCAGTTGCGGCAACCTCTTGCGATGGTGTGCCGAGGGCATCCTGGAAATTGCTGAAAAACTGATCTGCCATTTTCTTGGCAAATCCATCGATGATGCGGCTGCCAAGCTGGGCCAGCTTGCCGCCCACCTTTGCCTCGACGTCGTAGTGCAGGATCGTCTGGTCGCCGTCGGCTTCCAGACGGACTTTCGCACCGCCCTTCGCAAAGCCGGCGGCACCGCCTTTGCCCTCGCCGGTGATGGTCAGGCTTTCAGGCTCGACCATCTCGCTCAGCTGGACAGCGCCCTTGAAGGTCGCCTTTACCGGCCCGACCTTTTGAACCACCACGGCTTCGAAACCGTTTTCGGGTGATCCGGTCATTTCCTGGCACCCGGGCACACAGGCTTGCAAAACCTCTGCGTTCAGCAAGGCGGCATAGACCGTCGCGCGGTCTGCGTCGATCGTCTTTGTATCACTAAGGTTCACGTCATAATCCCCACTTTGATTTTCTCTACGCTAGTCCAACGAGACGCAGCGGCATATTAGACCAACGGCGCATATCTCAGCGCAGAGGGGGCTGGAAACTCAACCCGTAGCTGTCGAATATTGCTGCGATCCGTCCATCCTCGAGCGCTGCATAGATCGCGTCATCCACGGCATAAGACAGTGGCCGAAAACGGAAGTTGACCCCGACACCCAAAGTCCACTTGCTGACGGCAAAGCCTGCCAGCGGGGGCTGGTGTACGTCCGTCGCCTCGGTCAGCCCGTATTCCAACTGCCCCAGCGGGCCCATGGCCGCCTTCGTCTCGCCGCCGTTCAGCGCGGTCATTGCGGCCTGCAT
Source organism: Sulfitobacter sp. CB2047 (assembly GCF_000735125.2). Lineage (NCBI taxonomy): Bacteria > Pseudomonadati > Pseudomonadota > Alphaproteobacteria > Rhodobacterales > Roseobacteraceae > Sulfitobacter > Sulfitobacter sp. CB2047. Next base: position 60,025 of record NZ_CP072615.1, on the reverse strand, counting down.
ATCGGGATATCTCGTAATATTCGCCGCCAACTGCCCGCCTGCAAATGACGTCAGGTAGAAATCCGATATTGAATCGTTTTCAACCGCAACCGTATCGAACCGGAAATAGGCCGGTACGGGCTTTTCGTCCGGATACTCGGATTTGACATAGGCGATGGCGATGGATTCGGTGGAATACTGGCCCGTGAACACCACCTGCTCGACCCGGCACTTGAACGCTGAATCGTAAGGCACCCGCATCATCACATTGGAGACACGCCCACCGATGACAGCACCCTTCCAGACGTTGTTGCGCAGATCCGCTTCGAGGTTCTCGTCCGACGACACAAAATTGAATTGTGCCTTAACGCCGATTTCTTCGGCAATCAGGCGGGCAATGTCGACATCGACCCCCCTTGGCTTGCCCGCCTCCTCCCAGCTGTAGGGTGGGTAGTTTTCGTAGACCGCAAACAGCATGAATCCACGCTCCACGATCTGATCAAGGTCCTGCCCCACCTCGTCGCGGCCGGCATTCTGCGGTTTGGGTTGCGGCACATAATCGGCACAAGGATCGGCAGCGTGGGCCTGCCCCGCAAAGGACAGGCCCGCAAGCGCCAGCGAAAGAGCGACTGTCAGGGCGCGCATGCTAGTTCGCCGCCGACAATCCGATTGTAAGCGTCTCTGCCGCAGTTTTGTATGCAGCAGGCGTACCGTCGATCTGAGCCGCCGCACGCAGGGCAATGGAGTCTGCAACTGGCGCGCCGGACAGCGTATCAATCCCCTCGCCGATCTCGGTCAGCCGGGCCTGTAATGCTTCCGCATCCGCGCCCTCTGCATTGTTAGCGTATTCTGCCATCTGGTCACGCAAAGCTTTCAGCTCGTCTGACACCGCATCCATTGCATCGCTGTCGGGGCGCGTTTCGATGTATGTTCGGATCGCCCAGGCGGCGTCCTGTCCCAGCTGCTCTTCGAAAGCGGGCATTTTGGTAATGCCGTTCTGCGTCATGCCCGAGCGGAACCGTTCCGCATACCATTCGTCGCCGTATTCTTCGGCTTCGAGATACCGCAGATCGGGTGCAAGGCCCCCCGATACGCCCTCGATCCCGTGACAGCGCGCACAGTTCTGGTTGTATCCCGAGGCACCGACCTCGACAGCTTCTTTCCAGACATCGACACCGGCCGTGTCCGCGCGGTAGGGATTGACGGTCAACCATTCCTCGCCCGTTGACGGCAGGCTGCCCGTATCCACCGGCGAGATTCCGATAGGCGGACCCGCCGCGAATGCGGTGGTGACAGCGCCTGCCAGAATAATTGTCGGCAGGGCTGTTTTTGCGAACAGACGAAGTTTCATATCACTCTCCCAAGTCAGGTTGTGTTTTTCCACCTGTCTAAGGATTGCCAAACGGTGGCGATATTAGACTTTGGTTGGGTACACCCTTCGGCAGGTATTCTACGAAGGTCTCATTAGACAGTTCCGGCGCGCGCGGTACGTTTGATAAAAGCGGGAGGCGGATATGATCTTGAGACTTGCGATTGCGGTAACCCTCGGCCTTACCCGAATGGCGCAGGCCGATGTCGCTGTGACAGTGGCCTATCTGCACGTCGAGCAGCCCTTGCCCCCTACCCTGTCCAACCTTGATCCACTCCCGGACGATCTTGGCCTTGCGGGCGTGCGGACAGGGATCGCGGACAATGCGACGACCGGCAGGTTCCTTGGCCAGACATACGCGCTGATCGACGGGCATGTGGCGGAAGGGGAGGATCCGCTGGCCGCTGCAAAGATCTTGCTACAGGACACGAAATTTCTGATCCTGAATGCCGCCCCGGAGATCATCCTCCAGATCGCCGATCTGCCAGAGGCGCGCGATGCGCTGCTGTTCAACATATCATCGGGCAATGTGGCGCTGCGTGATGACGCCTGCCGCGCCAACCTGCTGCATGCCCTCCCGTCCGTCGCAATGCGCACCGATGCACTGGCGCAGGTACTGGTGCAAAAACGCTGGACGGACCTTGCGATGATCGTCGGCGGGCATCCGCAGGATGAGGCCTATGCCGCGGCAATGCGCGCCTCGCTCGTCAAATTCGGGCTAAAGCCCGGGCCCGAAAAGCAATGGCTTTTTGATGCGGACATGCGGCGCAATGCAGCGCAAGAAGTGCCCCTGTTTACGCAAGAACTGGGCGATTATGACGCGCTGATCGTTGCGGACGAATTGCATGATTTCGGGCGCTACGTTCTCTACAACACTTGGGCTGCACGGCCTGTTGTCGGCTCTGAAGGGCTGTCGGCAGTGACATGGGACCGCGTGATCGAGCAATGGGGCGCCGCACAGCTGCAAAGCCGCTTCGAGGAGGAAAGCTTGCGCCCGATGGCATCCGAGGATTACGCAGGCTGGGCCGCCGCGCGCACCGTAGGCGAAGCCGTGACGCGCGCGAACACCGGCGTTGTCGGCGCTGTGCGCGCCTATATCCTGTCAGATGATTTCGAGTTGGCGGGCTTCAAGGGCCGCCCGTTGACCTACCGCACCTGGAACGGTCAGCTGCGCCAGCCCATCGCCATCGTGCACCCCCGCGCGCTGGTGGAGCAGGCACCTCTCGAAGGATTTCTGCACCGCGTCAATGAACTCGATACCCTCGGGCTGGATCAGCCCGAAAGCAAATGTGAGGCTTTCCAATGAACGAACCCCTGACAAAACTGCTGCCCCTGATTGTGCCTCTGGCGCTCGCCGCGCCTGTCACCGCCGGCGAAATCTGGGTCACCAACGAAAAGGACGACACCGTCAGTGTGATCGACACCGACACACTGGAAGTCATCCAGACCTATCCCACAGGCGAACGCCCGCGCGGCATTACCTTTTCAAAGGACTTCACCCGCCTCTACATCTGCGCGTCCGACAGTGATTCAGTCCAGGTGATGGACCCGAACACCGGCGAGATCCTGCGCGATCTGCCCTCGGGGGAAGACCCCGAACAATTCGTGCTGCACCCCGATGACATCCACCTCTATATCGCCAACGAAGACGACGCGATCACCACGGTCGTCAACACGCAAACCGGCGAGGTTGTGGCCCAGATCGACGTAGGCGTTGAACCCGAAGGCATGGCCGTATCGCCGGATGGAAAGATTGCCATCACCACGTCCGAGACCACGAACATGGCGCATTGGATCAACACCGAAACCAACGAGCTGTTTGCCAACACGCTGGTCGACAGCCGCCCGCGCCACGCCGAATTTGCCAAACAGGGCACCGAAATGTGGGTCAGCTCTGAAATCGGCGGCACGCTCACGGTGTTTGATACAGCGACGCAAACCGAAAAGGGAAAGATCGAGTTCGAGGTGCAGGGCGTGCATCCCGACCGCGTACAGCCCGTCGGCTTCGAGTTTACGCCCGATTACGGCACCGTATTTGTGGCCCTAGGGCCGTCCAATCACATCGCAGCGGTCAACGCCGAAACCTACGAGGTCGAAGAATACATCCTCGTCGGGCGCCGCGTCTGGCACATGGAGTTCAACGAGGACCATTCGCAGTTGTTCACCACCAACGGTGTTTCAGGTGACGTGACCGTCATCGACGTGGCATCGCGCAAGGCCGTCAAGACAATCAAGGTCGGACGCTTTCCATGGGGTGCCGCCTTTCGTCCATAACGACACGACAACCGGAGAATACATATGTTGAAAACACTGCTGAAACCCACGCTGATTGCCTGCCTTGCACTGTCCTCACCGGCATTTGGGGACGATCACGACAGCGGCTTTGGTGCCGCGGGCGTGCTGTCGGGCAAGAATAAGGAAGACCTGCCGCCCCTGACACTGTCCTCGGGCATGCCCATTTCGGAGGGTCCATGGGTGCTGAAATCCGGCACCTATTACGAGTTCGAGATCATCGGCGATGGCTCGCAGGAGCTGGCGTTGACGGGGCCGGAGTTCTTTCGGTCGATCTGGATCGACGAGATTGTCGTTGAGGGGCTTGAGATCAGACCCCTTGGCCTCGACAGTGTTGAGTTCGACGAAGCGGGCGAAATGGAGATCGGGTTCTTGGCGATCAAGCCGGGACGCTATTATATGAAAGTACCCGGCAGCACGGGTGAAACCCAGCGGATTGAAATCACCATCGAATGACAGGATTATCCATCAGCGGCCTGAGCTATCGCTACGGGTCAAAGGTCGCGTTGGACGACGTCTCGTTCGAGGTCTCGTCAGGACAGTTTTGCGCCCTGCTGGGCCCCAACGGGGCGGGAAAATCGACATTGTTCAATCTGCTGACGCGGTTGATCGTGTCACGGCAGGGCCGCATCACGATTGCGGGTGAGACCCTGTCGGACCATCCACGCCGCGCGCTGTCGCATCTGGGCATCGTGTTCCAGCAGACAACGCTGGATCTGGATCTGACAGTGCGCCAGAACCTGCGCTATTTTGCGGCGTTGCAGGGTATGTCGGGCCGCAGGGCAGAGACCGCCATTGATGCGGCACTTGACCGTTTGGACATGCGCGCCCGCGCCGGTGAAAAAGCGCGCACGCTGAACGGCGGTCACAAACGCCGGACCGAAATCGCCCGCGCCCTTCTGCACAGCCCTTCGGTGCTTTTGCTGGACGAACCAACCGTCGGCTTGGATGCTGCGGCACGCCATGCAATCACGGCCCATGTACACGACCTGGCGGCAGAGGGCACCTGTGTGCTCTGGGCGACCCATCTGGCCGATGAAGTGCGCCCCGACGACCGCCTTGTGATCCTGCACCGAGGGAAAATTCTGGCCGATGGCACCGCCGGCGACATCAGTGCAGAGATGCCTCTTTCCGACCGTTTTCTAAAGCTGACAGGGGCGGCTGCATGAATGCCTATATGACATCGCTTTACGCCATTTCGCTGCGCGAAGCGTTGCGTTTCGTGCACCAGCGCGAGCGTTTTGTCGCCGCACTCGTGCGGCCGCTCGTCTGGCTGCTGGTCTTTGCCGCAGGCTTTCGCGCGGCGTTGGGCATCAGCATTATCGCGCCCTATCAGACCTACATCACCTACGAGACATATATCGTACCGGGTCTGTGCGGCATGATCTTGTTGTTCAATGGCATGCAATCTTCGCTCAGCCTTGTGTATGACCGCGAGATGGGCTCGATGAAGCTGTTGCTGACCAGCCCCCTGCCCCGCTGGTGGTTGCTGTTTTGCAAACTTGTCGGCTCCACTCTGATCTCGATCTTGCAGGCATACGCGTTTCTGGCCATCGCGGCGGCCTTTGGTGTGTCGGCCCCCGTGGCGGGGTACCTCGCAGTTTTCCCTGCGTTCTTGATTGTCGGCCTGATGCTTGGCGCGCTTGGGCTGGTTTTGTCGAGCTTTGTCAAACAGCTCGAGAATTTCGCAGGTGTGATGAACTTCGTCATCTTCCCGATGTTCTTTTTGTCCTCCGCACTCTATCCGCTATGGAAAATGGCCGAAAGCTCTGAACTTCTCTATGCAATCTGCGCTTTCAACCCGTTCACACACGGGATCGAACTGATCCGTTTCGCGCTTTACGGCCAGTTCAACGGAGAGGCGCTGTTGTGGACGCTGCTGGCCGCCGGTGTTTTTGTCGCCGGTGCCGTCTGGGGATACGATCCGGCACGTGGCATGGTCGGGCGCAAGCGGTGAGGCGGCTGTCAGAGGACCAGACGGGCCGGTGATCCGGCCAACCGGATCGTACGGCTCGCCATCTTCTCGGCTTCGTCAACGACGTGGGTCACAAAGATGCTGGCCACCTGATGCGCCTCGCGCAGCCTTATGAAAAGCAAAATCATTTCATCGGCCAGCGCAGGGTCCAGCGATACGAACGGCTCGTCCAGCAGCAAGAGCGTCGGCTTGACCGCAAACGCCCGCGCCAGAGACAAGCGGCGCTGCTGGCCCAGTGAAAGCTGCGCCGGAAAATCGCTGCCGCGCCCGGCCAGCCCGACTTCCGTCAAGGCATCCTCGGCAGTCTTGGCATCAACACCGGTCGGGATCGTGATATTGTCGCGCAGGCAGCGCCAGGGCAGCAAGGTGGGCTCCTGAAACACCATCGCGATTTTTCCGTGCACCCGCCTGTCGCCTTCGAACCCCGTCTCGATCCCCGCGATGATCCGCAACAGCGACGTCTTTCCAATCCCCGAAGGCCCGACTAGCGCCAGCGTTTCCGCAGGGCTCAGGGTGATCTTGATGCTGCCCAGGATTGCCGTGTCGTTCTTCGCGAATGACCGCAGATCAAGATCCACCACAGGGGCATGTGACGCCTGCATGTCAGGGCACCTGTTTGTAGAAAACGCCTTGCGGGAGGGTCGTGGCATCCCCCAGCAACTCGGTACCGCCCAGATCGGCCATCAATGCCAGCATGCGCGCCGCGGCCTGCTCGTCAACCGGAGCAGCTGGTGGGATTCCTGCGCGAAATCCATCCCTGAGGGCTAGGAATTGTGCATCTGACCGTGCGCTCATTAAGGGCCGCAGACGGTCCCATACAGCATCATTCGACAGCATGATATCTTTCGCCGCACGCGACGCCGCGGCAAGGCCTGCAACAAGGCCCGGTTTGGCGCGCAGCAATTCACCCCTCACGACATATCCCAGCAGCGGTGTTTGCGGATCAAGGTCCAGCGCGCGGGCGGCATCGTCTATGTCGATCAGTTTGCGCATGCCACGCGCCTGCATCTTGGCATTGAAATGCCAATAATTGATCGCACCGTCCACACCGCCATCAACTGCTGTCTTGAAGATCAGCGGGGGCGCACCAAAGACTTGTTCGGTTTCGGCCTTCAGATCCATGCCGTATTCCTGAGCCGCATAGGCCCGCAGCACCAGCCAGCTTTTATCCAGCGGACCGCCTGCGATACCGATTTTGCGGCCCCGCAGATCGGCAAGCGTCTGCGCCGCGCTTTCTTCCTGTACCATCAATGCACCGACTGCGCGTGAATAGGGGAGAAACACGAAATCCTTGCCCGCCGCCCGCTGCCGCGCAACCCACAGCCAGTCGCTCACCATCGCGTCGGCAGCACCCCCCTGAAACGCCACCATCGCCGCTGCTCCGCCCGCGACGCCCTGAACCTCGAGTGTGAAACCGTTGGCGGTATCGAGGCCGTGGTGACGGATTGTATCAAGCTCCCAGTTTACCGTTCCAACCGGTAGAACGGCGATGCGCAAGACGGGCAGTTCAGCGCGTACCGGCGTTACCCCGAACGCAGCAGCCATGGAAAGAAAGAGAGCCGTAATGAAGTTTCGCAAGGGGTGTCCTTTGATCTGGAGGGCTGTCCGTTCGACTGCCAGACTAGCCCCCTCGCACCCGCGTCAGCACTGCGACTTTGGTCTTGGGCGAGACGCCCTTGGAGATACGACCATTGTTCAATAGCCGCTTTGCCTTTTTGTGCAGATAGTCGAGCTATGCCGGATTGCGCCGTTCATTCATAAGGTGTGGCCGGACCAGATAATTCTTGGGAGGAATACCGAATGAACAGATTTATTTTGGCGCTGACGGCTTCGATGATGACGGCAACCCTGGCGGTCGCTGACGTCACAGAGGCCGATCTTGCGAATGATACGGCATCCACGGGTGACGTGTTGACAAACGGCATGGGGCGTCACCTGCAACGCCACTCTCCGCTGACAACTCTGAACAAGGACAACGTCAAGAACCTTGTGCCGGCCTGGGCGTTCTCTCTCGGCGGTGAAAAGCAGCGCGGCCAGGAAACGCAGCCCATCGTGCATGACGGCGTGATGTACATCACCGGCTCCTATTCGCGGATGTATGCAATCGACATCAAGACAGGCAAAGAGCTGTGGCAGTATGACGCCCGCCTGCCCGAAGGTATCCTGCCGTGTTGCGACGTCGTGAACCGGGGTGCCGCCATCTTTGGCGACAAGGTTTACTTCGGCACGCTCGATGCGCGCATCGTTGCATTGAACAAGGACACCGGCGATGTGGTCTGGAACAAGCAGATCGCCGATTACAAGGCGGGGTACAGCTACACTGCCGCCCCGCTGATCCTGAACGGCATGATCATCACCGGCAACTCTGGCGGTGAGTTCGGCGTGGTCGGCCGTGTCCAAGCCCGTGATACCGAGACCGGCGAACTGATCTGGGATCGTCCGGTGATCGAGGGTCACATGGGGATGCTGAACGGCGAAGAAAGCACGATGACCGGCACGTTGAACGCGACATGGCCGGGCGATATGTGGAAAACCGGCGGCGGGGCTACCTGGCTCGGTGGATCGTATGACGCGGACACGGATACGCTGGTGTTCGGCGCGGGAAACCCTGCCCCCTGGAACAGCCACCTGCGCAATGCGGGCCAGCCGACAGAAGGCAACTCCGGTGACAACCTCTATGCCGCGTCACGCATCGGTATCGACCCGGCCACGGGCGAGATCAAGTGGCACTTCCAGACGACGCCCCGCGAAGGCTGGGACTATGACGGGGTGAACGAAGTCGTCGCCTATGAAGACCGCGCAGGCAACAAACGGTGGGCTACCGCCGACCGCAACGGCTACTTCTATGTTCTCAACCGCGAGGACGGCGCATTTGTGAGTGCCGCACCTTTCGTCAAGGACATCACATGGGCCAGCGGCATCGATGATACCGGTCGTCCGATCTTCGTCGAAGAGAATCGCCCCGGCGACCCGGCTGCGTCGGCCGATGGCAACAAGGGGGAAGTCGTGTTCTCGTCGCCTTCCTTCCTCGGCGGCAAAAACTGGATGCCTATGGCACACTCGCCCGTAACTGGCCTGTTTTATGTGCCCTCCAACGAATGGGGCATGGACGTCTGGAACGAGCCGATCACCTACAAGAAAGGTGCGGCCTACCTTGGTTCGGGCTTCACGATCAAGCCGAACTACGAGGACCACATCGGCAGCCTCAAGGCGATGGACCCCGACACCGGCGAGATCAAGTGGGAGTACAAGAACGACGCGCCCCTTTGGGCCGGTGTGATGACCACTGCCGGTGGACTGGTGTTCACAGGCACGCCCGAGGGTGAATTCATCGCCTTCGATGACGAAACCGGCGACAAGCTTTGGTCGTTCCAGACCGGTTCCGGCATCGTCGGCCAGCCCATCACCTGGGAACAGGACGGTGAACAGTTTGTGACCGTAATCTCCGGATGGGGTGGTGCGGTGCCACTCTGGGGCGGCGAAGTGGCCCAGAAGGTGAGCTACCTCAACCAGGGCGGCCTGCTGTGGACCTTCCGTCTGCCTGCACAGCTTGCTTCCAACAACTAAGAAATCTCCCTGTAACCTTGTGCGCCCCTCTCGTAGGGGCGCATTTTTTTGGCACGGGCGACTAGGACTTTTTGACAAGAGACTTTTGGATTGTTGTGCCCTAGCGTAGGGCCATGACACCTCATCAATCGCCAATATCAAAACATTTATTGCAAGACATCGCACCCTGGGCGCTCATCGTCGATGACCATCCTCTGTTTTGCGATGCGCTTGATCTGACCCTGCGGTCGGTGGCAGAGTTCGTGGAAGTTCGCACAGCAGATTGCCTTCAATCGGCACTCAAGACGCTCGACACCTTCAAAGCGCCGCACCTCATCCTGCTCGATTTGAACCTACCCGATGTCAGCGGCCTTGACGGATTGATGCAGCTGCGCCGGAAGTCCGAAGAGTCGAAAATCATCGTAGTCTCTTCGATGACCGATAACACAATCATCAACGCCGCAATCACATCCGGTGCAGCGGGTTTTGTGCCCAAACACAGCCGCCGGTCGGTGTTCAAGGATGCCATCGACCAGATCAGGGAAGGCAAGATTTTCACGCCGCCCGGTTTTGTCAAAGGCAGCGAGGGGTCTGCCAAGGATGACACGCTGCGAAGATTGTCGTCCCTGACCAACCAGCAAGCCCGTATCCTGAACCTCATCTGCGAGGGTAAGCTCAACAAGCAGATCGCATTCGACCTGACGATTGCGGAAACAACTGTAAAGGCGCATGTGACCGCGATCATGCGCAAACTCGGCGTTCAAAGCCGCACCCAGGCGGTGCTGGTTGCACATGAAGCGAATTTTTCCGAAGTCTTGCCAAACCGGGAATAGCACCTCTATCGTGACCGGAACGGGGTGATCAGAATGACCGAAAAGATCCAGAGCAACGGGCGGGACGTGCATGTATTATCTCAGGCCCAGGTCTCGGTAAAATGCGACGATCCGGTCGCGCATCTGCGCGAAAAGCTGGGGGACGCTCCCTTGGCCCTGCTCACGGTCTTTGTGACCCCGAATGTCGATTTTGCTGCTGTCTCAGAGAGACTCAACGCAGTATTTCCCACAACTGATATTGTAGCCTGTACCACCGCCGGAGAAATCGGCGCGGGAGGCTATGAGGAGGGAACGATCCTCGGACTTGGCTACCCCGCCGCACATTTTGACAGCATTTCGATCCTCGTCGAAGACCTTGACGGTCGCGAGACCCAAAGCGCGGTTGACCGCATTGCGCAGGACCGGGTTGCCTTGCGCGATAGAAACCCCAAAAAACTGAATGGGTTTGCCTTTCTCGTGGTGGACGGCCTTTCCCTGCGCGAGGATACCCTGACGGCTGCGATCTCGCCTGCGCTGCGGGACATGCCGCTGTTTGGCGGATCGGCGGGAGACGGCACCAGATTCAAACAGACGTTCGTGTCATTTAATGGACGGGTGCGCCAAAACGCTGCCGTTCTGACGATGATCCAGACAGATCATAAAACGCAGGTCTTCAGCATTGATCACCTTGTCCCCACGGATATTCAGATGGTCGTCACCGACGCCGATCCCGACAGGCGCATCGTGAAATCCATCAACGCAGAGCCGGCCGCGCGCGAATATGCGCGATTGGTCGGTACGAACCCTGACCAGCTCGACCAGTTCACTTTCGCCTCCCATCCGGTCGTCGTGCGTATCGGCGGTGCCCATCATGTCCGCGCGATCCAGCAGGTCACGCCAAAAGGCGAGTTGGTGTTCTTCTCTGCCATAGACGAAGGCATGGTGCTGACTGTGGCAGAGCCGCGGGACATGGCCGAACATCTGGACGAGAAGCTGACCGAGCTGTCCAGAATGGGCACGCTGACGGACATCGTAGGATGTGACTGCATTCTGCGCCGCATTGAAGCCGAGCAAAAACAGAGCACCCGCCAGGTGTCGGACGTACTGACCCGTCACAAGGTCATCGGCTTTTCAACCTATGGCGAACAAATCGGGCCGCTTCACGTCAACCACACCATGTCCGGTCTGGCGATCTATGCCGAAACCCATGGCGGCGAGGCCTGACACCCATGTCATTGATCAACCCACTCGACAGCATCGAGCGCCAGAATGAAAAGCTGCTGCTGATTTCCAAAGTTCTCATGCGCCGCGTGGAGCAAAAAAACGAACAGTCCGGTCTTGCCTATGCCCAGTTCGAACGGGCCGCCCTGCTTGAGATGCAGGTCAAGGAACGGACCATTGATCTGGAGCGCACACTCGATCTGTTGCAGGAATCCAATGCACAGCTTGAAGAGGCCAACCGCGAGACCGAAACCGCCCGCACCAATCTGGGTGAGGCTATTGAGACGATCAACGAAGGTTTTGCGCTGTTTGATTCCAACGACCTACTCGTCCTGTTCAACAGCCGTTTTTGCCGCGATATGAAAGACGTGGAGATGCGATTGGTCGAAGGGTTGCCTTTCAACGACTACGTCGACCTGGTTTCGCGAAGCAGCTCCCTCGCACTGCCGCCTGATGTGACACCCGCCCAGTGGGCCAATCGGCGCACCGAGCGGCACCGCGACAACCATGTGGTGTTCAATGTCAGTCTGAAACATGACCGCTGGATACAGGTCAGCGAACACCGCACAGCCCGTCGCGGCACCGTTATCCTGCAGACGGACGTCACCGAAATTATCCGGCTGGAACGAAAAGAACAGGACCGGATGCGCGACCGCCAGGCGCAGATCCTTCAAGCCACGCTTGACCATCTCAATCAGGGAGTTTGCATTTTTGATCATGCAAAAAATCTTGTGGGCTGGAACAAGAAGATGAATCAGCTGCTGGATCTGCCCCCTCAGGAAGCAGCATTGGGGAGAAATTTTGTCATTCTCCTCGAACAGCTTGAAAAACAGCTCATCTTCTCCGACCAGTTCGACGTCGACATGCTGGTGCGATGGGCCAACCACAATGAAGGGCGGTCCCCGATTGCTTTTGAAGTCACGCGCAACGGCCGCCAGACCTTTAGCGTTTTTGGTCAGGAAATGCCGGACCGTGGCTTTGTGATGAGTTTTACCGACGTCACTGCCGAGCGGTCTGCGGCGAAATCATTGGCCGAAATGAACGAAGTGCTGGAACAGCGCGTGCAGGACCGCACGAATGAGTTGGGGATCGCCTTGTCGGAAGCGGAGCGCGCCAATGCGTCAAAATCCCGATTTGTCGCTGCTGCAAGCCATGACCTGTTGCAACCGCTTTCTGCTGCAAAACTGTTTGTGGCTTCGGTGTCGGACCGGTTGACGCAGCCAGACCTACTCAATGTGATCGGCAAGGCCGAAACAGCCTTGATCAGCGTCGAGAAGATCATCGAAGCTTTGCTGGACATCTCCAAACTGGACGCGACCAGCCCCACTTTCGACATCCAGCCGGTGCGGCTGGACGCCATCCTTGGCCCTCTCAGCGACGAGTTGACGCCCGTAGCACGGGACAAGGGGCTGGATCTCACCATCGTGAGCTGCGGCCTGACCGTGCGCAGTGATCCCGGCTATTTGCGGCGCATCGCACAGAACCTCATTTCCAACGCGATCCGGTACACGCAGAGTGGCAAGGTTCTTGTGGGCGTGCGGCGCAGCGGGGCCACGGCCCGTATGGAGATCTGGGATACGGGCTTTGGCATTGCAGAGGCTGATCAGAAACTGATCTTTCAGGAGTTCAAGCGTCTGGATATGGCGAACTCTGCGGCCGGTCTGGGTCTGGGTCTGGCCATTGTCGAACGGGCTTGCAAGTCCCTGAACCACCCGCTGCATCTCTGCTCCATTCCGGACAAGGGTAGCTGTTTTACGGTAGAGCTGAAGATCCTCTGCAGTGACAAAGCCCAAAAAACGACCGTAAGACCAATGAGCGACAGCCCCAAGTTACCGAAGCTCGGTCAGATTATATTGCTTGTGGAGAATGACGGGGATCTTGCCAACGCAATATCCCTCATGATCGAAGGCTGGGGCGCCCATGTCATTCACGCGCTCAACGGTGAGGAGGCAATTGCCATCCTCAGGGACATCGATCTTGTCCCCGATGTACTATTGCTCGATTGCCAGTTGGGCGATGGCATGTCGGGGCCCGAGCTGCACCAACGGATCATTCAGCAATACGGGCCAATCCCGACGCGTATGATCTCTGCCGACCGCAGTAGCGCGCTTGCGCAACAGTGTGCCTCGATGGGGTTGAACCTGATGCCCAAACCCATCGACCGTCTCAGGCTGTTCGACTTTCTCCGCAGTGTCTCGTGAGGTTACGGGCTTTTGCGGTAAACCAGTTCGGCGGTGTCATCCGTTGAAAACCCTTGCGCCAGTTCCTGCATGCGTGAATGCAACGGCGATTTGATGCAGGTCGGGTCCGTGGCCGCCGGATCGCCCGCAATCGCCATCGCCTGACACCTGCACCCCCCAAAGTCCAGCTTGCGCCGATCGCAGGATTTACACGGCTCCTGCATCCAGTCCTCGCCGCGATAGGCGTTGAAGGCGCCGCCGTGATACCAGATGTCCGACAGCGGCTTGTCCGCCACGTTGTCGAAGACGAGGTTGGGGATCGTCTGCGCAGCGTGACAGGGCAACACCAGCCCGTCAGGCGTTACGTTCAGACCCGAGAGCCCCCATCCGCCCATACACCGTTTGGGATAATCGCCGTGGTAATCCGCCGGCACATAGTCGATGACCAGCTGACCTTTGAGCCGCTTGCGCGCTTCAGCGACCACGCGGCTGGCCTCGTCTGCCTGCGCGCGTGTCGGCATCATCGCGCTGCGGTTCAGCATCGCCCAGCCGTGGAATTGCACAATCGCAACTTCGATCCGCCGCGCTTTCATTTCAACGGCCATCTCGATCGCCTCCGGCAATTGGTGCAGGTTCTGGCGATGCACCACAGCGTTGAGCGTCAGCGGAAAACCTGCCTCGACGATCCACGCCGCTGCCTGCATCTTGCGTTTGAACCCGCCGTTGTACCCGCCGATCCGGTCGGCCATATCTGCATCCGTGCCTTGCAAGGACAGCTGCACATGATCAAGCCCTGCTGCGTCCAGTTCGGCAAGTCGCCGCTGCGTGAGGCCGATGGCCGAGGTGATGAGGTTGGTGTACAGCCCGGCATCCCGCGCGCCCGCCACCAGATCAACCAGATCCCGCCGCGAAGCAGGCTCGCCTCCCGACAGATGCAGTTGCAACACGCCAAGGCCTGCGGCCTGACGAAAGACGTCGACCCAGAGTTCCGTCGAAATCTCCTTCTCCCGTGCCGCCATTTCGACGGGATTGGAGCAATAGGGGCACGACAGGGGGCAGCGATAGGTCAGCTCCGCCAGCATGGCGATGGGTGCGGGCGCGGTCATGGTTTAATCTCCAGTATCCGGCGGTCCATCAGGCCCACCACATACCCGGACACATCCTCCGAGATTTGCGCAACAGGTGCGGCATAAAGCGCTGCGAGCGTCTCGATAATCTGGGACATGGTTTTCTCACCGTCGATCTGCTGCAAAATGGCAAGTCCGATGGCATCAAGGTCGATGACCCGCTCGGGTGCCAGCAAGACAGTTTTGCCGCGTACCGTATCATCATGCATCCGCACGCCGCGCGGTATCCGTGGTACTGCCTGACCGTCGAGCGCCGTCATGATGCGGGGGTCAAAACGTATGAACCGGGCACCCAGGCCCCCGGCGGAATACGCGCAGGCGTGACATAGGCCGCATGTAACGCATCGAGCTGCGCCCAAAGCACATCGGTCTTGAATTCAAGCGCAGCCGCCGCCGCGTCCTGTTTCTCGGCAGTATCGGCGTGCTCCAGAACCCATCCCAACCCGAAGGCCACATCCTTGGGCGCCTGTGTCAGCCGGTTGCGGAAATAGGACAGGCTCGTGTCGTCGGCAAAGGCGTAATTCGCCATCAGTCCTTCGATCCGCGCGGCGTGAATTTTTGGCGCAAACAGCTCGGTCAGCGACGCGGCGACCGCTTCAAGCAGCGTCTTGTCTCGGACAAAGCGCACGTAGGCATCCACCGCAAAGCGCGTAGCCGGTAACACCCCGCGGGCACTGGCAACATAGTCGCGGTCTAGCCCAACAGCATCTGCAAGATGCAACCAGCGGGCAATGCCGCCCTCGACCTCGTCAGTGCCGTCGTGGTCCTCAATGCGTGACCGCCACGCGCGGCGCAGCGCGGGATCATCGACACGGCTCATGAAAGCGGCATCTTTCATCGGGATACTGGCCTGATAGTAGAACCTGTTGATCACCCATGCGCGGACCTGATCGGGCGTGCAACCGCCGCCATGCAGCAAGTCGTGAAACGGATGCTTGTCGTGATACCGCTCGGCCCCGATCCGGCGCAGGCGGGCTTCGAATTCGGCGGGTGTGGCCGTCATATCTCCAACTCCATCCCGTCCTGCGCAATGATCCATCCGGCGGCTTCGACCGCTTTGCGCTCTTCTGACATAGGCCGGAACACTGGATTGGTATTGTTCATATGGACAAAAACTTTCTTCGCAATCTTGATATCTTCGAAGGCAGCGATGGAACCGTCGGGGCCGGACATGGACATATGCCCCATCCGCCGCCCGGTTTTCTGGCTCAGTCCTGCGCGCACCATCTCGTCGTCCTGCCAAAGTGTCCCGTCAAAGAAAACCGCATCCGCCCCGTCCAGCCGCGCCGCAAGCGTATCGCGCATTGCCGCACAGCCGGGAATGTAGAATGCGTTTTTGTCCCCTGCCCGCAAATGTACCCCGACCGTCTGCTCACCCTCCAGGTCGGTTTGGACTTCCGCACCTTCCAGATAGAGCGGCATCTTGCCCGGCACCGGAAACAGCTGCGCCGTCAGACCCGGTGCAATTTCGACCTCGCATCCCAGCTCAATCGAAACGCGTTTGACGAAGTCCGGATGGAGGGCATTAAAAATCGGATTTTCGGCGAGCACGCGATGAATTTCAGGTGTGGCGAAAAGCGTAAAAGCCTGTTGCTCGCGCAGGGTCAACAACCCTGCAATGTGGTCGATATCGCCATTGGTGAGCAGGACAGACCGCAAGGGGGATTTGCGCAGGTCACTCGGATGCAGAGGCGGGGCTTTGAGCATCTGGTCCCGAATATCGGGCGACGCATTCAAAACCGCCCACTCGGTGCCATTGGCGCTGAGGGCGAGCGAAGACTGGGTTTGCGCGGGTATCGTTCCTGCACGCGCCAGATTGCAATTCTCGCACCCGCAGTTCCACTGTGGCAAACCACCACCGGCAGCCGACCCAAGAACATGCGCGCGAAACGTCAATGCAACTCTCCGCGCGCAGAAATATCAGAACAGATCGCCGTCGTCTTGCTCGCGATCACCGTCCGGGCCGTACATGTTGATCTCCATCCCGCATTCAATTTCGCGGATAATCGGTTTTGACCATGCCATTGTGTTTCCTCCACAGGTTACGTTTTCTCAGCTTCGAGTATTCGTCGCGACCTCGCGATTGTCTATGAGACTAAGGTATCAAACCTCGGAGATGAACCAGAACTTCAAATGACGGCGGATCTTACCCACCAGAGCCTCCCATTGTCGGCGCATTCCCGCCCGCGATGCTTTTGGTAGATACTTCCGACCATCGTCTCATGCCTGAGAGCCGCAAATTTCTGGACAGCTTGCGGGTGCCGTGACACGCTTGCGTTATGCGATTTTGCCTTCCCTTCATCTTCACACTTCTCGGCGCCACAAATGCCATGGCGACAGACGATTGCGCCGCCGACGCGATGATCGTCTTTGACGGTTCGGGTTCCATGGCCGAGATGGGCTTCAACGACATTGACGAGCCGCGCATTTTTGAGGCGCGCCGGGCGATGGCCGATGCACTGCCGCAAATTGCGCAGAACCGTCGCCTTGGCCTTGTCGTCTACGGTCCCAACGGCGCGGATGAGTGTTCGGGCGTCGAGATGCGGTTCGCGCCCGAAGCCAATGCCGCCTCGCTGATCATTTCAGCCATCAACGCACTTGAACCCGGTGGCAGCACCGCGTTGACGCAGGCCGTCAAATTGGCGGCGCAAACGCTGGATTACAAAACGCAACCCGCGACCGTAGTGTTGGTCACAGACGGCAAGGAGACCTGTGGCGGCATGCCCTGTATGCTGGCCGCCGAATTGGCAACAGACGGGTTTAACACCACCGTCCATGTGATCGGTTTCAAAGTGCGCGGTACGTTCTTTTCATGGGACCGGCAGACCGACAACGACTACAATACGTCGGAAAGTACATCCCGGTGCCTCGCCGACCGGACGGGCGGGACTTATACCAGTGCCGAAACTTTGGACCAGCTGATCGCTGCATTGCGCGAGACGTTGGGATGCCAGTTCTTGTTCTAACGAGCCAGGCAATCACTGCTAACAGCAAAAACAGGCGCTTGGTATTGTCCATTAGCTGGCGTCCGGTAATTCTTAGGCTCCCTCAATACCGGTGCATTCAATTTGAATAACAAGAAGTCGCGCATCCCTCGCAAATACATCGTCTGCGTCTTTGGTTGCAGACCCTTGATCTGCATGTCTTCGAGAAATCGCTGGCGCAGAGCCGGTACATATTGGTCTGACATTGAAACTTCCTGTCGTCAGATTAAAAAGCTCCCAATCGTCCAACAGGTTCGTCAGTTCACAAAATCACAACGCACAAATCAACGCGCTACGCCTGCCACAAGCGCCAATACCGCCAGAGCGGTTTCGTCCTTATCCGCTTTGTTGTCCTTCAAATCTGGTGCGGCGAACGACTGGTTCAGTGATCTACGTGCATTCAATGGTTGCGCTACGCCTTACCCATCTCAGCCAGACACCCCCTCCCCTTGCTTCAACCGGCTTTCCAGCCCGTCCAAATCATCCACCACTGTATCGAGTCGATCTATACCGCCACCATCGATTTCCTCAATTTGCATCTCAACCTGGTCGGCAAAGCTCATTTCCATCTGCCGTTGCTCCTCTTCGACAACGGCTTGAACAGCCTTCGAACTTTTCTTGGCTGGCGGCACTGATTTACCTGAACCGACCTCGTTTGGACCATCCAGACGCTCATCATGCACCTGGGGCTCCGCACTCGTTCCAGCTTGGCTCGGACTCCGCTCTGTTCCGCCGAAATCTGAACCATCCGCCTTGCCGCCACCTCCGCCCATCACCGGAAACGGCAACTCGCCCCGCTGCGCGCCATGGATCGCCGCAAACAGCCGATCATCAAAATACTGGATCCGCTTCGCCCGCACTGGCATTTGCGCATCCACGACCATGATAATTTCATCAAGCGGCAACCGGCGCGCTTCGTCTTCAGGCAACAACGATGTCTCTTCCGTCCGTGTGGACTGACTGCGCCCCTCAAACGGGTTCTTCCCAATGGACCGCGATCGAGTGATAACTGTCTTCGTTGTCTTCCCAACTGCCTTGCTGAGCTCCTCGATGGTCTTTTCATCTGAGGGAGTGAGGTAGAGCTTCACACCTGCGTTGCCCTGCAACGCGCGGCGGGTGTTTTCACCGTAGATTTCATCAAGGGCAGGGATGGTTTGGGTCACCACCGCCAAGTGGCCGCGATAGGTGCGCAGAGTTTCGATGCTCTCGACCACAATGGGCATTTTGCCAAGGCGGTTGAACTCATCGAGCATGATCATCACAGGCCAAGGCTCATCTTTGCCCGGTTCCTTCTCTTGCATGGCCGAGAGAAGGTCTGAGAAAAACAACCGGATTAGCGGCGCGAGTGGTTTCACCATCAGCGGTTGGACAACGAGATAGACCGTGAAGGGCTTCTTGCGGATCGTGCGGAAATCAAAGTCGGAAATCTGCGTCGCTTCGTCAATCGCCGGGTTCTGCCATTGATCCAGACCTGAGGTCATCAGAAGCGAGACATAGGAGGTTAACGTGTCGTTGTTGGTGGACGCCAGCCGCGTAAAGATCAACTTCGCGGCTTTGTTGTCGATCTCGTGGCCCCGCGCCACATATTCTTTCTGTTTGTTGCCCCCCGAAGCCGCGATCCGGTAGATCTCGCCCAAGTTGGGCTTCTTGCGCTGGAACGCCAGCAAGCCCGCGGCCACAAACAAATCAATGCCGCCCTTCAAAAGCCCTTGCACGCGATCATTGTCACTTTGCAGAAACAAGGTCGCCAGCAGCTGCAATTCCATCTGCTGGCGCGCGGGGTCTTCCAATTCATAGATGCGCAGCAGCGGATTGTAGCGATGGGTGCGCTTGCCTACCCAGTCCGTGGGCGCAAAGCGGTAGACCTTGTCGCCCTGGGCGGCACGGTGACGCGCCGTGGCTTCAAAACACTCGCCCTTCACATCCAACGTAACGGCAGACCCCTGCCATGTGAGCAGGTTCGGGATCACAAAGCCGCTGGTTTTACCGCGCCCCGTTGGTGCCACGATCAGGGCATGGGGAAAGACCTTAGATGTGATGTAGCGGGCCCGCGACTTTGGGCTGCCCAATTTGCCCAGAATAAACCCGGTCCCTGGCTTGCCAAAGAACCCGTTGGTTTTCATCTCACCGCGCTTTTGCCAATGGGTCTGCCCGAAGCGCGTGAGGGCCGAGCCGGAAAGGGCAAGGCTCATCATTAGCCCCGCGACGGCGGCACCGCCAATGATCAGGTTGATCAGTTGGAAATCATCAGGCCGTCTATCTCTGATCCAGAGGTAATTTTGCGCGATATATCCAAAATCGATATCAGCGCTGAACCCAAGCGCCTTAAAGGTCAGCACAGCCGAGGCAATGGTGTAGCCCATCGCCCCTGCCACCAAGGTGACCAGAACCACCCCTATGGCAATCCAAGCCTTTCCCATGGATCCACTCAATGGACCTGGCCCCGCTCAATCTCGCCGTCCACGTCCGCCGCGCGGTGTCTCTCGACTTCTACGTCTGCCAACTCATCGACAACCTGTCGCAACGCCTCCGAGTTTGCCGTTGCCGCATCCGATTGTAGATAGACCTTTGCGACATAGAGCCGATCAAGGCGATCTTCGATCACATTTTCCAAAGCGTCACTGTCACCCTCCTTCAGGCGATCGAGCTGCGCCGCGTCCAAAACCCGCGCCACATCGCTGCGGAAGGCCTCACGTTCTTGGTTGGTCTCAAAGGGCGAAGACAACTCCCCTGCCCGTTCATGGGCGAGAACACGGGACAGTTCGGGCGTCTCATTCTGGACTGTCTCGCGCTCCGTCAGGTTTTCCTCCCGTTCAGCGCCGCGCGCTTCATAGACACGCGCGTAAGTGTCGCCGAGACCCTCCGCCAGCTGCTCGGGCATATCAGGATATCGCGTCTGTAGATCGCGCGCGACGGAAACGGAGATTGGCGTGCTGCTGTGCGCCCCCAAACGCGCCGCTTCGACCTCATTGATAACCCAGTCTGCTGCGGCCTGATCTACGATCACCGCCCTGCCCTCCTCATCCGTGCGGATCACATCGGTCGGGCGCGCAATCAGATCTGGATGGTCGCGCAGATAATCCCGCTGTTCGTCCTCCAAACGCTCTACGGCAAGGCTTTCGATCACGGCCTCATCAAGGTCCTCACTCTGAGCTTCAATCTGAGTCTCGACGCGAACGGCATTGGCAGCGGTTTCGATCTGAGCTTGCGTGACATGCGCCTGCACCTCGCGGGCGTCTTCAATGACCCCGTCACGGCGCAGCACACCTTCCCGTTCCAGCATGGTCCCCAGCTGCACATGTACATCATTGAGGATATCCCGCGCCTGTTCCAAATCCGCGCGGCGCTCAAGGTTCAAATCCTTCGCCTCGGCCACCTTGGACAAATCATCCGCAATCCATTGATGTTCCAGAGCCGCGTTTTGCGCCCCCGTCTCCATCCGGGCCACAACCTCGGATGTGCTGATCCCCGTGCCGCGCAGTGCTGCATCGACGCGGGCGCGCACCCGTGGCTCAGACAGACGCTCCAACTGGCTTTGCTGAATATTGGCTTCAGAATAAACCCCGCCTTCTGATGGGACCTCCGAGAGGGAATTGGACCGTAGCCCAAGGGGCTGCATATGCTGCACCCGCGCTTGAATTGCGTTGAGAGACTTCTCGAGCGCGGGTCGCTCTGCATCCGGCTTTGCCGCGATCAAATCTGTGATGTTTGCGACCTTCTCCGCGTAGCGGCTGCGCAGATCCTCGAACGTTTCGTCTTCGGCCATGTAAATGCCTCCTGCGGTTTCAACGTGACCACCCTTCGCCAGAACCTCGCCCGCACGGAACAGAACCTCAGCAATGTCTTCGCGGTTCTCGGAGGACGCCTCGGCAGCCAGCGAGTGGAATATGATTTTGGTGTTTGCGATCTCGGCAAGCGTGCGGGTCAGGTCTTTACCCACCCGTTCGCGCTCCACTGGCGTCCTGCCCTCTTCTTTGGCGGCATAGACCTCGCGGGTCTTGGCCGGGTAATGCACCTCGCCGCGATCTATCCGCCGCGTTGCCTCCAACCGCACGCCGTAGGTCTCGGCCTCTTCGACCATCGCCAACCGGAAGTCGTCATAGTTGAACCGATGATTGCGCGCCAAATAGAAAAACTCGCCCTCTTGAGAGCGGCGATTCAATACGAGATGCGCATGCGGATGCTCGCGGTCCTCATGTACAGCAATGATATAATCAAAGTGGCCTTCATCTTTCTGGAAGAACCGCTCGGCCACGTCAGTCGCGATGTCGCGCACGTCCTCTCCGCGCGTTCCAATCGGGAAGGACATCAGCAGATGTGTGGTTTGCCCAAGTTTGGGTTTGAACCCCGCGTCCCACCGCTTGGCAAAGCGCTCGGTCAGGTCTTTGATCTCGCCGCGCTCAAGCTTGGATTTGCCATCCAGGAACCCGCTGCTGTCGACGATATGGGTGGACTTTGTCGTGAGGTATTCGAGCTGGTTGGACAGCTGGGATTTATTATGCGTGCCCCCGCCCCGGATCGCTTTGAACACAGCGGCCCGATGTCCCGCAGCGGCGCGCACCATCTGCTTTTGCTTGGAGGCATACAGACCCTGCATCGAGCCACGGATCCGGCTCCACCCATCCTCAAATATCTCTCCGGTGACGGCACCAACCGCATCATTCAGCCGCATGGGCGAACTCCTTCAAGGCAGCCGTTGCTTTCAGCTGCATCGCGTCACGCCGGCGGCGCACAAGCAGGTCAATCTCATCTGCACTATCGAGGATGAATCGCGCCAACCCGCGCATCTGTGCAAGCCGCAATTCTGAGAACTCAGCACCAGTTCCCTGTCCCTCCCTGTTGGCCTTCTGCATCTGCTTGGCAATCTGGGCGACACCGTTTCCAACATCATTTAATGAGGCGCGATAGCGCGCCATCTCTGCCGCCAACGATGTGTCCGCCACAAAGGTGCCACCTGCCGCTTGCATCAAGCGGCGCAGCCCTTCCGAGCGGGTCTCGATCCCCGCCGACGCCAGCACCGCATCGAATGCCGCCATCTCGTCAGGGGTCACTTTCACACTCACCGCCAAGACCGGCACGGCCGTATCGCGCTGGCGCTGATCGTCACTCTTCAAGGTGTATTGCACCGCCCGCGGTGTCACCCCGAACCGCTTCGCAAGCACGGACGTCGAGACTCCGTCCGCGGCTTCGCGCACGATCTCCATACGTTGCGCATCCGTGAGACGTTTCGAGCGAGACATGCGAAGAAAGACCCCCTATTTCCTGCCAACTTCCACCAAGGCTGCTCCCACCTTACGATAATATACCAATCTGTCAATTATATACTTACGTCGAATTCAGTCTCAGGCAGCCTTGGTGTCCGCTTCCCCCGCGGCCCGCAGGGACGCGGCTCTGTCGCCCTCACCACCAGGCGACTCACCTGTCCTAGGAGTCCCGTCCACCAGCACCGTCCGAGGGTCTGTCCGAACACGCATGTGTTCGGACAGAACCGCGGGCGGGCGCAAACCCCACCGACAGGGCGGACAGGCAGGGTCAAGGAGGGCCAGATTTGGCTCCGCCAAATCTCTGCCGCAAAAACCGGGAGGCCCTGGCCGATAGGTTTTTGTGGATGGCCCCCTTGAGGCTGACTGGCCGGTCTGTCGCGGCCTGATCATTCCGGGGGAAATGCGTCCGTTGAATGCGCAGCGACCGGCATCCCTGGAACAGGGACAGGGCCGCCCCAAGATCGTCCTGGGGCGGCCCATCCTCGTCAGAGGATTTAGTCCTGGGGATCCTTCGCGCTCGGCGGGAACATCACCAGCTCCGAGACCGCGACCGGGAAGTCGAGCTTGAGGCTGAAGAACTCCGAGCCATCCCCGTTGCGGGTGTTGCGGAACATCGCACCCACGCGCTGAAAACGGGTGCGCTCCTGGCCATCGGTGTCGGTGAACTTGACGGGGACGGTGGCGACGTAGTGGTTGGTCATTTGGGTTACTCCTTGTTGCGATGGGGATCATCCAGCACGGGGGCAAGAGGCCCGGTCGCAAGCGCAAATGCGGAGGGTCCGCGGCCAGCCGTGGAAGCCGTATTTGTGCTTGCCGAAGCGGGAGCGGAGGGCACGGACGGGCCGACCCCGTGCGATCCACATCTATGAGCAAAAAGGAGTGATCCGGATGACCCTTGCCATCACGCAGCCGCCACCATCCGCGTCCGCGTCCCGCCGAGCCTGGCCGGGGTGCTGACGGAGCCCGCCCGCGTGGATGCGATGTTCCGAAACACGCCCCGAGGGTCGTGCTGGTCTTCAGCCTCAAATGCGATGTCTCGACCCCTCGCGTCTTGCCCCGCTGACGATGTGCGTGAGGTGCGCACCATCCCCAGCCCGTACCGATGCGGATGGGCCGCACGCTGACGGACCGGGTAGAGGGATAACGGTGCTGGCCGCTGCAGACTGCCGATCACGCATGACCAATCGCACGCGCCATGAGACATGACGAAAGGGCCGCGCCAAGCGCGACCCCCTCTCTTCAATCCTGCGCAGTCTTCTTCGCCGGGTCCGCAACCCGCATGACCGTCAGGCCTTTCGCTTCCGCCTTCTGCCCGAGGTTCAGCGCGACCCCGTTGCCGCCGAAGAGAACAACCCCCGTCGCCGCGAACTTGTCGTCCAGCATTTCGTCGTTGCACTTGAACGGTGCCGCCCGCCCATGCGCGGACCAGCGCGGATCGAAGCGCGCCTGCGCTATCCCGCGTGCCCGGGCCCACCGAGCCGCAATCATCTCTGCCCCGTGCTTGCCGCCCTTGTGGCAGAGAAAGATCTCCTGGTTGCGGTTCTGCTTGATCCGTTCGCGAACCTTGTCGAGCGTGTTGAAGATCACATCGACATCGATCCAGTCGGTGGCGCCTGAGACGATCAGGGGAACCCCCTCGACTTTCGACTTCTCGGCGGTTTCACGGTCGTGCTGCTCCAGGAGCTGCCGTGCCTCGAAGACCGCCCCGGTCTCCTGCGCCCGGACGCTTGCGCGCGACCCGGCTGCCGGGATGAAGGCGTGGCCCGTCTCGATCTCGTAGCATTCCGCCGCCGCCTCGCTCATCACCTCGATGGCGCTGACAACCTCGCGCAACTGCAGGAAGCGCGCCTGCGCTTCTTCGAGCGCGGTCTCGGCGATCTCCGATCCGTCGTGGGATTTTGCCAGCGCGCCGATCTTGTCGGCGGTGCGGTCGACCTCCTTGCCGAGCGCCACCTTGCGGCGCTGCAGGATCGTCGCGAGCCCATGGGCCAGCGGTTCGATCTCTGCTTCAAGCCCGGTCCCGCGCAGCTGCCCGAGCAAAGCCTCGAAGCTTTCGCGGATGATGTGGTCGGTCAGGATGTGATCCTCGGGGATCGGCAGCTGCGCGTCCTTCTCGGTCAGTCCGAAAAGTTCGATGGTCTCGTAGGTGTTCGCATTGTCGTAAGCCATGTCTGGTCTCCAGTCTTCGGTTCCAAGGCCACCACGTGAGTGTGGGGGCATGGCCGAATGCCTGGTTTCCGAATCTGCCCGGGTCAGGGACGGCGCAGCCGCCGGCTTGCCGGGCGCAAAAGTTTTCCGCGCGCAACACCCGACACATGCGAACCCTCACGCACGGGACCGCCCCGCCCCACAGGCCCGGCCCTCGCCGAAAAGTTTTGCGATCCTTGACGCGGGCTGATTTGGGGGCCATCCGGAGGATATGCTTCCGCACTCATGTGTGTGTGTTTTGACGGTAGGTTTGCCCGACCCGAGCAGGCAAACGGCCCGACCGGACGCGGAAGACGGATGAAGCGGCGGGATCGTTTTGGTCTCAGGCCAAAACAGACCAGAGCGCAATCCGGCGGAGCGGCCGGGGAGGGACGTGCTCGCGAGGCGGGCAAACCGGGATGTCAGGCGCGACGCCGCGGTGAGGCCGCATGGCCGAATGCGCGACGGACCGAAGGTCCGTTCTCCACTGCGACATGGCTGCCGAGCTGGGGAGGCCGATAGGCTGTTGACGCATTTCGCTCGGTCGGCCTGACCTGCTTGCCAGAAGCGGCAAAGTTCGGTAGTCTGTTGGAGCACCAAGGAGCCCGCAATGAGCGTTCAAAAGCAATCTGTCAGTTTCACCGACACCGCCTACACCTTCGCAAGGGAACTGGTCGAAGCTGGCGAGTACCCCAATATGAGTGCAGCGGTTTCGGGTGAATTGGCGAAGGCCAAGGCAGAGCGAGATCGTGAACGGTCTCTCCTCGAAGCAGAATTGGAGCGCCGTCTGTCTCTGCCTCTCGATCAATGGGAACCCGTCGGCGATGCCGCCGACGTCACTAAAGGCGCACGGTCCCATCTTGCCGCGATGGCCAAAAAGACCTGATGCGATTTATCAGGCATCCGTTCTTCGAACGTGACCTTATCGGTATCGTTAATCATATTGTCGAGGTGACCGACGGTGACGTTGCAGCCGCGAGCCGTCGCCTGGATGAAGTAGACACGCTCTTAGAAGCGATTGCCTCAAATCCAAATTCAGGTGTCAGGCTGAACGGCAAACTGGATAGATGGCTCGTGCGCCACGGCGGCACCAGTCACCGACTGACCATCGTATTCAAACCGGACATGGATACTGAGGTCATCTATCTTGCACTCGCCGCCTTTGGAGGCAGAGATTGGATAAAGCTGGCGTCAGCAAGACGGGTATTCGCGGACTAATATTGGAGCCAACCTCAACATTAAAGTCCGAAACTGGACCTTCGCTGCGCTCGACTTGAATAGGAAACATGTAGGGCTTTTCGGGCTTTCGCTACGCCATTCAAGAAGGTCCGTTCCCCCCCTTCTTCAAGCTGGACTAAGCATCAAGCAACGCATCGATCACCGCGCATTCTGGGGCAGCATCACCGGTGCATCGCGCAACAGTGTCCGACAGGACGCGCTCGATACGCTGCAGATCGGCAATCTTGGCCTGAACGTCTGTCAGATGATCTTCAGCGATCAACTGCACATCGGCGCATGTCCGGGATCGGTCATCGACCAGCCCAAGCAGCCCGCGAACCTCTTCGATAGAAAAGCCTAGATCGCGGGACCGCATGACGAATTTCAGCCGCTTGACGTGGGCATTGTCGTAGCTTCGGTAACCCTTTGTACTGCGCGGCGGGTCCGGCATGATCCCGATTTTCTCGTAGTAGCGAATGGTTTCCAGGTTGCAGCCCGTCGCTCGTGCCAAATCACCCCGCCGAATTGATCTCACGCTTGTGTTACTCATTTCGCAAAAAAACCCCTTGAGCCTGTATCAACTACAGACCTTAGAACGGTGGAAACATCTGTTCAAGGAAGATTCGATGGAACAAAATTTGGCGGAACTTCCGCAATCTCGGTCGCAGAAAATTGGCGACGAAACCACCAAGGGATGGGGCGTGACCGGCCTCGGCGTCCTCGGTGCGCTGGCGATGACTTCTTGCTGCATCCTTCCATTGGTGCTGGTCAGTTTTGGCGTGACAGGCGTGTTCATCGCGCAGCTCGGAGCGCTCTATGCCTACAAATGGTACACCTTCGCGCTGAGCGCCGCGTTTTTGGGATACGGCTTCTACAAGGCTTACAAGCCTGTAGATGCCGAGGCCTGTGCCGATGGCACCTGCGCCCGCCCCATCGACCGCCGCATTATGCGCGCAACCCTCTGGGCCGCTTCCGCGATTGTCGCTGTCGCCATGATCTTTCCCTACATCACCCCCTTCATCCTGAAATTCTGAACGAGGACCAAGACCATGAAGCATCTTCTACTATCCGCCCTGACCATCGCCGCACTCTCGACTCCGGTCCTCGCTGAAGAGCGAGAGGTCGAGATCGCCGTCAGTGAACTGACATGCCCGTCCTGTTCATTCATCGTCGCCAGCTCGATGCGCGGTGTTCCGTCGGTCGAGATCGCCGCATTCGAGGACGGCCCCGAATACGGACAGGGTGTTTACAGCGTGACCTACGATGACGCCGAGACTTCAATCGAAAGCATCATTGGCGCGGTGACAGCCAATGGCTATCCGGCGCAGGTGCTGCCCGACACAGCCTCCTGAGCCGCCTGCAATGCGTGACAATCTGATGGGTGGCCTGCTGGCCTTCGGAATAGCAGCTCCGGTCGTGGTGGTCTGCTGCGGCGGCGGAACTGCCGTGCTTGCAGCGTTGTTCGGCGGCGTTGGGGCTTGGCTCTCTGGAATGAGTGGCATTGCCATGCTGGTTTTGGCGGGTCTGACCTACCTGATCCTCCGCGCACTGCGTCGTTCACACATGAAACGGGCCTCCAGCACCGAACCATCACGAAGAAAGACGGCCCATTGACTGACACACCAGAAAATCCCGACCGACTGCTGAAATGGGGGCTTGGCGGTGCGCTGTTCGCCGCGCTCTGCTGCTTTACGCCGTTTCTGGTCGTCATCATCGCTGGCGTCGGATTGTCGGCCCTATCGGGTTGGCTCGATTACGCCCTGTTCCCGCTGCTGTTTTTCAGCCTCGCCGTGGTGGCACAGGCCTTTTGGCTGCGCGCTGGCAAACCGGGACCGGCCCCGAAACTTTGGGCCACCGGCCTCGCGGTGGCCCTGTCGATCCTGATCATTCTTCTCGAATTCAGGTTCGCAATACGGATCACAATCGGCGTTTTCGCCGCCACAGCACTCTACGCGGTTCTGCTGAACCGTGCGCAAAAGAAAGGAACGCTCTAATGATGATGGGATGTTGCACCGCCACCGGTATGTTCTTCGGTCTTCTCGGCATGCTCACACCGCTGATCGCAATCGGCGCGGTCATTTATCTGTTCGCTGCCAAATCGAACAACCCCGAGTATGGTGAGGCGCGCTGAGATGAAAGACCTGAACAAAAACGACGATGGACAGGGCGGCTATGACCTGATCGTCCTCGGGGCGGGGTCGGCGGGTTTCTCCGCCGCAATTACCGGCGCGGATGCCGGAAAGCGCGTCGCTCTCGTGGGACATGGCACCATCGGCGGAACCTGCGTCAACGTGGGATGCGTGCCGTCCAAGGCGATGATCCGCGCGGCAGAGGCCGTGCACGGTGCGGGAGCTGCCAAACGGTTCCCCGGTCTATCAGGCCACGCGCAAGTCGATGACTGGCAGACGCTCGTTCAGTCCAAGGACGATCTGGTCGAGACCCTGCGCCAGAAGAAATACGCAGACCTTCTGCCGGAATATGAGGGTGTCGATTACATCGACGCCGGTCCCGCACGGCTGATCGAATGTGGCGTGACAGTCGGTGAGCGAACCCTGAAAGCACCGAGGACCATCATCGCCACGGGCGGGCGTCCCGTCCTGCCGACCATCGACGGCATCGAGGAAATCGGCGCGCTCGACAGCACCAGTCTTCTGGAGCTCGAAGTACTGCCGAAAAGCCTGATCTTCATCGGCGCGGGTTACATCGGCGCGGAACTGGCCCAGATGATGAGCCGCATGGGCGTGAAGGTCACGCTTGTCGCCCGTTCGCATCTGTTGCCCGGCGCGGAACCAGAGGTCTCGGAGGCATTGGCGGCGGCGTTCGAGGCCGAAGGCATCACCCTTCTGACCGGGTTAAGCTACGACACTGTGCGCCGCGACGACGCAGGCGTGACGCTACGCGTGATCCAGAACGGAAAGCCTGTCGAAGTGACAGCGGATCACCTCGTTTCGACCGCTGGCAGGCGGGCCAATACCGAAGATATGGGCCTGGACGCAATCGGCGTTAAAACAGACGCGCGTGGGTCCATCGTCGTCGGCGAGGACATGCAGACATCGGTGCGAGGCATCTATGCGGCGGGCGATGTGACCGACCGTGACCAGTTTGTCTATATGGCGGCCTACGGTGCAAAGCTCGCCGCCAAAAACGCGGTTCTCGGCGAAGACCATCGCTACGACAACGCCGCGATGCCCTGGGTGGTGTTTTCCGACCCTCAAGTTGCGGGCGTCGGTCTCGGTGAAGCCCAGGCTCGGGACGCGGGCTTCGACGTAAAGACGTCCATCGTGCCGCTCGATCAGGTGCCGCGCGCGCTGGCCGCACGCGACACGCGCGGATTGATCAAGCTGGTGGCGGACAGAAAGTCCGACCGACTGCTTGGCGGCCAGATCATCGCGCCCGAGGGGTCCGATACGATCCAGACCCTCGTTATGGCGCTGAAGTTCGGCATGACCACCAAGGCACTTGGCGAGACGGTCTTCCCCTATCTGACAACGGTAGAAGGGTTGAAGCTGGCGGCGCAAACCTTCGATATGGACGTGGCAAAGTTGAGCTGCTGCGCCGGATGAAGATCAGGACAAGGACCGGAGAATGAGCGAAGACTACGACCTGATCGTCATAGGGGCTGGCATGGCAGGCGTGGCCGCGGCGAACAAGTGTGGCGCAGCAGGATGGCGTGTGGCCATTGTCGATGCGCTGCCCTACGGCGGCACCTGCGCATTGCGCGGCTGCGATCCAAAGAAAATCCTGCGGCGCGGTGCGGAAATCATGGACGCGGCACGGCTCATGCAGGGCAAGGGGATCGATCCCGGTGATCTGTCGATCAACTGGGCCGATCTGATGGCACACAAGCGTGGCTTCACCGATCCCGTGCCGGACAAGATGGAAAAGGGCCTGTCGGGCAACGGCGTCGAAACCCTGCATGGAGCTGCCCGCTTCACGGGAGACAACACGCTGGAGGTCGATGGAACGGCATATCAGTCGGAACGGTTCCTCGTGGCCGCCGGTGCCATGCCCAGGCCGCTGAGCTTCACAGGGGCCGATCTCGTGATCGACAGCACGGATTTCCTCAACCTGGAGGCCCTTCCCAAACGGGTTCTTTTTATCGGCGGCGGCTTCGTGTCCTTCGAGTTTGCGCATATCGCCGCACGGGCCGGAGCCAACCCGATCATCGTGGATCGTGGCGCCCGGCCCTTACGCGGCTTCGATCCCGATCTGGTCGAAATGCTGATCGAGCGCGGCACCGGTATCGGCGTGGACCTGATGCGCGAGACCGAAATCGTGTCGGTCTCGGAAGCCAGTGGAGCATTAAGTGTTGAAGTGAAGTCAGGCGATGAAACCCGAACAATCGAAACCGATCTGGTCGTGCATGGCGCGGGCCGGGTTGCAGCCCTGGCCGATTTGAATCTTGAGGCGGCCGGTGTTGACTACAGCGACAAGGGCATCGTTGTAGCCCCCCATCTGCAAAGCACGACAAGCAGCGCGGTCTATGCCGCCGGAGATTCCGCCGACACCGATGGTATGCCGCTGACGCCGGTCGCGGTGATCGAAGGGAAGGTCGCAGCCTCCAACATGCTCAAGGACGCGCAGACCGTACCGGACTATGCCGGTATTCCAACAGCCGTCTTCACCGTTCCGGAACTGGCGCGTGTCGGCATGTTGGAAAGTGAGGCAAGGGACGCCGGGCATGACGTAGATGTCCGGTTCACCGACACGAGCGGTTGGTACTCGAACTACAGGATCGGCGAGACCTCCGCCGCCGCGAAGATCCTCGTGGACAGGTCGAACGGCAAGATCCTCGGCGCGCACCTGTTCGGCCCGGAATACGGCGAACTGATCAATTTCTTCGGGCTGGCAATCAAGCTGGGCCTGGCGGCCAAGCAGCTTAAGTCGATGACGGCGGCCTATCCAAGTGTTGGATCGGATTTGGGGTCGCTTCTTTGAATTAGAAAATTTTTCGCAATAGACCCGATCCTCCTCGGAACGTATGTCTGGCCCGATGAAGACGGTTCTTATCTACTTCGCCGCTGCGCTGGCCGAAATTGCCGGATGCTTTGCTTTCTGGGCGTGGTTCCGGCTGGACAAGAGCGTGTTTTGGTTGGCACCGGGCATGCTGTCCCTTGCCGCTTTCGCCTGGCTACTGGCGCTCAGCCCCGCCGATCAAGCGGGCCGCGCCTATGCAGTCTACGGTGGCGTTTACATCGTATCGTCCCTGATGTGGCTATGGGGTGTGGAAGGGCATCGCCCGGATCAATGGGATGTTGTTGGAGCCGTCATTTGCCTTGTCGGTGCGGGTATTATTCTCTGGGCACCGCGCAGTATTTGAGAGGCAGCCGCAGACGGGGTGAAGTACTGAATCTTTCGATTAGATCGCCTTTTTGGTTCACGCGTTCCGACAACTCGGCGCTGCTTTCCTTCCGCATCGCGGCTGCGATCAAGCAGGTTTCCTACCGCCCTCAAAAGCAGCGATACATCCTTTACGCAGCATCGGTCAAAGTGGGCTCTTCGGTTGCATTAGCTGCCGGCGACACGAACGTCTGCAATGTAGGCCGGGTTTATTCAACCACACCAGCACAGCAAAAGGGGAACCGTGGTCCCACGGCTCCCCAATCGGTTCAGGTCTTTTGGCCTCATGCCAATGTCATGCAACCAGCGACAGCCCCGCGCCTGCGTCCTGCGGTTGCTCACCGCTGTCGATGAACGGGATGATCGAGAAGGTCTGCCCGCCGCGCTGTTCTTCGTTCTGCACGGCGTTGACGCGCAGATCGCCATCGGGCGTGTTGATCAGCAGCGACAGGTAGTCATTGCCCGTGCGGCTGCTTTTGGCCATCCACGCCGATCCGACGCGGATCGGTGTGCCCCGGGGCGAGCTGACCTCGACGCGGTAATCCGGGTGGGTCTCCTCGGATTTGTAGCTGTTCTCGATCAGCATGAACTCCAGATCGAACATCATGTTGGCGATGTAGCCGGTGAAGGCGTTGTCAGCGTCCATGGCGGTCAACTCGCCCGAGATCGAGCCGGACTTCATCAGGCCGTTCGAGACCAGCGGGATGATCTCGAATTCGCCGCTTTGGGTCGCGCTCGCCTCTTTCGTCTGCACCGCGTTGACCCGGAACGGGCCCAAGCCGACATCGATCTGCATCGAGACGTAGGGGTTGCCGCTGGTATTGCCGGTCTCGTTCCAGGCCGTGCCGATACGCACCTTGCGGCCTGATTTGTTGACTGCCGTCACGTCAAAATCCGGGCTGCGTTCGGACATCTTGGCCCGCGCCTCCAACTGGATGGCGATGTCAAAGCGCGTCGAGTGGATCATGCCGGTGTACTGAGCGGCTGCGGTCTCGACATTGCGGGTGAGGGTTCCTGCGAACATGGGATGGTTCCTTTTCAGATTGTTCGGTGCCTGACGTTCTTGCCAGCGCATCCGGGATTGCTTTCTCGACCCCTTGAGGGATCACAAATCAGAAAGCCTGCTTTCCTTTCAGCCCCGCCCACGGGTCAGAGCTGCCGTCCGAGTGGGAAGGCCCCCGCGCCTCCGGGTGCTACGCCCCTCCCCTGCCCGTCTGGTCTTGATTGGCTGCCCGGATTTTCCGCGCTGTCCTTCGACCGCGCGATGAAGAACTCCGCCTCTTTGCCGTTCAACCGTTGCCCTTCCTGGTCGGTCAGACCGATGCAGCTGCGGTTCGGCACATAGGTGATCAGGTACTGCCCAAGCCGGTCCTTGTGGACAACGTAGCCGGTATTGGCCCAATGCACGGTCTGGCCGGCATTAACGGCCGCCTTGATGTCTTCGAGTGTCATGCGATCCTCCTCAAGAAGAATGGTGGGGAAACGACGCAAGAAGCCCGATCTTCCAACCGGGCTTCCATGCAGTATTCGTTTGGCAAACGGCCAAGAGCTGTCAGGCGCTTTGCGTGGCTTGCGTCGCGCGCGACGCCATCCAATCCTTCAGGCCAAGAACCGTTCTTCCGGCGGCGACCTCGGAGGCCCAGGCAACCCTTGGGTCGCCGCAGGGCTCATTGCCGACATGCCGGTCGATGTGGCCATTTGCCATCCATGGCTCAGGCTGGATCCGTCGAAGCCAGTCCGCCATGCTCGGAATGCGGCCCTGACAGTCTTCGCGGACATGCTGCTCGCCGATCCAGCGCACGGGGATCTCTCGACCTGCGCTATTGGTCAGGGTCAGGCCGAAGACACGTTCGGCCTCGAACAGGCCTTGAGCGTGGTGGCGCATGGCTCGGTGCGTGAAGAGCGCGAGATGCTCTTTCGAGGCGTCAAACCAATCGTGCACAGACTGATAGTCAGACGACACCCCGCCGAATTTCCGGGCTGAGCTTTCAGCATGATGAAGCGGATGGGCCATCTCACAGCCCCTCGTCATAGCTGTGCGAGCATTCGACATAGCGGTCCGCGTGATCGAGGGTGATGCTGTCGCTGGTGATCTCCCAGGTCAGCGTGCCGTAGCCGCCCTCGTTGTTTTCTAACCCCGGGTGATGGTGATAGGCGAGCGACCAGGCGAAGTCGCCAACTTCTGTGACAAGCGCCTCCGGCAGTTGGACCTCTGCAGGCTGCACCGTCACATCCTCGACATTGCCAGAGTCTCCATAGCCTTCGTATTCGGCAGTGACCTCGCTGATGCCAAGCGCACGTAGTTGCGCGAGCAGCTCCGTTCGGGATGCCTTCAAGGTGGTTTCGCGCTCTGCACGCCACTGAGCCGCCATTGCGGCATAGTCGATCTGGGGATTGGTCATGGGTCTGTCCTCTTGTCTGAATTTGGGGGGCCGGGTGTGGCATTGGTCAGCGCGCGCCCGGAAAGCGCAGCCCGGGCAAACCCCGATCCGCGACGCCCGACCGAAAGCCCGCTTTGACCTTTCAAGCGGCTTGTTCTGCCGCTCTAGCGGCTCGCTGCCCCACGATCCGGGCCAGAATGCTTCCCGTGTCGATCCCGTCCCCATGCGGCAGGAACACCCGCAACTGGAAGGCAATGATCTCCGTGAAACACCCCATGGCCTTGAGGCCGTCGATCATGCCCCGATCCGCACCGCCAAGCTCGAGGCGCATCTCGCCTGCAACCCGGCGACGGGTCAGGGTGAGACCCCGGCCCAGATCGACCGGCGCGGTGGTGCCGAGCGCAGCGGTCAGCATCTCCTGCGGTGTTTGCGGGTTGGACACGAGGAAGCGGGCGCGCAGCGCGGCCGCCCCTTCCTCGCTCAGCGTGCGCCCGATCATGGCGGTCGCCCCGTCCGGCGTGACCCGGTAGATGCGCTCATTCGTGGTCGAAATATCCTTCCAGATCGGCAGCAGCAGCCCGGTCAGCAGGTAGAGCTTGGTCGTGGTGGTTTTTGGCATGGACGCAGCCTCTGCGCCCCAAAGCTGGGTGAACTCGCGCCGCTCAATATCTTCCCAAGCCGAGGACTCGAACCGCGCCTCTTCGAGATAGCTCGACCCGTTTGGCCGCACCACCTTGCGCATCAGCGTGACGATGTCCTCGTCATACATCTGCATGGGCCGCGCCGAGATGAGCGCCGCGCGACCGGAGGCGCGATTCACCATTGGCAGCTTCTCGGGGTTGCGCGACAGGGCGTCATCCGCCGACAGCACGTGGACCGGGTCGGTCACCTCGAGCCCGATGATCCGCGTCACGGCGCCAGATTTCGGGCAGGTCCAGAGATCTTCCGTGGAGACCTGTTCTATCTTGTCGCCGCGTAGGGTTTCCACGCCGAGATCGAGCGTGCCCGCCGCGCGCGCCCGTTCCGTCTGATCGGCAATCCGGCGCATGAACTCGGCAAAGAGCGCGTTCTGCATATGGATGGGTAGCGCCAGCACCCGGTTCAGAAACCGCTGGATCGGCGGCAGCTCCTCAAGGAGCACCCTGTCCTTGTCGATCAGCCGCAGGGCTGTCCAGTCGGTGAAGCTCTCGTAGCTCATCGCCTCAGCGCGCCCGGCGGCAAGATCGGCGAAATACCCACGCAGCGCCGCCCGCGCGATCGGGCTTTCGAGATTGTCCTCCTCCCGGAACATGCCCTGCGAGCCGGTCTCGCGCTGACCCTTGGTCAGGGCCCCCAGCTGATCGAGACGCTTGGCTATAGTCGAGGTGAAACGTTTTTCGCCATGCACATCGGAGGTGCACACCCGGAAGAAGGGCGCGCTGACCTGCGCCGAGCGATGCGTGCGGCCCAGCCCCTGGATGGCCGCATCGGCGCGCCAGCCGGGCTCCAGCAGGTAGTGCCGGCGCCGTTTCTGGTTCTTCGCCGTTTGCGCCGCATGGTAGGATCGACCGGTACCACCCGCATCGGAGAAGATCAGGACATCCTTTTCGCCGTCCATAAAGGCCTGGGTCTCGGAGGAATTGCTGCTGGCGGCGCGCTTTTCGATGAAGAGATGGCCGTCCTCGGCCTTCAAAGGGCGGATGGAGCGCCCGGTGACTTCAGCCACGGCCTCGTCGCCAAAGGCCCAGAGGATGTGATCGAGCGCCGAGGGGATCGGCGCCAGCGTCATCAACTCCATCATGGCCGCGTCACGCAGAGCGAGCGCCTCGCGCGAGACGACGAGCGCGCCGGTCTCATCCCGCAAGGGTTCCGCCACCATATTGCCGTCGACCTCGACCAGCTTTTGCGCATGAATCGGGAAGGCCTGTTCGAGGTATCCCAGGACGTAGTCGCGCGGCGTCAAGGCACCCTCGACGAGTTCATCCTCCGGGTCCATCGCCTCAAGCCGACGCTTCAGCAGGCTCTCGCCTGTCGAGACCACCTGGATGACGCAAGTATTGCCTGCCGCCAGATCGTCCTTGATGGCGCGGATGATGCTTGGAGCCTTCATGCCCATCAGGAGATGGTTGAAGAAGCGCTGTTTCGTGCTCTCGAAGCGAGATTTGGCCGAGGCGCGTGCGGCCGAGGCATTAGTCTCTCCCGAGGCGTCGTTGACGCCGGTCGCTGTCAGCGCGGCCTCGAGATTGTGGTGGATCGTCCGAAACGAAGTCGCGTATGCGTCGTAGATCTCGATCTGGGCAGAGGTGAGCGCGTGTTCGAGCACGTCATACTCCACGCCGTCGAAACTGAGGGCGCGGGCCGTGTAGAGCCCGAGCGTCTTGAGATCGCGCGCGACCACCTCCATGGCAGCGACACCGCCGGCTTCCATCGCAGAAACGAAGCTCTCGCGGCTTGGGAAGGGGTATTCGGGGCCCTGCCCCCAGAGCCCCAGCCGCGCGGCATAGGCGAGGTTGTGCACGCTCGTGGCACCCGTGGCCGAGATGTAGAAGACGCGAGCGCGGGGTGCTGCCAGTTGCAGCCGCAGGCCAGCAAGGCCCTGCTGGGAGGGTTTGACCCCCCTGCCCTGCTCGGACCCGGCCGCGTTCTGCATGGCATGGGCCTCGTCGAAGGCCAGCACGCCTTCAAAGTCTTCGCCCATCCAGTCGAGGATCTGGCTCAGTCGCGTGGTGCCGCATTTGCCCGCGGACCGCAGCGTGGCGTAGGTGACAAAAAGGATACCGTCGCCCATCGGGATGGGCTGGTCCGGTTTCCATTTGGAAAGTGGCTGAATGTCGGCAGGCGAGCCGCCGAGATCGGTCCAGTCGCGGGTGGCGTCCTCGATGAGCGTGGCGGATTTGGAAACCCAGATCGCCTTCCTGCGCCCCGCCAGCCAGTTCACGAGAATGAGCCCCGCGCATTCGCGGCCCTTGCCGCAACCGGTGCCGTCGCCGAGGAAATAGCCGAGACGATAGGCCTGTGCATTAGGGTCATCATCGGCGCGCGTCAGCTTGGTCTGGTCCTCGTCGATGGTAAACCGACCGGGCAGATCACGCCCATGGGCATCATGCGCCATGATGATGGTCTCGAGCTGCGCCTCGGAGAGGTCTCCCTCCTCGATCAACCGTGCGGGCAGGCGCAAGTCATCACTGCCCGTGTTTGAGGGCATGGGCGGGGCAACCGAGGCCATGGCGATGCTTTCAACGAGCGGCGTGGGATGTTCCTGAGCACCCGCAATCGCGATCCGCTGCGGCCGGTAACGCGCATAGATATCCGAGACCGGCGTGTTATCACGGGGGGCCTCAAAGCTTGTGAAGCTGAGCGGGCGGACGGCATTGGCCCATGGTTTTGAGGCGGCGACAGGCGCACCGGCGGTCTTGCGCGGGGCAGATGATGGAACGGCCGGCCGCCCGTTAGGGATCGCCGCTGCCTGTTGTACGGGGCGCGTCTCGGTCCGGGTTGAGGCCACAGCATCAACATATGCCAAGGCTTCATCCAGATCCCGCACAGGGACGCGGATCATTTCGCCGTCCTCCTGCACCTTGTCGAAGACCATCAGCTGGGTTTCGACAGAGGTGCCAAGCTTGCGGTAGACTTGCCCCGGCATCGTCAGCGCCAGTCGCGGCGTGAGGAGACCGCAGGCGCGGGACCAATGCGCGGCATCGCGTTCGGGCGTGAATCCCGGCGGCATGATCGCCACAAGCCGCCCACCGGGTGCCAGACGCTTGGCAGCCGCAATGAGATGTTTGGCAGCGATGTGCTTGTCTCGCGAGCGATCGACCGAGGAGGCAAAGGGCGGGTTCATCACCACGACGTCGGGTAGAGCCGGCGCCTGCAGCAGATCGTCGATATGTTCGCCGTCATGGCCTGTGACCGCGCCACCGAAAACCGCGCGCAGGAGGCGCTGGCGAAAGGGGTCGATTTCATTGAGAGAAAGCGTGGCACCGGCCCGGGCAGCAAAACCGGCCAAAGCACCGGTGCCAGCCGAGGGCTCCAGCACGGTCTCGCCCTTGCGAATGGCTGCCGCCCGCACGGCCAAGGCGGCAAATGGCAGTGGCGTGGAAAACTGCTGCAACCGGATCTGCTGCTCGGAGCGGCGGGTTTCCGTCAGCAGCCGTGAGGCGAGGAGTTTTGCGTTGGCGATGTCTGCTGTGGCACCGGCCCCACGCAGAAGCACCTGGATGGCCGCTGCCTGCATCATGTCATAGGCCATGCGCCAGTCCCAGGCGCCACCGGCATCACTGCCATGAAACGCCTCGCGCATGATGCGTGCCAGCGCAGAGCTGCGCAGGCCTTGTTGGTCGATCTCCGCGCTGATCTGCGCGAGCGCAGAGGCGAGATCGGCTTCGGAGATTGCGAGAGCCGGGTTGGCCGTTCTGGGTTTGGACATGGGGATTTTCCTTTGGATCAGGGTCTGAGTTCCAAAGGACAAAAAGCCCGCTTTCGCTTTTCAGGGTGACGGGGGTCAGACCGCGCTGACCTCCAAGGCTTGGTCAGGACTTGGGTTCGACCACCCGTTTCGCATCAATCAATGCCTGTGCGGCCTGCATCACCTGAACCTGAGATGTTCCCGAGCGTGCATCCTCCAGCGCGGCCTGCACCTGCGCGCAAAACCAGGCGTCATAAGAATTCGCTTCAGCGGCCATGGAAATGCTCCTCGAGAGCTTTATCCAGAAGCTTGCCAAGGCCATGGGGCATGTCTGCAACGTGCACCGCGACTGGCAAACGGCCCCGCTTCATCTGGGACGCGCATTGCTCATCGAGACCAAGAAGTGGCCCTTCCTTTCCCGTTTCGTCCATTGCGTTTTCTCCAACCGTGTTAAGGCGTGAGGTTACATCACCTTGCGTGATACCGTAAACGGCGGTGCCGTTAGGGTCGCAGAAAATCATCCTAGGCCACTTACCGATCGGGCGCCGCTTCAAGGGAAGTTTCGAACCGCTTGTCCGCCGCCGCGGCTTCTTTCAGGAGCGCGTCAAAATTGTCAGGTGGGTTGCCATCTTCCAGCATCCCTTTGAACGTCGCATAGGCATCCGTCTTGCTGCCATAGGCGCGCAGGGTCTTGTCGTCGTTCACCCAGGCCACCACGATGACCTTCGCATCGCTGTTGAACCGGTAGAACAACCGATACTGTTGGAAGAATTTCGCCCGGAACCAGTGCTTGCGGTGATCGCCGAGTGTGCCGCCTTGCCGGAAGGCGGCGGCACCCGGGTCCGCCGGTATGGCCTCGGTGACCAGCTTGAAGATGGCGGCCAGCCGTTTCGTCGGGTTTTTCTTGTGCCAGGTCTTGGGATCGCGAGCCTTACGCGCCTCGACCTCCTCGACCAGCCCTTCGAGCTGGTCCAGAAAGAGTGGGTGCGCATAAATCGACCATCCATTCACGACAAGGGGCGCTTGGGCGGGCACGCTATCGCCGCTCATTCATCCTCGAGCGATAGCGGCGCATCGAGATCGACATCAACGTCTCCGACCAGTGCTGCAAGACGGTCATGCAAAGCCCCATCGAACGCCCGAATGCGGTCCGGATGCGCCTTGATATCGGCCTCGACAAAATCGAGAAAGGCTCCGAGCACGGGATCTTCCTCGTCGCTGCGCACGGGCTCGATATAGACCCTGCCACTCGGCTCGGTGCAGTAACGAATCTGGTCGCCCTTGCCCAGCTTGAGTTGCTTGCGAACACCCGCCGGCACGGTCGTCTGATACCGATCCGTGAGTTTCGAGACATCTTGTGCGAGCGCTGTCATGGCAGTCTCCTGAAAGAGAGGGATCTTTGCTGCCTGCGATAGGTAATGCATTTGCATTGCCTTGTCAAGACAAGCCGCAGCATCTGCTGTCGCCGGGCAGGTCGATGACCCGTCCAGCGCAGGACCTAATTTCGCCTCGCCAGGAACTCCGCCAGCACCGGGCTGGCAGCACCTTTCGCGGAGCTGAGTAGCTCCGAGCCCGCGAGCGTCGCTTTCGACAGGCGCACGAGCCCACCGGTTTCCTCGATGCGGTAGCAGCGGCGTTTTTGCCGACCCCCCCTGTAGTGGGTCGCGGTTACGATCTGGCAGGTGCTGCCATCGGTGAGCGTCACGGGCGCGGCGAGCCTGATCCTGTCACCCTCCTCGTAGTCCGGAATCGAAGCCCAGTCCCGGCAGCGCTGGCGCCAGGCATGGGCATAGCTCTCTGGGTCCTTCAATTCCGAGAGCAGCGCCAGAAGGCTGAGCGGAGCGCGCGACTCGACGGGGCCAGCGCTTTCCTCCATGTCCTTGTAGCCCCAGCAGCCGTCATCGTATCGGGTGAGGAAGACAGCCCCAAAAGTGATCGACCCATCCGCATCGGTCACATAGGTCGTGTCCTCGACGTGGGTGCCGTCGAGATTGGTGACCCTTGCCGCCGCATACCAGGCGGAGCCCACCTTGCAGGCTTTGACCAGTTCCGTCTTGCGCATGTCGCTCTCGAAGGTGCAGAGCCGGGCAATCTCCGCTTTCTCATCCGCGTAGGTTTTAACGCGGCCGTCGGTGTAGAAAAGCCATCCCATCAAGCCACCCTCCGGTCATCGATTTCCATCAATGCATCGAGCGGCACGCGGTAGGGCTGCATCGCATCGAAATCCTCGCAATTGCCGCAGTTCTGCACGATCGCGAAGGTGTCGCAGGCATCCTTGAGAATGACCCGGAAGGTGCCGCCGAGGCCCGAGGGCACCTCGTAGGTCCCGCCGATGAGATAATCCGAGGCCCGGCGCACGAAGACGCGGATACTGTGGCCATCGGTGGCGAGCCGGATCGCACCCCGCCCCCGGTCGATGAGCACCTGCACGTCATCCAGGATGTCGGTGTAGAACTGGCCGGTCAGATCGCGAAATGCCATGCGGCGCTGCGCCATCCAGTCGATGTCCCGAAACGGGTTCATGCCGTCGGCGAAGGCGAAGGAGGGATCGGCCTGTTCGGTGGTGACGATACGGGTGGTCGTGCCATCAATGCCGTTCGAGCGCAGATGCACACCATTGCCGACGATGAGGATCAGGGCCGGCCTGTCCACGGGCCCGTTCCAGTTGGGCAGGAAGGTTTTGCAGGCGCGCGCATGTGCGATTTGCGCCGCAACAGCGGACGCAGAGAACTTGAGAATAGCCATGAGGAAGTCTTTCGGTTGGGTGTGGGAGGGTCGACCCGCGCGGGTGGCATGGCCCACGCGCGGGTCGCGTGATGGCTCAGGCCGCTTGCGCGATGTCGCTGTCAGGATCCGGGGTTTCCGCAGTGGGCTCCGCCTCATCACAGGCGACACCGACGGTCTGCATCATCGGCGGGCACCAGGCGGCCACGGCAGCGCGCTGCGCGTCGGTGAGCGTAGCGAAGGGCTCTGCAAAGAGCTTGTCGCAGAAGGCGACGATCTCTTTCTTGCTCGACGAGGCGAGCGTCACCGCCTCCTGGGCGAGACCTAGATCCTCGCCGAGGATCTTCAGGAGCCAGGCCTTCTTGAAGCGGTTGAAGAGCGCCGCATTCGGCGTCCAGTGGGCGCGGATATCGGGCATGATCTCGATCTCGAACGCATGCATCAGGCTGTCGCGCGATCGGTCCCCCGCGAAGCAGGACTGCGTGGTGCTGGCCGTGGCATAGGCCACGAGCTTGGCCTTCTCCCTTGCATTGAGCGCGCGAAACGCCGCGAACTGATCGGCGGGCGGGCGGGTATCATCGAGCCACGAGAGGTCCAGCACATCATGCGCCGCGGCCACCTGCTCAAGGGAGGTCTCGTCGATCTCGTCCATCTTGGCGTGGTTGCGGTATTCCTTGCGGGCATCGATCTTGATCGCCTGCGTGACACTCATGCCGCTGGCCAGAACGTCGCTCACCAGCTTGAAGAGCGTCAGATCGAGCGTGGCCTCAGGATGCAGCGCCATCGCTGCCCCGAGAGCCATCGCCCGCTCGGTCTTGAGATCCTCGGCCAGTGAGGCCGGGTAGCTGATTTCGCCGGCGTCCGGGGCCTCCTCCCCGGTCGGGCTAGCCGAGGAGCCGCGCGCGCCCTCCTCTTTGACGGTGCCTTCCGGGCGGACGAGACCAACATGGAGCGTGATCTGCCCACCCTGCCACGAGGCTATCACCCCAGATCGCGCTAGGTCCTCGGCGCTGTAGGCCTCCTGCAGGTCGCGGGCTTCCTCTTCCAGAGCGTCGACGCGGTCGTAAAGGGCATTGTAGGCACCGTCCTCGAGCCCCTCGTCCTCCATTTCGAGCTGCAATTTCTCAAGCTCGGCGGTGATTTCATCCACGCGCTTCTGGGCGGCCTCGTCGGGCTCGATCGGGCCGGGATAGACGCGGCCGTAGTCGGCCATGGTCGCGTAATCATACCGCACCATCGCATCGGCCCAGGCAAAGCCCAGCCTCGTGCGGGCCTCTTCGGCAGCCGCACCGAGCTTCTCGAGCAAGATGGTCTCGACCAGTGCTGCATCCTCGAGCACGGAATGTTCTTCCAGAAGATCGGCCGCGACGGCGCCGCCCCGCGCCTCGTAGTCTTCGCGCACGAAAGCCCCGATATCATCGCTGACCTGCACGCCGCGGGATTTGAGGGCCTGACGGACGGTATAGGCCTGCAGATAGCCGCCGTCCTTCGTGAGCGCCTCGAAGACCTCGCGCTGCGCCTCCTGGCTTGGATGCTCAGCAAAGGCCTTCATCGTGTCGAGCGTGATCACCTTGCCCCGAGCCGCGGCGCGGATGTCGGGGTGGATCAGGCCATAGCGCAACCGGCCTTTCACGGCGGCCACCGTGGTGCCGAAGGTCTTTGCGATGGTCTCGGGCGTCTGGCCGTCGACCTCCATCATCCGCGCGAAAGCCTCGAACTCGTCGATTGCGTTCATCGGTGCCTGGGTGATGTTCTCGGCGAGCGACAGCGCAGTGGTGACGTCGCACTCCTCCGGCACAAGACGGCAGTCCACCTTGGTCTTCGCCGTGAAGCCCTTGGCGGCCTTGTCCGCGACCAGCTCCTTCAGGGCGGCATGGCGGCGACCGCCTGCGAGGACAGCATATTTGCCGTCAAGCTTCTGGACGAGAAGCGGCTGGAGCAGGCCCAGCACAGCGATGCTGGCCTTCAGATGGGCGATGTTCTCGGGGTCATAGGTTTCCGGCGCGTTGCTGCGCACATTGGCGGGATGCGGGACGAGATCGCCGATAGCGACGGTAAGGGGAGCAAAGCTTGTGGTCATGGGATATCCTTCCAGGAGGGTGAGGTGTGGCCCGCGCGCTCACGCGCGTGACCAATCCCCGGCTTCAGGGATCACCACGACAAAAGGCCCACTTTCCCTTTGAGGGGTCAGTGGGCCTTCATCGTCTCGGATGTCAGGGGGAGGAGTCCCCTGCCCTTCTACCAGTCGCGCGCCAGCATGATGGTCAGCACGCGCACGGTGGTGGCGGGATTGTCCGGGGTCTCCGCCCCGTAGCGGAAATCCGAGTCCGCCTCATAGAGATCGATCTTCCAGAACACGGTCTCGCCCCGGATCTCGACCGCGCCGAAATCGTGCCAGCCTTCCGGGTCGTTCTCAGGCTCGAACGTAGCAAACTCACCGGTTGCCTTCACCGCCTCGGCCATGAAGCCGTCACCGGCCTCCATAAGCGAGCGGGTGACATGCATCCGGCCCTGGATGGGCTGCGCGGGCGGCACCCCAAGACATGCGAACTTGCGAAACGCGTCGTTCTGCGCCGCGATCACGTTCGGATCCGGACGGTCTGGCTGGGGTTGAACGGTCATGGACATGGGAATCTCCTTTGAGAAGTTGAAACACCCTTCCCAAAGCCCGCTTTCACTTTTCTGCTTGGCGGAAGGACCGAAGCAGAAGCCCTACCCGAACAGCCCTCTGGCTCTGTAATTCGGGTTGGGTATGGTTTCGATCCAGCCGCCCTGTTCCTTGATGCTCTCGAGCGCTGCCGAGAGGGGATAAGCGCCCTCGGACGGGCTCCACCAATAGGCACCGCGCTTGAAGACGATGATCTTGCGGCGGCCGTCTTCGAAGCAGGCCACCCGCAGCTTCTTGGGTTCCTTGCGTGACATGCGAGTCTCCGTTTTCCGTGTGGTCAGGCGGCCTCGGCACTGCGCCCTGCCCTACCCGCCTCAGATTGTGCGATCAGATAGTCACAGGCGCGCTGCGCATCCGCGGCGTGCTTGAAGATCGCACCCTTGTCCGACCGAAGAACGCGCAACCAGTTGTGGAGGTAGGCGGCATTCATCTCGAGCGTATGCGCCGTGAAGCCGAGCGTCTGACCCAGGAACACCGAGGTCAATTCCGCGACGATCTCCTCGCGCGCATAGGACGTGTTGCCAAACTTCGAGAACCCGAAATCACGGTTCAGCCGATGCGGGGCTTTCGTGGCATGGGCCAGCTCATGGGCCCAGACCCCGTAGAAATTGCGCGGGTCCTGGAACCGCGTGATGGACGGCATGTAGACCTTGTCCACGGGCGGCAAATAGTACGCCTCCGTGCCCGTGAAGACGGTCGTGATGTCGATGGCATCGAAAAACGCCTGCATGTGCGGGATTGGCTCGGACCGCGGATGCTCGGGCACGGGCTCCGGGTCGGGATAGAAGCTGGCAGGCAAGCCCTCGATCTGACAGGCATTGAACACGCGGTAGGATTTCTGAAAGCGAAAGATGCGGGCTTCCTCGGAACGATCATCGCCATCGCTTAGGTCGTCCTCGCCGCCCGCGTCTTTTCGGCTTTGGCCGTAATAGACGACGACAGAGGACTTCTCGCCCTTGCGGACCTTTGCATCCAATGCATTGGCTTGCGGCAATGTCATCCAGAAGGGAGAGCTGTGGCCCGCCATCACGGTCCGCATCGTCAGCAGGAAGTTGTTCACTCCCTGGTAGGGTTCCCCGCCCACGCGCAGGGGACGAGAGCTACCACCTGCGGTCCAGGGCTTGCGCCACGGCAGAACACCGCGCTCGATGATGCGGATGATTTCGTTTGTGATGACCTCGGAGGCATCGAATTTGGGCGTGCGGGATTGGGCCATGGCTGGCCTCCTTTCGAGTTTTGGTGAGAGG
This sequence comes from Sulfitobacter sp. CB2047, assembly GCF_000735125.2. NCBI lineage: Bacteria > Pseudomonadati > Pseudomonadota > Alphaproteobacteria > Rhodobacterales > Roseobacteraceae > Sulfitobacter > Sulfitobacter sp. CB2047. Next base: position 15,127 of record NZ_CP072615.1, on the reverse strand, counting down.
AAATGGTGATCAGGTTGACTGACGGGACCGCGGATCGTTGATGATCCTGGCGCTGATCGCCGAAGGAGAAGCATCGACCGGTCCGCCCTGCCGTCTCCGCAGATCACATGCGCGTTTGGCAAAGACGCAGCCTGCTTCAAATACCCGAGATCACGCAGGACAGTCTCGCGCTCGCGCCGTTGTGCCTGCCCCGTCTGGCCGGTTCGGCGTAGTTCCTTGTGTCGCCACCACCAGGCAGCGGTCGCGCGCAACACGCGCAAAACACCTGTTTGCATAGGAATGCCCTTCATCCGGAACGGCAGACCGGAACCCGGCCCGGACCCATCTGAGGGACCCCAAAGGCCCTCATCCGTCAGTCACAAAACCCGAAGAACACTTTCTCTTTTTCCGGCCCCTTTGGGCACACAACAAAACCGAAAAGCCCGGCCCTTCTGCCGAAGCCATTGATTTCATGCAGCAATTCCAGATCGGCAGGCAAGATCGGCAACGCATATCGGCAAAACCTTGCTTGAAAGTACGAAATGTGTTTATTTTTCAATTACTTTGCAAACATGGAAGATCGGCAAAAATGCTGGAAACACCCGCCAGGATCGAACCCTGCTTCTTCGAGGAGCATATTCCCACAGAACTGGCAGACCTTTCGGTCGACATCCAGAGGGAAGCCACCGGGCTGGGACAAGGGTTGCATCCTGACAGCGCAGCCGAACTTGCCGATCTCGTCCGCGTGATGAACTGCTACTACTCCAACCTGATCGAAGGACACAACACGCGCCCCCGCGACATCGAAAGGGCGCTGGCTGGTGCCGAGCTTGAGGAAGAAACCCGTCCCCTCGCCCTTGAGGCCCGGGCGCACGTCATCGTTCAACGGGCCATCGACGAGATGCATCGCAAGGGCACCCTGCCCCGCCCCACATCCGTCGAATTCCTGACTTGGGTCCATAAGAGCTTCTACGACGAGATGCCGGATGAGTTTCGGGTCATCGAACATCCCGACGGCACACAAGAGCCCATCGTTCCGGGACGCATGCGCCAGGATGATGATCGGGAAGTTGCGGTCGGGCGCCACCTACCTCCTTCATCGTCGCGCGTCGCGGCGTTCATGGATCACTTTGACAAACGGTTTCAGATTGCGGCGCGGTCTTCGAGCGGACGGATCATCGCGATCGCGTCTGCACATCACCGGCTCAACTACATCCACCCTTTCCCGGATGGTAATGGCCGCGTCAGCAGACTGATGTCTCATGCCATGGCCCTCACAGCGGGGATTGGTGGCCAAGGGCTCTGGTCCGTATCACGTGGGCTGGCCCGCGGGCTAACCGATCGGGGCGAGTACAAACGGATGATGGATCTGGCCGACAGTCCACGCCGCGGAGACCGCGACGGACGGGGGAACCTGTCAGAAGCGGCACTGAAGACGTTTAGTGAATGGTTCCTAAAGGTGACGCTCGACCAGATCACCTTCTCAGCAAGATTGTTCGATCTCGGCGGACTAGACCAACGGTATCGTCGTCTTGTTGCAGATACCATCGATGACAAGCGAGCGCCGGAACTAATCTCGGCGGTTCTTCGGCATGGGGCACTGGAACGAGGCGATGCGCAGATTGTGCTCAAGACGTCCGAGCGTACGGCTCGCAACACGCTGAGTAAACTGACCGCCGCCGGATACCTGACGTCCGCCTCGCCGAAGACGCCAGTTCGGTTGGCGTTTCCGTTGGATTATCGAGAGCGGCTCTTTCCAAACCTCTTTGGAGACGGTGACCTCCCACAATAACTTTAGGCATTTAGGGTGTAATGCCTGGCCGCCGATTTCTTCCATGGGCGGCCAGATTTTCATCAAGGCTTGCTTGTGTGTCACTTGTCCACCGCGGTGGACATCTGCTGGTCTGAGATAAACTGAAGAACCACCACGCGCCGCTACGTGCGTTTGGACAGTTTTGGTTGCCACAAGCGCCGCTTCTCGTTCGAAGTCCACCGCGGTGGACATTAGACAGTTCGCTCATTGTTTTCGGACAGTCGCTTGATCAAAGCTAATGGATCAAATTGGTTTTGCCTTTGACCCAGGGTGATACTGTGAAAATACGCTCCAAAATCCCTGATGCGTTTTCCAAGCTGTAGCATGATGAAGATCGCGCATGACGCTTTCTGAGCTCCTACAGCATTCTTGGCTTTCTCGAAAGTCTCTGGGTGAATGCCCATCATGGGTGCAAGTGTTCGAGCATGGTTTTCAATGTCCAACCAGTTTCTAAGTCTCTCTGTGGAGAACGATGTCGCCTGATCGCAGACTGAGGTCAGCAAGTCTGGTTTCAGGGCCTCAAGGCCTATGTTGCTATCTAAATCTTTTTTTTCTTCTTCAGACTTAGATTGATGCCGGACAGTTTGTCCGTCATTGGCGGGCAATTCCATAGTTTCAGGCGGGTCATCCGGGGTAGACAAACTCTGGCATTCTGCATCTGTATTGGCGAGCAGAGCGTGGTATTCGGGGAGGCTCAGCTTCCTGCGTAGAGCTTTCCGTGCGTGGTTGATGAATGCGTTGCTAGGATCGTGCTCTTCCAAATGGGCGAGCTTTGTAAGGATCTGTTTGCGGACAAATATCCGATCTCGCCGGTTATTCTCCATCTCTTGCGCGATGGCTATAAGCTCGCTCGCACGTTGGAGCAGGGGGGTGAGAGACAATCCATAACTGATGCACTCCCCGCCGGATGAGCGAACGCGGTAGCGCTTTCGGTTCGAGCTGTCATTGCGCTTGATGAATCCGAGTTCAACGAAGCGGTTGATGTGCCTCCGGAGTGTCCGTTCGTCGATTCCGCCAACGCGCTGGCAAAGTGAATTGTTAGACGCAAAAACCGTTTCGCCATGGCCAGGTTTCAGAAAACTGAGCATTGCTTGAAGTGTCTGTATGTGGCCAGGACGTAGACCAAACACGCTGCGTGCATCTCTCAGGGCTCTGAAGATGGTCCAGACGTCGGTTTCAGATGGGGGAAATGAGCCGCGGGTTGCATCAGCACCTGCGGCTTCGATCGAGAGTTTTGTAAATGCCATGGCTTGTTCACGACGACCGTTCGGCCCACAACTTCCCCGCCTCTTTCCTCGAATTTTCGCGGAAAAAGGCAAAAAATATCAGTCCACCGAATCGGTGACTCTTGACCGGTATGCTGGAGGTTGCTACATCAAAGATGCTAATCAGATGATGAGGGCTCTCCAGGGGAAACTTTGGGGGGCTCTTTTCTTTCGGGTCTTCGCTTTTCTCCTCTGCTCGTGTTGCTATGTGTGGCCTGGGTTAGGACCCAGAGCCTCTCTCATTCCGCCACTGTACGAAGAGTTGCAAAAGCGTAGCTTCCGCGTGCTCTTCGAGCCATTGACCGAATTCTGGATTGTCCTTCTTGGTGACCTTGAGAGCGATCGCCTTCTCATCGATTGTCAGCGTGCCCAATGAACTGCCGTTCTCATCATTGATGACCGAAGTCAGCCCACGATTGGGCGGCTTCTTGTCGCTACGTGCTTTGCTCGAGCAAGCCGAATAGACCGCTTGGAACTTTTCGGAACTAGGAGTGTCGTCGGGCAGGGCGGCGAGCGCCTCTTTGGCGATGTCCACCAAATCTACCTTCACCGACAAGGCAGCTAGATCACCCCACTGCCGTCGTCCGATCCCATGTGCTGGCCCGATGAGTTGAACAAGACCGTCTGGCAGTTGTTCTATGACGACCCTGTGGTTGGATACGCCTTGCCGGGTCAGACCTAGAGCATCTTGAATGACACCGGGTTTGTACCCGGATTCTTGCATCTCTTTGATAAAAAGAGACTTTTCTATAAAAGACGGATCAAGCCTGAGGTTGTTCTCCTGGCCTTGAGCGATCAAAGATGCGTCATCGTCCAAGGTTCGAACAATTGCCTTGACCGTTCCACCGACCTTACGGATCGCCGCAAGCCTGCGGCGGCCGTAGATGATGCGGTATCTGTCCGGTTGGGCTGATGGACGGACCATGATGGGCACTTGTTGGCCATGCTTGCGAATGCTCTCGGCCAACTCATCGATACTGGAATCTTCCAGCACCAACCGATCGCGCAGCCCATCCATGTCAATCTGATCGGGTTCGATATCGCGAATCGAGTTTGCTGTGATCTCGCGCAAAGAGTCGCGCAATCCTCCAACAGATCCCGGCAGCTTTGCCGCTTTTGGCGGGGTAGGGGAGGGGGCTCCGCTCTCCGTCTCATTCCTTGGAGGCTGGTTGAAGATGTTTCGGGCCATCAGCGACGCCCCCATGCCATTTGGATCGTCTGCTCTAGCTCATCGCCAACGCCATTCACGCTGGTCAGGGCGCGATCAATTGTCTTTCTGATGAATTGGCTTGGATCGACTTCGTAGACGGTCTGCTGGGTCATCCCCGCGTCGGAGATCGCCGTAGACTTCAGCATCGGCTCTGTCATGACCTGACCTGCCAGAATTGATCTCAGGTAGCCTGCCATTTGGGTCTGCGGACCGTCCGACGGTTCATATCTGGTAATCAGGAACTTGACAAAATCCCATGTGACACGCCGACCGATGGCTTCCTCCACGGCCTTGACCGTTTCTGAAGCAAGCTTCAGGAATTGGCTCATAGATGCGATGTCAAGCATGCCAGGTACCACGGTAACCAAAAGCCCCGTCGAGGCTGCCAGCGCAGTCAGGGTTAGAAACCCAAGCTGAGGCGGGCAGTCGATCAGGACGATGTCGTAGTTTGCCTCAACCTCTTCAAGCGCCAAGGCGAGGCGCTCTGCAAAGATGGGCTGTACGCGACGGGCGAGAGCGTTTGCGGTCTCGGTTTCGTACTCCGAGAGCATCAAACCGGCGGGCACCATGTCGAGCTTATGGAAGTAGGTCTTTTGGATGACGTTCGAGAGAGGAACTTGGTCCTCATATCTCAAAGCATCATAGATTGTGCCGCCATCGGCGAACTCAAGCTCGGGCCGAAAGCCGAAAAACGTGGTCAAACTTGCTTGCGGATCGAGGTCTAGGACCAGCACGCGGTAACCGCGCAAGGCATACCTTTGCGCAAGATGAATCGTTGCAGTAGTCTTTGATGAGCCGCCTTTGAAGTTGACGACGGATATCACCTGGAGACGATCGCCATCACGTCGACCTGGGCGGTAGCTTTCTGCGTTCTTTCCAGTGCGTCCAAGAACATCGCGCAACTCATCAATCTCTTGGGCTGTGTAGAACCGGTGTCCGCGGTTGTCTGTATGCACTTCCGGGAAGCTGCCGTCCTTGTGCCGGTTGCGCAGGTTAGATGTGCTTACGCGCAGGAGGCCGGCGACTTCGGTGGAACTGAAGCGACGTAGGGATTTTCGTTCTTCGGGTTCGAAAGCGATCTTCATCTGGCGATCCAAAGACTCAGCCAGATTGTCGGCAAATGCTCCGATATCGGAAGAGCCTATGCCTTGCGTGTATCCAATGTTACGATCATCCATGTCCTGCCGCCCACTCTCGGCCTCTGTTGAGGCTCTTAGTCATTCTGACGGTGTACAGCGTGTCTGACGCGTTTTGCCGTCAGAATGGGAATGCCACGATCCAGTGAGTCCGGCAAGAAGAATCTAAATGTAGTGTGAAAGTTATCCACAACACCTATAGGTGTTGTCGTGTAAAAAACTCAGCAAGTCATTGATATAGATATATTAAATGCAGATCTAACCAAATCGAGCCGCTACTCTGTTGAGTTGGCACATTAGCAGCTAACCCCAAGCAACTAATGGCACTTTCTGCCTCCTGCGGAGTTTTCTCCCGGTGAAATTTTTTGGATTCGGGTCAGAAGCTACATCTGATCTTGGCTCGATTCGTACGGCATGAGGCCAAGTCGTTCCGCCTGCTCCAACAGCATTTTCACCGAAGACGGCTGCCATCTTGTTCGGCCACGAGGCGTGCGTTCGCGCATAGATTCCAGCCGTTCACAGATCGCTTGAAGCGTGATGTCGGGATCTGCGCCCTTGATGCCAGCAATAATGGCGGGCAGGCGATCGTCCATTTCGCGGCGCCCGGCGCGGGCCAGCACCTCGGTAGGCAGGAAACCGTCGCGGACATAGGCCTTCACAGCGCGCAAGAGACGGCTTTGGGTCCAGCGACGCGCCTCGGGCAGGGGGCCGTTGATGATGCGCACAACGTCTTCCCAGGCCAAGTCGGGGCGCAACCGGCGCACATGGGGCACCCAGTCTTGAGCCGTCTCGTTCAGCCGCTCCATGTAGCCGTCTTGCCGCGCGAGCCGCACCTTGCGTAGCGCCGCTGGATCGCGGGCGCGTAGGCCCGGGTTCCCGCCGACCCGGCCCTTGGCACGGGCGCTCGCCAGCCCCGCCTTGGTACGTTCGCGGATCAGCGCCCGCTCGAACTCGGCCGCGGCGCCCAGAACCTGAAGCGTGAACTTGCCTTGCGGGGATCCGGTGTCGATCGGGTCCTGAATGGAACGAAAGAACGCCCCCTTGGCCTCCAACCGTTCGATCACCTCGAGAAGGTGCGACAGAGACCGTGCGAGCCGGTCGATGCGTACGACAACCAGCGTGTCGCCCTTGCTAATGCGCTCCAGCAAGCGGGCAAGCACCGGACGCGCGCGATTGCCGCCTGAGGCGTGCTCTTCATGGATTTCGACGCATCCCGCTGTTTGCAGGGCCTCAGACTGGGGCAGGGGGGTCTGATCCTCAGTGGAAACGCGGGCGTAGCCTATCAGGGGCATGAAAACGGGCCGTTTGCAATTTCGGGTACCGTTAATAAACGACCATTTGTAAACGAATGCAATCAAGCGTTCTCTCGTCGGGCTGGGCCACAATCCCTTGGTTTCCTTGCGCTGTGCGCGAACTGAGAGGTTCCGCCGGCAGTCGAGTGCGCGTACTATATAAAGGGCGCAGGCAGCTGCCAAAAAAAACGCTTGGGTAATGTGCAAGAAATCAGTCTTTTTGTGCACATGAAGACGCAAGCCTCTACTTTTACCGATGATTACGACGAACCCCTTATCACCATCCAGGAGGATGAAGAGGCTCACGAAGACGATCTCTGGTTTCTGCGTAGGTTACTTGAAGAAGAACCGGATGATTTGCCTCCAGGGCCACGGGCGGAACCGCCCGACACTGCTGTCGTCGAAGTCTGGGCAAAAGCAGAAGGCGTTCACGCTGCGCGACTGGCAAGAGTGGCTGGACGCTTGGGAGCTCTGGATGACTGGCTGCTGCGTGGCCCGGAAGGCTGGCGGCATCGCCTCGCTCTTATTGAGGCAGCGGACCTCAGCTGGTTCGCAGGGGATCGGGTGAGTTCTGATCGTCTGGCGCTCTGGATATCGATGCGGCTGTCAGGTGCACAGGATGACCTAAATGCACTGGCAAGAGTTGCATGGGCTGTTCGGCGCCTAACAGGCGGTCCTGGGCCGAAAGCTGACTTGGCCGCCTTCCTGGACCGTCGCGATCCCGAGAACACTGGAGACAGCGCTGAGCGTTTCGAGGATCGCGCGGGTGGGTGGCTGGACCTCATGGCAGCCGCAAAGGGTCTCCACCCGATCACACGGGCGTGCATGGGGTATAACCTGTGGAGCTTGGCGGGCCTCGGACGCCACGGCGACCAGATCGAAGCTACCGTCACCGCGTCCAGGGTCGCGACCAGCGATGGAAGCGGTGCCATCTTCGCGCCGCTCGCTATGGCTGGGGCCGGGGGGGTGCGCGTTTCGGGCTTGCCACCCGAACGTTTGGCCCGCTGGTTGGATGGGATGAGCAGCGCAATTATCTGGCCGCACACCGGTTGCCTTGTGAAAGGTTTTCACGGAATGGCCCTTGGTCTCCGCCCCGATGGCTGAGGCCATGACCGGAGCCAGCCGCGCCGCCGTTCAGCGCAATCTCGCCTGGATGGAGGCAAGCGGTTTGATCCGCGAGGTGGCGGGGCACGGGAGATGTCGCATGTGGAAAGCTGACTTAGTATAGGTCATTTGTCGAGGCTGACACAGGCTTGACCTGCCACGCTTTAGCGCCGCCCCAGATGATCGTTTAAGCCACTTTCCGTTCGAATGCTACAGGGCTTTTCCAGCCCAAAGCGTTCGTTCGCTGTTCGTCTCACGTTTTTGTGACAATTGATCGCTTGAAGCTCCAGTGGGTGAAGGTTGTAAACAGACGAAAGAGGCATGACCGAAGGGTTGATCATGAAGCTAATTAAAGACTCATCTTTCTCACGTCGCGGAGCGCTGCTCGGTGCGGCCGCAAGTGGGGTGTTCCTAGGAGCAGGCGTTGCAACCGCGCAAACCACAGCACCACTTGGTACACCACCAGTGCGCCGCAATATTTCATCCTTCAGCACCTCAAACTGGCGGGATCACTTCGAAAATCTAAACCACGGTGCAATCCTGTGCGACATTGATTCCCGAGCGGTGCAATATTGGTCAGAGGATGAAAGTGTTTATAAGCTGTATCCGTCGAGCGTTCCGGAATCCGAAGAACTGACAAAACGCGGATACACTAGCGTTATCAAGAAAGTGGAAGGACCAAGCTGGCGCCCAACTCCTTCGATGAAGATCCGCAACCCGGATTGGCCAGACTATTTTCCACCCGGTCCTGACAACCCCTTGGGCACACACGCCCTCTACCTTTCATGGCAATATTACCGCGTCCACGGAACGGGGGACACGCGGAAAATTGGCCGCCAATCGTCGAACGGATGCATCGGCCTTTACAACGAACATATCAAAGAACTGTTCGCTTTGGCTGAGGTAGGAACACAAGTGAAATTATTTTGATCGCGCACTTAGCATGACTTGTTAAAGTCTTTTCTCGTGTACTGGCGTTCATTCAACGTTCACCTTTCGAAAGCCACAGCTTCATGAATCGAAGAAAATTCCTCCTTGCCGCCGGGGCTGCTGGCGCTTTGACCAGTCAGCCAGTTTCAGCCCATGTAGTGCTGCCAAAGTATGATTTACCGCCGGAGTATTTACCCCAAGTAGTGAGCATTCCAGAGGGCTCCGCTCCATACGAAATCCATGTTGTTCCAAGCCAGTTTGCCCTGTTCTGGACCCAACCCGATAATACTGCAATTCGCTACACCGTCGGGATCGGTCGTCCGGGTCTTTATGAGGCAGGTGAATTCTATGTGGGGGCAAAGAAAGAATGGCCCAGCTGGACACCGACCCCGGGCATGTTGCGTCGTGAACCGAAGAAATATGGACCGTTTCGGAATGGAATGCCTGGCGGTCTGAGCAACCCTCTAGGCGCGCGGGCCCTCTACCTCTTTCAACCGGGACGCGGGGATACCTTTTTGCGTGTGCATGGCACTAATGACCCAAGCACTATTGGCCGTGCCGTTTCAAACGGATGCGCCAGATTGGTGAACGATCAGATTGTCCAGTTTTATGATATGGTTCCGCTGGACACGCGTGTGATCCTGTACCCCGCAACTTTCTAGGAAGAATTTAAGATGTCACTAGCGCGACGCGACCTGTCAAAAATTATACTTGCAACAGTCTTCGCAGCATTTTCTTTCACTACTGTGGCCGCGCAAGAACTCAATGAGGCAGATATTAAGCGTCTGGCGCTTGAAGCGATCTTGGAAAAACCCGAAATTCTGATCGAAGCGCTTTCAATCCTACAAGAACGTGAAAATGCAGCACTTGTTGAAGCGCAGTCTACAGCTTTAACTGAATTGCGCGACGACTTCGAACAGAACGCTCCTATCTTCGGAAATCTGGATGGTAGCGTCACGCTAGTCGAATTTTTTGACTATAACTGTGGATATTGCCGCCGCGCAGCACCTGAAGTCAAAGCCGTGCTGGAGACAAGCAAGGATGTCCGCATTGTTTATCGTGAATTCCCGATCCTAGGGCCCGGTTCCGAAATTGCAGCGCGCGCGTCACTTGCCGCGAGAAACCAAGGTAAATATCAGCAGTTTCACGAGGCAATGATGGCATTGAACGGACAAGCCTTTGAAGCAAGCGTTATGGAAGTTGCAGGCGATGTGGGGCTCGATCTCGAAGTTTTGAAAACAGATATGCAATCAGACCTAGTGAACGATCACATTGCTGCCTCTCTGCGTCTGGCAGAAGCTTTGCGTATAACTGGAACGCCGACGTTCGTATTGGGTGATGAAATAATCCCCGGTGTGATCGAGCGCGGCACCCTTCTTGAAAAGATTGCAGCCCTCGTCCCCGAGTGAAACGGACGACGATTGTGAAATCGGACCTTAAATTCCTTGACCTTCCACCTGCTGGACCCTCTATCTCTGTAGTTGTCCGGAGCAAGAGGTCTCAATATCGAAAGCGAAAAGTCATTCACGTCCGGCATTCAAAAGATGAATTGTTCATCTTGTATTGGCCATGTGGAAAAGGCTTTGAGCTCGGTATTGGGTTTCTCTGAGACGCACGTAAATCTGGTGTCACGTAGCCCTTACTTGTGAGATGAGAAATTCAACGAGATCAACGGCTGTCCTTTGCCCCTACTAAATATGAGATTTTGCTTTTAGCTCCGATATTCTTGCCCTTAATCTAAAGATAGAGTTCACAGACTTGTGCGGCAGATATCGATGGAAAATGATGGCGTCGACTCCGTTGCCGATAGTGATGAAGAGGTGCGCTGGCGATTGACGTCGCAACGCCGATATGGAAATAGCATGCCTGACCGCGATGCGGCAACTCGACGACATCCAGGCATGGTCAGCGCGGGCGGAAACCATGATGGCCCCGCTTTCTGGCAAGACACCACCAGCATTGCGCGCGGTGCTGACCGAATGGCCCGTCGTCTCCGCTCCAATAGCCGAGACCCTGACCGGTGCCAGCCGCGGCACCGTCCAGCGCAACCTTGCTTGGATGGAAGCACAAGGTCTAATCTGCGAGGTGACCGGAACGGAGTGTTTCCGCATGTGGCGGGCCATGCCATGAAACACATCTAAAGAAGCACTCGTTTTGGTGTGTAGCATCTGTTGCTGGTTTAACGGAGGCCCAGAATTGTGACAGAACAAAAATATGAGACAGTACATTTCGACGTGCGGCTCAGCAATAGTGGTCAGATGGGTTTGCAGTGTTTTCACCTATCTGTGATATCCAGGTGGATCCTCTAGTCCCTCTAGCCTCAAATTCTTCATTTTGAAATCACGAAAGAATAAGTCTCTTGGGCGCACAAACTGAGGCACGAAAATAGCGATCTCCCCGTGGACAGACGGGGTCAGTTTATCGAGCTGGGCGACCGCCCCATGAGGCCGAAACAGCCGATCACCGCTCAGATTTTGATCAATGCTGCCGTCGCGTACATGAATGCGATGCCGCCCAGAAACCCGACCAGTACGACTGGTGACATCAGCGCTGCCTGCCTGTCGGCGTTTTGACGGACAAGGTAGGCGCTGACCTCGACCATGACTTGCAGGATCGCACCCGCTCCGACGGCGAGTGCCAGTGCCGACCATTGCGGCGCATAGGCAAGGCTGCCCGCCCACATTCCGAGGATGGCCGGGCCACCGGCGAGCAGGGTCAGGGCGGCAAACGTCCAAAGGTTCGGCCGGGCACGAAGCATCGGGGCGGCGATGCCGATGCCCTCGGTGACATTGTGTAAGGCAAAGCCTAGGACGAGGAAAGTTCCAAGCCCCGCCGATCCGGCGGCGAATGCGCCGCCGATTGCCAGCCCTTCGCCGAAGTTGTGAAGCCCGATCCCAAGGGCGATGTAGAACGCAAGCGCGATGCCTTCCGGATTGCCGCGCCATCGCCCGATAGCCATCAATAGAAGAAAGCTTGCAAGCGCCGACAGCCAGACCATGGCAGAACCTTGGAATATCGCGGCCGCTTCTGCCGATAGCTCCAGTGCCTCGGATATGGTGTCGATCAGCAGGAAGGCCAGCAACCCGACCGTCAGCGCCAGCAGAAAGTTCATTCCCCTTCGCCCGACGCCCTTCATGGCCGGATAGAACATCAGGCCAAGCGCTACCGGCAAAAGGCCGACGATCGCCCCGATCACCGCCTGGAGCCGAAGTTGCCCCCAGGTGGGACTTGGCGTCGAGACGGCGACCCCGATCTCATGCCCGAAGGTCGCGCCCGTGTTGGTCAGCAGGTTGACGTGATGGGCCTCGCCGAGAACCCACGGATAGGGAATTCGCAACCAGACCGCTTCGCCCCGGGCAATCGGCCCCGCGGGCTCCTGCGTGAAGGTCCAGTAGGCGTCGTCCACTGCGACTTGCGCGACCACCATTGCTTCCGATCCGCCGGCGCGCACCCTGAGCGAAATCCCCGACCCGTCAAGGATCGTCCGTTCGACGGTCAGCGCCTCAACCGGGGGCGCGCCGTTATTGAAGCCGCGAAGGGGATCGAGCGACGCAATCCAGACAAAGGCGCCCAGCATGGCAGCCAGTGGCGCTAGCACCAGAAGCAGGCGGGTCTTCGGCGGGCGGCTGTGTTGGGTCTGATCGGTCATGCTCCGGCCTCCCGCACGTCGAAAAAGCCCATCCAGCCAAGTTCGGTGAACTCGGCCTGGTGGGCATGGAACATGTACAACCCATCCTCGTGATCGGCGAAGCTGAACTCGAGGATGCCGCGCTGCGCCTGACACTGCATAATCACATCGACCGTGCGCAGGGTCGGCGTGAGCTGGGTGCCGGTGTCGTAATAGTCGAAGAAATTCCCATGCAGGTGGAACGAGTTGATCGGATCGAACTCGGTCGCATTCATGAGGTAGATACGTACCGGGCGCGACTTGTCGATCCGGATCGGCGCGTTCATGTAAGCTTGGCCGACCGTGTTTACCGCATAGACCTCGTTCTCACCATCGAAATTGGTGTCAAAGCCGTTCATCACCATCGCCAGTTCCTGCCATTCGGCGTTTTCCGGGCTGCCCAGCACACGCGACGCCGCAACGGCCGCAAATTCGGGGTGGCGCGCCGGATCTGGATCGACCACGAACAGGCCGTACATGCCCTTGTGCATGTGCCGTTTCAGCGGCAGCGCGTGGCAATGATAGAGATGACAGCCGAAGGGCTTGGCATCGAACTCATAGACGAACTCCTCGCCCGGATCGATCAGCCCGGCGCCTTGAACGCCGTCCATTCGCGCCGAGTGAATGCCGTGAAAATGCATGGAATGCGGGTGTGACCCGAGGTTGCGAAAGACGATCCTCAGTCGTTCGCCCTCCTTCGCTCGCAGGGCGGGGCCTGGCACGCGGCCGTTGAACGTCCAGGCGGGAAAGAAAACGCCGGGAGCGATCTCGATCTCCACGTCGATGGCGTCCACCTCGAACGTTCGCAACGTGCGCCCATCCGGCAGGACTTCGGTGCGACCGATCTCCCAGTCGGTCAGCATGGCCGTCGGGTCGAACCCGTTCCGGGCGTGGTCGACCTGGCCGACCATCGTCATGTTGCCATGCGCCATGCCACTGTCATGGGCCGAATACGGATCGACCGCCCCGCCGGGCATAGCATGCCCCGCCATCGGGTCGGGCGTTGCCTGGGATTGCGCGCGGCTCGCGGCCACGGCCGCTCCGCCGGCAGCCACCAGACCGCCGACCAACAACGCGCGTCGCGACGCCGATACTGGCTCCGTGACCATCGCAGGTGGCGCTGTGGGCCGAGATGTCTCCACGGCGGACGACACATCGCGCCCTCGCTTGCTGGTATCGACAGGCATGGACGTTGTCCCCTCAGATGACACGCAGGCCAAAGTCCCGGCGCAAAAAGTTAGCTTCGGCTAATAATCATCGCTTAGGCTTTACGAGTCAATCCCGATCGTGCGAGGGTGACGGCATGACGGATGATGAGAACCTTGATCCAACCGAGGCAGAGGCACGTGCGGTCGAATCCCGCGCCGAGGCCTTCATCGGTGTGCGCGAAGCGCGGCGCAGCGAAGTGGCGGAAGATTATGTCGAACTGATCGCCGAACTCATCCACGAGAACGGCGAGGCCCGGCCGGTCGATATCGCGACACGGATGGGCGTGACTGCGCCGACGGTCGCAAAAACACTTGGCCGTCTGGCGCGGGACGGCTTGATCACCCGTGCGAAGTATCGCTCGGTATTTCTGACCGAGGAAGGCCGGGCGCTCGCCAAGGAATGCAGGCACCGCCACGAGATCGTCTTGCGGTTTCTCCTGAGCCTCGGGCTCGACCCCGAGACGGCTGAACGCGATGCCGAAGGCATCGAGCACCATGTCAGCGAACGGACGCTTGCGCTGTTCGCGGCGTTTTCCCAGCGGTCATAGTCGGGTGGTTGCCGTTGAAGTAAGCGGGTTGACCTTAGACTTTAACTTACCAATCGAGGGGTCCTCGATGCAATGTTCTACAAATAGGCTGATAGGCGGTGTTAACCATTCTCCGGACGGACTTATTCCAAAGCTTCTGTGACGGGGATGCCAAGGGCGGTGTAGCTGTTGACGACTGCTAAGCGGAACTGAAGCTTCGCACCATGGCGGCCAAAGTCCGACGCGATGAGCGGCTGACCAAGCAGTTTCACACATTGCATCTTCGTCTCGGCGCGGCTTCGGCGGGGATAACCGCTCCATTGTCGCCAGAGCGCACAGCCCAGAGACTGCGATGCCCGTATGGCCTAATTACGAGCCGCCGCTACAGCTATGATCTCCATCCAAGCTTTGCGTTCTTACGGGGCGAAATAACGGAATGAGAGCCGGAGATGGCATCGTAGTATTTGCGAGTGGCGTAAGTTCCGTGTGCCGTGACGCTCCCGATCTCATGGTCGCGATATCGAAGCCGCTGTGCCTAAATTTCCAGACAATCTGCGATTTCACGAAGTGTCGCTGCGCAACTTCGGACCAGGTATCGTGCGAGCAGTTTTCTCCTCCCAAGCAAACTGGAAACTGCCAGGATCGCATGTTTGCTCACGAAAATTTGCCCTTGAACCTCTAGCCACTAGAAGTCCTATCTATTCAATGAGAACACATACCGTTCTTGCCATCAATCGCCGGCGGGAACCGAAAGGGTACAAAATGCTGACAAGACGACACTTCATTCAGACAACAACGGCGCTTTTTTCGGTGACCGGTCCCGGTATGGCTTTTGCCGACACTTGGCCCACCGAGGCTCAGAAGGCTGAATGGGACGCACAGGTGACGCCTCAGGATTATGTTGCCGAGACTTCCAACCCATGGGGATTGCACCCGCGGTTCCTACCGCAACGTGTGGTCGCGAAGGCCGGTCTCGTGCCGGGAGATATCCATGTC
>NZ_CP072614.1:0-176823 GCF_000735125.2 Sulfitobacter sp. CB2047 | reverse complement strand
CGCAGGAAACCGACCGTCGTTTTGCAGAGCCCGGTATTTTCTGCCTGCGCCCCGACGGTACGACGCAGATCATAGCCATCTCTAACGGTCCGGCGGCGCGCCCCGATCTGGATGAACTCCTCGACGGGATGATATTCACGATCAACAACGACAAACCTGTCCGCGGGAACGCCTAAACCCGACCTGAGCCTACAAACCGCAAGACAGCCAAGAGGAGCACCCCCAATACAACACAACGGCTCCGGTTACGCGACAGACCCGAGTTCTGCCAAAGCGCTTGATACAGCGGGCCTGCGCGAACGGGCACCGATCCAGCGGGCGCCCCAAACTTTATCGAAAGTTATTTTGTCACGCGGGAATAAACCGCACCCCCCGGACGTCACTTGGTCATAGAGCCTTTGCCCACGATGCAGAGCGAAGGACCGGAACCACGGGAGGAAGACATGAAAGTCATTGAAAACGTTAAGCGTCGGCACTTTTTGATCGGATCGGCAGGCACGATGGCAGCCGTCGCGGTCGGGGCACCGGCTTTGGCACAATCAGGCGGAGAGCCTTTGCCGGATTACGTCGCCTGGAAAGACGCCGAGGACATGATCGTCCATTCCAAGCAGACGCTCGAGACGAAACGCGCCGCACAGGGATCAGAGCTGATCACCCCCACGACCGAACTTTACATCCGCAACAACTTGCCCGCCCCCTCGGACAAGATCGTTGCCGATCGCGATGCCTGGGAGGTCGAGATCGACGGTGTTGCAAACCCCGGCAAGATGACCGTCGGCGCGTTGAAAACGCTTGGCGTCGAAACAGTGGTCTGCGTGCTGCAATGCTCGGGCAACGGGCGTGCTTTCTTCGATCACGAGACGAGCGGGTCGCAGTGGTCTGTCGGGGCGGCGGGCAATGTTGTGTGGACAGGCGTCCCCGTGCGCGCCGTGATTGACGCAATGGGCGGTGCCGATGCGGATGCCGTCTACCTGACCGGCACCGGCGGAGAGGACATTCCCCAAGGGCTGCCGCCTGAATCGATCCAGGTTGAACGCTCTGTCCCCAAGGCTGCGATGGATCGTGCGATCCTCGCGTGGGAGATGAACGGCGAGCCCGTGCCGCTGGCGCACGGTGGCCCCCTGCGGCTGATTATTCCGGGCTACTACGGGGTCAACAATATCAAGTATCTCAAACGGTTGGCCCTGACGGTCGAGGAATCGCCCAATAAGATCCAGCAGACCGGCTACCGCGTCCGCCCTGTCGGCGAAAAAGGTGATCCCTCGCAACCCTCCATGTACGAGATGTCGGTGAAATCATGGATCACCGGGCCGCTGGTGGATGCCGCAACGGGCAAGGTGCAGATCCACGGCGTCGCAATGGGCGGTGTCAGCGGTCTTGAGAAAGTCGAAGTGTCCACCGACGGCGGGCAGACCTGGGCCGATGCGCAGTTTCTGGGCCCTGACCTGGGCCCCTACGCGTGGCGACCCTTTGTGCTGATCACCGACCTGACGGAAGGCACGCATATGCTGGCCAGCCGGGCAACCAATGCCGCAGGCGACGCCCAGCCAGAGAACTTTCCGCCAAACGAACGCGGTTATGGCAACAACGGATGGCGGGCACATGCCGTCGACGTGACTGTCAGCTGATACCATAGACCGGCGGCCTTGGCCGTCGGTCCGACCCTTACCCGGAGACATTGAAATGACCCCATCCCTGACGCCGCGCCTTGGCGGTGCCCTTTTCCTTGCGCTGATCGGCAGCGCAGCAGCAGCCGACGCCTCTCTTGACGCAGGGCGCGCCCTTTTCAACGAGACAGCGCAGCCGCAATGTGCCCTTTGTCACAGCTTGAAAGACGCAGGTGCCGAAGGCGAGATCGGCCCGAACCTTGATGACTTCAAGCCCACCGTCGAACAGGTCCGCGCCGCCGTGACAAGCGGGATCGGCATTATGCCCGGCTTTGCCGAAACGCTGACCGACGCAGAGATCGAAACGCTATCGACCTATGTGGCGACGGTCGCTGGCGGATCAGACGCCGCAGCCCAAGGCGACGCTAGCGCGCCGACCGAGGACGCCGCCGCAGCAGAGCCGGAAACCCCCGGTGCCGAGATTCTGGCACAAGGCGATCCCGCCGCGGGCGAGAAGGTGTTCAGGAAGTGCAAAGCCTGTCACACGGTCGAAGAAGATGGCCCAAGCCGCGTCGGGCCAAATCTGTACGGGATCGTCGGGGCCTCTGTCGCGGCGGTGGACGGGTTCCGCTATTCCGGCGCGCTGACCGACCATGGTGGCGACTGGACACCGGACCGGCTTGCGGCTTTCCTTGCCAACCCCCGCAAGGCCGTGCCCGGCACCAAGATGAGCTTTGCCGGGCTGCGCAAGCCGGAAGACCAAGCCGATGTGATCGCCTATCTCGCCAGTTTGTCAGACGCCGACTGACCTAACCGACGCAAGGCCGCGCCGAACGAACCGTCTTTGAAAGCGCTGCCATCACGCTTTCAGAGGCGCGTTCGCGCGTTTCGAGCTTGAGATAGCGGGCAATGGCATCGAACCGGGTGCGGTCCATCCCCGTCGCGACGATAATATGGCGCTGTTGGTCCCGGGAGCCCCAGCTCGCGATCTGCTTTTCTGACGTACTCTTACCCTCTGGCAGGGCAAACCCGCCGCGCAGGTAGGTCAGGCGACATCCATTCTGGCCCGCATAATGCATGATATCGCCCTGCTTTGCCACGCGGGACGCGACGGCTGTCAGGTTCGCGCCCTCAAGATCCGGCACACCTGCCAGTCCCCCCCCCGCCACGGGGCGCAGATCGCCAGAGCCTAGATCATAGGTCTGTGCTGCCAGTTCGGTGTGAATGTCGAAAGCCGTGGGGGTGGCGACAAAGTCAGACCCGAAAACCATCGCCAAAGCCACCGCTGCGGCGACAGCGCCGCCCCAAAGCCAAGGTCGCGGGTGCCGGTTGCTATTTGCAGCCCTCGTTTGCGGCGTAGCATCTGGATCTTCCAGCACCGGACGCATCAACGCCAAACCGCGCGAAACGCGCCGCACATCCTCCAGCGCCGCAGCCAGCGCGGGTTCGGCTGCCAACCGCGTCTCCAAGGCACGCATTTCCGATGCGTTCAGCGCGCCATCATGGTAGGCGTTGACCTGTTCCCAGTCTTTGTCGTTCAGCTCGCTCATGTCTTCCGCGTCACTTCCTGTTTTGCCGTTCCGGCCCCATCGACGACGTCCAGTAACGCCCGACGCGCGCGGCTGATCCGGCTCATCACCGTGCCGTTCGGCACATCCATCACTTTCGCCGCCTCGGCGTATTTCAGGCCCATAATGTCCACAAGGCACAGCACCTCGCGGGTTTCGGGCGGCAGCTTCTCGAACGCCAGCCGGATCAATACATCCCGCGCGGTGTCCGGTCCGCCTGCTTCATCAGATAGACGTTTCTCCTCCGCCGAATATTCACGGCGCACGCGCCTTTTTCTCAGCTCGTCATAATGCAGGTTGCGAATGACGCGGAACATCCACGGGCGCAATTCCTCCAGCAGCTCGGGTCTGCGATCAGACCGCAACCCCCGCTCCACCGCGTCCTGCACCAGATCCTCTGCCGCGTCGCGCGACTGACAGATGGCCGTGGCATAGGCCCTCAACTCAGGCAAAAGAATCTCGATAAGGGTACGCTGCGCCATATCAATCCGTACCGCGTTTTCAAGCCGGATCAAAGCCAACACGACCCGTTGTCGGCATTCTTCGTGCAGTGTCTGGCGTAGGGATTGCGTCGAGAATATCCGTGATGCTTGCCGGAAAAATCGCGGCGCACGCGGGTGACTCTTAACTGGTATTCAGATGGCTTCACCGGCAGGGTTTAAGCGCTCGCCATTATTTAACATAACGTTGACTAAAAATTTCTAATTCCCAAACAAACGCCCCACCCGTATCAACCTGACAAACCACGAAACCCACAAAGCAAAAAACCGCAGCATTTCCGCCGCGGTTTCTTCATCTAACGTCTGGCCCTATTCAGGCGATGGCTGCCTTGATCTGGTCGGCGAGCGACATGGGATCAAAGGGTTTGCTGATCACCTCTGTCGCGCCGATGCCGCGCAGTTCTTCCAGCTCGTTCGGTTGGGCACGGGCGGTCATGAAGATCGCGGGCACATTCGCGAAATCCGGATTCTCGCGCAGTTTCTCAAGCGTTTGACGGCCGGTCATGCCGGGCATCATCATATCCAGCAAAAACACGTCGGGGATATAGTCCAGCGTCTTTTCAAGCGCCTGTTCGCCGCAATCGCATTGCTCAACCACGAAATCACCCGACAGTTCGAGTGACATTTTGGCGATTTCGCGAATATCGGCGTCGTCTTCTACGTGAAGCAATTTAATCATACGGGACTCTTATCCAACGTTCTCTAGTCTTTCAAAATCAGTCTCTGGCCCAGAATGGCGCGTTTTGACAGGTAAAGTGAAGGTGAAAGTTGTCCCCCGCCCTTCTTTACTGACAAAATCGATCGTACCACCCAAACCTTCAACAATTGCTTTACAGATGCTCAGCCCCAAACCGGTACCGCCTTTGGTCGCCCGGTCGGAATTCGCCATATCTGCAAACCGCTGAAAGATCTTATGCTGGTCTTCGGGCGCAATGCCCATACCCTCATCGCGTACAGACACACATACGTTTTCGGGCGTTTTATCGACGGAGATCTCTACCGTGCCGCCTGGCTTGGAAAACTTCGCAGCATTCGACATCAAGTTGGTTAAAACTTGAATGATACGGTTGGCGTCGGTCTCGATATAGGTGGGCATATCCACCCCGTGGCATTTGATCTGCAAGCCGAACCGCTGATGCGCAGTCGCATTGGCGCGCAGGGATTCGGCCACCAGTTCTGACAGGTCGGCGGTTTCCAGTTCGAAATCCAGACGCCCGGAGGAGATCTTTTCCATATCCAGAATGTCGTTGATGATCAGCACCAGACGATCGGCATTGCGATGCGCGATCTCCAACAGGCCCTCGGCCTTGGGCGGCAGCTGCCCCGCGGCCTTCGACAACAGCAACCCCATTGACCCTTTGATCGAGGTCAAGGGCGACCGAAGTTCGTGGCTGACCATAGAGATGAAATCCGCCTGAAGTTGCTCTTGTTCAAGCCGTTCGGTGATGTCGTGCAGCATGATCAGCAGACGCCCATCGACTGTCCCCTTGTTGAGCCACTTGATCGACCCTTCAAAGTTCGTGCCCGATATCGTTGCGCTGAACGTCATATAGGTGTCGCCGATATCCATCATCCGTAGACAGGCGTCGAGCACATCCTCGCAGCCGCGTTCGGCCGCCATATCGCGCACCGTTTGCCCGTTCTTGGGCCGCGTCGACCAGCCGAACCGTGCCTTGGCGGCGAGGTTCATATAGCGCAACTCAAGGTTGTCTTCGGACACGATCCAGATGTCGTCGCGCAGCTCGTGCAAGGTCATCGCCGTGTCGCGCCGCGCGATCAGCTTGGTGGTAGAGGTGATGTCCGTCCGCGCCGAGATCGACCCGATCCAGCGGCCATTCGCATCCAGCAACGGGGTCACTGTCGTCTGTGTCACGCAGTTTGACCCGTCGCGATTGCGCAGCGTCGTTTCACCCTGCCAGCTTTTGCCCTGCCGCAGCAGATCGCGGATTTCAGTGGCGGTGGTTCTATTGTCCTTGGAATACAGCATCGCGACCGGTTTGCCGATCAGCTCTTTGCGGGTATAGCCGGTTGCCTCGAGCAACAGATCGTTCACCTCGACCAGCAGGTTATCGGTGTCGACCACGTTTACCATCGTGTGCATCTTTAGCACACGCAGCTGTTGGGCGACGCTGTCATCAACCGTCGCACGCGCCGGCGTGGCCCGCACGTTCGCGGCGATCAGCGGCACCAGACTGGCAATGGCGATGGCCCCGATAACCGGAACGGTTTGCGCCGGTGCGCCCGACAGCAGCGCCGAGGTCGCGGCGTACCACCCCCCAGCCAAGGCCGATCCGGCGACGAAACCGGTGGCACTATGGCGCTTCTTTCCGTTCCAAGACATATCGCGTCCTTACTTACAAAAAGAAGGCACCATCCCTAGCCAAGCACCCTCTCCATCCCTTGCGCCATCATAGACAAAAGTATCTAGACATTTTTAAGGCGATTTTTAGCAACTTTAGAAACAACCATAAGGAGATCAACTCGCTCTTTGTGTCGGACCTACAATACTTTCGATAATGTGGTTCAGATCGGTCTGCGACTTCACCAGATGGGTGCCCACCCGACTATCCTTCTCGCGCGCCGCGTCAGAGGTCAGCCCGACCACCCGCGCCGTTGGCTGAAGCTCAGCGATATCGTCCAGGACGGCAGCGGCGTCGCCATCTGGCACGGTCCAGTCAAGGATAATCACATCCAGCGGCCCCGCGCTCAGCGCTTCGTGGACCTCGTTCAGCCGCGTGACGTTATGGACATCGGCAAAGGGTCTCAGCCCTTCGCGCAGCACCTCTGCAAATTCTTCGTCATCCTCAAGGTGCAACACCCTAAGATTGTTCCTCGTGCCGTCGATCACTTCGAACGTGCGGGCATCGGGCAGCACGTCATACCCTTCGGCATCGGTGGCCAGCGGACAGGTGAACCAGAAAACCGTGGTCCCGCTCGGCTTGCTTTCAAAGCCAATGTTGCCGCCCTGACGCCAGACGATCTGTCGCGTGATATTCAGCCCAAGGCCTGTCCCGCCCTTGGCCCGCGTGTCTGATCCATCGGCCTGAGAAAACGCCTGAAAAATCCGGTTCTTGAAATTCTCGGGCACGCCGGGGCCGAAGTTCTGAACGTAAACAATCGCCATGTCGCCAATCGTCTCGGCCTTGATCGTGACGTCGGTGCCTTCGGTCGAGTACTTGCACGCATTCGACATCAGGTTCGCCAGCACCTGCATCATCCGTGACCAATCGGCGGTTACATTGATGTCGGTGTCGGGCAGATCCATCACCAGTTTGGTGTTATGGGTGACGGCAAAGGGCATCATCTCTTGCACGGCCGAAGAGATGACCTCGTTCAGGCTCATCGGGCTGAGGTCAAACTCGATCTTGCCCGACGATATCTTTTCGAGGTCGAGAATATCGTTGACGATGGTGGTCAGACGGTCGGCGTTGTTGCGCGCGATCTCGATCAGGCGCAGCGCCGAGGCAGGCATGGTATCACGCGCCGACATCTCGATCAGGCCAAGCGCCCCCTTGATAGAGGTCAGCGGCGTGCGCAATTCATGGCTGACGGTGGACACGAATTCATTCTTGATCTCGTCGATCTTCTTCTGGTCGGTGATATCGTTGACCTGCGCGATAAAGACATAAGCCCCTTCGTTTTTGTCGAAGGTCCAGGTGATGTTGAACAGCCCCCACCGCTGGCCGCCGTCCTTGTGCAGGATCGGATGTTCGCCGCGGTAAACCTCGTTCGACCCGCTTTCGGTGAACTTGGTCACGATATCACGCATCAGCTTCACATCTTCCTCGGGGATGATCTGCGCAAGGTTGAACCGGTCGGTCATTACCTTTTGCGAATATCCCGTCAGCTCGCACATGGCGTTGTTCACGCTGGTGAACTGTCCGTTGCTGTTCAGGGTCGCCATGCCAACGGGGGCCGCATCCAGCACGGTGCGGAATCGCTTCTCGCTCGCCTCAAGCGCGTTGCGGGCGTGACGCAGCCCGGTAATGTCGCTTTGCGTCCCGACCATCCGTATCGCC
Source organism: Sulfitobacter sp. CB2047 (assembly GCF_000735125.2). Lineage (NCBI taxonomy): Bacteria > Pseudomonadati > Pseudomonadota > Alphaproteobacteria > Rhodobacterales > Roseobacteraceae > Sulfitobacter > Sulfitobacter sp. CB2047. The sequence goes on along the minus strand of NZ_CP072614.1, from coordinate 169,129 downwards.
GACCCGTCGTCGGCGCGGTCCACGACCACGGCATCCGACCGCATCCAGCGCCAGCTTTCGCCGAACTGCATCCGGTATTCGGTCCGCGACCGTTCTGCCTTGCCGGTGATACAGTGCTGATCCGCCTCGATCAGACGGGGCAGATCGTCGGGGTGGATACGGCTCAGGAACTCTTCCTGCGTATCCTCGACCTCCGGACCGACCTCCATGATCTTGCGCCACGTCGGCGAGACCACCGATGTGCCCGACATCAGGTCGATCTCGAACACGCCAATCTCTGACCCCGCGAGTGCATGGTCATAGCGTTCCTTGATCCCGGCCAGTTCCCCGACGGCCCCGACCTCGACCGATACATCCCGCACAATAGCGGTGATGCGTTTGACGCCATTCAGCGTCTCCCATTCGTTATAATGTAGATCGAGGTGCAGCGTGGATCCGTCATGTTTGGTGCCCGTGGCGTTATAGCCTGCCTCTGCGGGCAGCCACCCCGCCTCTTTCACGAATTTCTTCAGGGGCAACCCGCCCATCCCGTCTTCACGCTTGTCGAAAATCTCAAGCGCGGCGTGGTTGGCAAACAGGATCTCGCGGCGTTCATCCAGAATGAAGATGCCCACGACACTGTTCTCGATGATCGACCGGTTTTCCTCTTCGCGGGCGCTGATCTGCTGTTCGCGCAGCGCGGCCACCTCGGCCAGAGAATCCCCGCGTTGGCGAATAGCGCGCAACACCACGATCAGCATCGCGGTCAGGGCAATCCCTGCGATCAGCGCGAGCAGCGGTGTTCCACCGGGGAACAACGCCTCGAACAAGGGGGTGCTTTCATATTGGACGGTCCAAGTCCGCCCGAAGAATTCGGTGGCATAGGCCACACTATACTTACCCGCCGCATGTTCGTGATCCTGACTAGCATAGATCAGAGCCTCGGGGTCGGTCGTGTCGCCGTCATAGACGTGGAAATCATACACATTGTTCTGGTTCGGCGTCAGATCCTGCAACAGGTTGCGGCCGATGAACGGCGCATAGACCCAGCCGCGAAACGTCCCCTCGCGCGGGCCGGAGGCATAGAACAGCGGGCGCAGCAGCAAGAACCCCGGTTCCTTCATCGCGTCCTGCACCAGCAGGATGCGCGGTGTCAGCTGCGGGGTGTTGGTTTCGCGCGCCCGATCCGCCGCCTCGCGCCGCCCTTTTTCAAAGCTGATGTCCAGCCCGACGGCTTCCTTGTTGGGCAGCACCGGCGCGATATATTTGATCACATATTTCTGGTCATGGTTCGTTTCAGGCCTGATCTCGAACCCCGGCGTCCCATTGGCACGCATATCGGCGACGAAAGCATCCTCGTCCACCTTGGCCACGGGTTCGACAAAACCGATGCCGTTGATGCCGGGCAGGTAGTTTTCGAAATCCAGACTTTCGACAAAGGTCTCGAAATCGTCGTATTCAATATTCTCCGACGATTGCATCATCCCTGCGGCGCCGTTCAGACTTTGCAGATAGATGTTCATCCGACGATCCAGCGCCTGAAGCCCGTCTTCGGTGATGCGGGCGAATTCGGCCTTGGCCGCGGCGCGGTTCATTCGCGCGCCTTCAGCGTAGATCCCGAAGGTCACGAGAAGGCAGGCAACGACCAAAATCAAATCTAAGCGCTTGAACAAAACTATACTCTCACATTTCGCGAAACTGAAAAAAGCGCCTAATCGATGAAAGCCACCCGCTGATCATGTTACCGGCATCCCTCACTTATAAGTAGCACCGGTTTCCCTGCCAACGTTAATTATTACTTGCGCACAGGATAAAGACAGAAACCTCAAGAGAATCTAAAGACGCCCCAACTCAGGGTTGCTGATCATACGGGATGCACAATCATAGCACGGAAGTCGTTGACGTTCGTCAGCGTCGGTCCCGTCACCACCTGACCGCCGATCCGGCCAAAGAAACCGTGGGCGTCATTTACCGCTAACGCCGATTCTGCGTCGAGGCGCGCGGCCCCGCCCCGTGCCAATGTGTCGGGCCCGATGATCGCCCCCGCGACCTCTGCCGCACCGTCGACGCCGTCGGTATCGCAGGCCAACCCCCAGATACCTGCCGCCCCGTTCAGGGCCAGCGTCAGCGCCAAGGCATATTCCGCATTCGGTCCACCAACGCCATCCCCGCGCCGCGTGACCGTCAGCTCGCCGCCCGACAGGATTACAATCGGCGCATCGCCGGGATGTAGACGCGCCTGTTCTTGCAGGGCCAAAGCGGCATGGACGCGGGCGACCTCGCGGGCCTCGCCCTCTAGGTCATTGCCCAGACGGATCACGCGAAACCCCTCTGCCTCGGCCAAAGCCTGTGCCGCATCCAGCGATTGCTTGGGGGCCGCATAAATCCGGTTCATCACACGCGACAGCCGCGCATCATCCGGCGGCACGACCTGCGACCCCGCAGCCAGCGCCCGCGTGACCGAGGCCGGAACCGCCACGCCCCACTGCGTCAAAATCGCCTGCGCGTCCTGCGATGTGGTGGCATCGCCGACCGTGGGGCCCGACCCGATCATCGCCATATCATCCCCCGGCACATCCGAGATCATCAACGTGTGCATCGCCGCCGGATAGGCCGCCGCCGCCAGTTGCCCGCCCTTGACCTGCGACAGATGCTTGCGCACCACATTCATCTGCGTGATCGGCGCGCCAGAGGCCAGCAACCCCGCGTTCACCGCTTGTTTCTCGGCCAGCGTAATTTCCCCCAAGGGCGCGGTCAGCAGCGCCGACGCCCCGCCCGAGATCAACGCCAGCACAAAGTCGCCCTCCCCCAAGCCGCTCAACAGCTCTAACATCCGCGCGGTTGCGGCCTGTCCGGCGGCATCGGGCACGGGGTGGGCGGCCTCGACAATCTCGATCCCCTGACAGGGGCGGGCGTATCCGTAGCGGGTGATCACCAAACCGTCGCAGGGGCCCCAAGCCGCCTCGACCGCCTCGGCCATGCGCGCGCTGGCCTTGCCTGCACCGATCACCACCACACGGCCCGCCGGTTTCGGCGGCAGATGCGCGGCCAGCGATTGCATCGGATCCGCCACAGCGACCGCGCGATCGAACAAGCGGCGTAAAGTCGTCTCCGGCGCGGTGTGCATGGCGATCCCTATCCCGTCATCAAAAAAGCCGCCCCCGAAGGGACGGCCTGTTTTACACTCACGCGGTCTGATCGAACAGCCTTTTGCGTGCCGCAGCGTATTCTGTCGCCATCCGCTCGACCACGTCGGCGGCGGGGCGCACATCCTTGACCGCACCGATGCCCTGACCGGCTCCCCAAATCTCTTTCCAGCTTTTGGGCTTTTCGCGATCGGCACCGAAGTTCATGTTCGACGGGTCGGACCGTTCAAGATTGTTCGGGTCCATGCCCTGCGCCTCGATCGAGGCTTTCAGATAGTTGCCCCAAACGCCGGTGAACAAATCGGAATACACGATATCCGAGGCCCCCGAATCCGCGATCATCTGCTTGTAGCGTGCATCGGCATTCGCCTCTTGCGTGGCGATAAACGCCGACCCGGCATAGCCGCCATCCGCGCCCATGGCCTGCGCCGCAAGAATGCTGTCCCCCTTGGCAATCGCCCCCGACAGGAACAGCGGCCCGTTGAACCATTCGCGGATCTCCTGGATCAGCGCCAGCGGCGACAAGGCACCGGCGTGCCCCCCTGCCCCGGCGGCCACAGCGATCAGACCATCAGCCCCTTTTTCAATCGCCTTATGGGCAAAGCGGTTGTTGATGATGTCGTGCAAGACAACACCGCCCGCGCCATGCGCCGCATCGTTCAGCCATTCCTGCGCCCCAAGCGACGTGATCCACAGCGGCACCTCGTGCTTGACGCAAATCTCTACGTCCCGTTCAAGCCGCGCGTTGGATTTATGCACGATCTGGTTCACCGCATAGGGGGCGGCGGGATTGTCGGGGTTCGCTTGGTTGTGACGGTCCAGCTCTTCCTTGATGCGCGTCAACCAGCGGTCCAGCTCAATCGGCTCCCCTTCCGCTTCACGTGCGTTCAGCGCTGGAAAGCTGCCCACTATACCGGCCTTGCACTGTGCAATCACCAGATCAGGGTTCGAGATAATGAACAGCGGGCTGCCAATCAGCGGGATACGCAAATTGTCGAAAAGGGCGGGTAGCGTCATCTTGTTCCTCCGGGACGTATTATTTTCCTGCAACTTGTCAGGATGTGCGCGCTTTGGAAATGACGAACGTTGCGTCCGTCACCCCCTTCTTGTGATCGGGGCTACAGCGCCTCGATGATGGTGACATTGGCGATGCCGCCGCCTTCGCACATGGTTTGCAACCCGTATCTTTGGCCGCGCGCATGCAGGCTGTGCACCAGCGTCGTCATCAGCCGCGCTCCAGAGGCCCCCAGAGGATGCCCAAGCGCAATCGCGCCGCCGTTTACATTCAACTTGGCCGGATCGGCCCCGGTGTGTTTCGCCCAGGCCATCGGGATCGGCGCAAAGGCTTCGTTGACCTCGAACAGATCGATGTCGTCGATCTTCATACCGGCCCGCTCCAGCGCGCGGTCGGTGGCGGGCAGCGGTTCCTCCAGCATGATCACCGGATCGCCTGCGGTCACCGTCAGGTTCACGATCCGCGCCTTCGGGGTCAGCTTGTACTTCTTGAGCGCGGCTTCGGACACGACCAACACGCCCGCCGCCCCATCGCAAATCTGCGACGCATTCGCGGCAGAGATCATGCCGTCCGGATCCAGCAGTTTAACAGAGGAAATCCCGTCAAGCGTCGCATCATCGCGGATACCTTCGTCGCGGGTGTGCATCCCGCCCTCGATGGCCAGCGGAATGATCTCTGCGTCAAAGGCCCCACCATCCCGCGCAGCGGCGGCGCGGCGGTGGCTTTCCAGCGCATAGGCGTCCAGTTCGGCGCGGGTGAACCCGTGCTTTTGCGCGACCATTTCCGCGCCGATGAACTGGCTGAAATTCTTGGTGCCGTAGCGCGCCTCGATCCGGTCGCTGAACGGGCCCTCGCCCAACCCCGCCTTGGCATAAAGCGATACATTCGACCCCATCGGCACCCGTGTCATGCTTTCGACGCCCATGGCGACAACCACATCCTGCGTGCCCGACATCACCGCCTGTGCCGCGAATTGCACCGCCTGTTGCGAGCTGCCACATTGCCGGTCGATGGTGACCGCAGGCACCGATTGAGGCAGATTCGACGCCAGCACACAGTTGCGCCCGAAGGCAAAGGATTGCTCTCCGCCCTGGCTGACGCAACCGACGATCACGTCATCAATCACCGCGCCGTCGATCCCGGATCGCGCCACCAGCGCATTCAACACCTCGGCCCCCAGATTGGCAGGGTGCCAGTCGCGCAGCGCGCCGCCACGGCGCCCCCCTGCGGTGCGGGCTGTCTCTACGATATAGGCATGTGCCATAACGCTTTCCCCTCTATTCAGTCTCTATTTCGGTGCCATGCGGATCGCGCCATCAAGGCGGATCGTTTCACCGTTCAGCATCGGGTTGTCGATAATCGCCCCAACCATCTTGGCGTATTCCGACGGATCGCCCAAACGGCTGGGGAAGGGCACCTGCGCGCCGAGCGAATCCTGTGCCTCCTGCGGCAGACCCTCCAGCAGCGGTGTGAGGAACAGCCCCGGTGCAATCGTCATCACCCGGATGCCATAGCGCGCAAGCTCGCGGGCGACGGGCAAGGTCATGCCCACGATCCCGCCCTTCGATGCCGCATAGGCCGCCTGCCCGATCTGACCATCAAACGCTGCGACCGACGCCGTGTTGATGATCACGCCGCGTTCCTCGCCCACGGGCTCTGCCTTGTGCAAGGCCGCGGCGAATTTCGACAACACGTTGAACGAGCCCAGCAGGTTCACATTCACGACATTGGTAAAGCTTGCCAAGGGCAGCGCCGCGCCGTCACGATCCACGACCTTGGCAGGTGGGCCGATGCCCGCGCAGTTTACCAGAATACGCGCCTTGCCGTGCAGCCCTTCGGCCTCTGCGATCGCGGCCTCTACCGCGCTTTCGTCGGTGACATCAACGCGCAGGAACTTGCCCCCGATGGCGGTGGCTTTTTCCTCGCCCAGTTCGGCGTTCATATCAAAGATGGTGACCTTGGCCCCGGCCTGCGCCAGAAACGCTGCCGTGGCCCCGCCCAACCCCGAAGCGCCACCGGTGACGATGGCGGCCTGTCCGTTCAATTGCATGGTATCCTCCCCTTCCCTGCTGACGCAGGGGCAACAGTTTAATTGCGGGGAATGTCGCCTGCGGTTTCGCGGATTACAATGGCAAAGCGTGGGGCCAGCGGCCCCCCCGTTCAGCCGATCCGGTTCAGGCGGTGATCACGACCTCGGACACGTCACTATCTACGGCCTGCAATGCGGCCAGCACGCGGGTGGTCAGATGGGTCTGCACATAGGCCCCGTGAAAACGGCTAGGGGCCTGAAGCGTGACACGCCCCCCTGCCCGATCCTGCCGCGTGAGATTGTGCAGCCAACTGCCATAGACACCGGCATCTTCGGCATGAAGCACAGCCTGCGCCAACGCCCATTCGCTGCCCCCTTCGACAGGCGGCGTCGGGGCGGTGCCACGCACGGGCAAAGGCACCACCCGCGTCGGTTCCGGCGCGCCCTGCATGCGCAGATCAAAGTCCGGGCCGACCTGCGGCCATTGCGGGCGGGTCTTTTCAAGGATCGCATCAAGGTCGAGCCCGTATTCCGTCACCCGTCCGCGTGCGCCCTGACGTTTGATCACCAGCCAGCCACAGCCGCGCAGCTTTGCCATCTCGCGTTTGACGGTGCGTTCATCAACGGACCAGAGCTGCGCGATCTCGCGCTGACCCACGGCCAATTCATTGCGCGCCCAGTTGTAGCGCGCCGTTACAAGTGTAATGAAGCGCAGCACCAGACGGTGATCATGTTTCCCGCCGGCAAGGGCATAGGCCCCCAAGGCGGTGATGATATCATACTTGCGCGCGGCGGCGTCACGCCCCACGGGTTTCGGTGAAAGCATAGCTGCTCCGATCTGGCACGGTGTGAATGTGCAGCCTCAGTTCGATCTCTTGATGGATCCTCGGGGCGTAGACAACGTCTTTTCCGCCTCTTCCCTGATTTGCGTCCGGAAACCCGATTCTGTCAAGGATTGGTTTTGCACCGACCCTCTTTCTTCCCCATTCAAATTTGAAAGTTGAGGTATCATTGGTATAGGGGGTCATCTAGAGCGTCCCCTATTACAGCGTTTTTGTCCCCCAATATGTCGCGGGGCCGATCCTGCTGTCCCCCTATATTTCCGCCCCGGAGCTATAGAGCCGCGCCTATCGCCCGAATCGCGCGGAGGCCCTGTGGTATAAGGGATATTGAAAACCTGTTTATAGAATAAATGTCTTTCCATAAGATGCAAATTCAGCGTAAATCCAAATTGAGTAGTAATTAGCGTTCTCTTTCGGGTTTTCCGGTGCCGCCACAGCGTGCGGGGCGGCGGTTCCCCGCGGGGAACGGGTAGGGAAAAGGACAGCTTATGTTTACCTATGCGGACCTGGCAAAGCTTCAGGCGCAGTCGCTCAAGATGCAGGGGCACATCCGGCATCAGACCTATTCGCCCGAGATGGAAAAGACCCTGCGCCGGTTCTCAAGCTGGGAAGTGGCGGAGCTGATCTTCAAGACCAACCCGTCGACCCTGCGCGGCCGGCTGGCCGCCGACCCGTCCCTGCCCGAGGGGCAGGTGGAAGAGGAAGGCCGCCAGCGCTGGTATTCGCTGGAAGAGATCAACGAGCTGCGGCGCAAGCTGAAGATCAAGAACCGGTCGCTGATGCCGCCACGCCCTGCGGGCAAGCGGGCGGTGCGTGCCGCGATTGCCAACTTTAAGGGCGGCGCGGGCAAGTCCACCGTGGCGCTGCATTTCGCCCATGCGGCCGCGCTTGACGGCTACCGCGTGCTGGCCGTGGATTTCGATCCGCAGGCCACGCTCAGCCATTCGATGGGGCTGTCGGATGTCTCGGAAGAGGTCACCGTCTGGGGCATCATGGCCCGCGACCTGATCCGCGAGACAGAGCGGATGAACGCGGTGCAAGGCGGCGCGGAAAGCGGGGCCACCCTGCCCCAACGCAAACTGCCTGCCTCTGTCACCGGCATGGGGCTTAGCGAATTGCGCGCCACCGATTTCATCAAGCCGACCAGCTGGCCTACGATCGACCTGATCCCCAGCTGTGCCAATGCCGCCTTCGTTGAATTTGCCAGCGCGCAGTATCGGCACCTGAACCCCGAATGGTCGTTCTTTGCCGCCGTGTCCCGTTATCTTGATACGATCCCGCCGGACGCCTATGACCTGATCATCTTTGATTGCCCGCCCGCCATTGGTTACCAGTCGATGAACGCGGTCTTTGCGGCGGATGTTTTGTATATTCCGTCCGGCCCCGGCTATTGGGAGTATGACAGCACCACCAGCTTCATCGGCCAGCTGTCTGAGGCGCTTGAGGATCTGGGCCGCTTCCGCGGGCGGCTGCCGTCGGGCACCGATCCGGTCAAGGCCTTTGCTGACATCAAGTTTCTATTGACCCGTTTCGAGCCTAATAACGATCTGCACCGTGCGATGCAGTCAGCATTTAATCAGGTCTTTAAGCCACATGTAGCAGAGCACCCGATTGAAATGACCCGCGCGGTTGAACAGTCAGGCCGGTTCCTGTCGTCGATCTACGAGATGGATTACCGCCAGATGACCCGCGAGACCTGGCGCCGCGCGCGGGCCTCCTTTGATCGGGCCTATGATGAATTCCGTGCCACGCTTGTCGATGCGTGGGATAAACTGGAGGATGAATAATGGTTAAGAAACGCTCTGTTTTCGATATCAACTTCGATCTGGATGAAGAGGAAGACGCGGGGTTCCCCGCGGGGAACGCACCTGCCGAACCGCCCGTTGTGAAAGAGTACAACATTCAGGGCCACCCGTTGCAGAACTCTGATCCTGTGCCCAACCCCCCTGCCCCGTCGCGACGCGGCCCGATGGCGAGCGCGATCTCGGAAACGCTTGAAGCCACTTCCGAGCGCGCCAGTGCAGAGGCCGCCATTCGCGCGGAAAACGACGCGCTGGCGCATGAGCATGTGCGGCTGAAACGGCTGGGGTTGATCACCGATCTGATCCAGACATCGGATGTGCATACCGACAAGCTGACCCGCGACCGGTCGGCCAATGTCGACCCCGAACTGGCAGAGTTGAAACAGTCGATCCAGTCGGTCGGCCTTTCCAACCCCATTCGGGTGGAGCAGACGGATAACGGGTATGAGCTTATTCAAGGCTTCCGCCGCCTCACCGCCTTCCGCGAGCTTGCGGCCGAAACCGGCGATCCGCGCTATTCCCGCATCCCGGCCGCGCTGGTTCCCCGCGGGGAACCCCTCGCGGATCTGTACCGCAAGATGGTGGACGAGAACCTTGTGCGCAAAGATCTGTCCTTTGGCGAGATGGCGCGGCTGGCCCTGTCCTATGCGCAGGATTCGGGCGTCGAGGTGAGTGACGCGGTTGGCACGCTCTATGCCTCTGCGCTGAAACAGAAGAAGACCTATATCCGGCAGTTCGCCCGTGTGCTTGCCGATCTGGACGGCGCGCTGCGCTACCCCGAGGCGATCCCGCGGGCGCTTGGGCTGGATGTCTATCGGTTCCTTGATGCGCAGGCGGGCAATGCGATGACGCTAAAAAAGGCGTTGATCAAACAGCCTGAACGGGATGCTGATGCCGAACTTGCGATTCTGCGGGCAGGGATCACGGCAAAGAAAGCCGCGCCAAAACCTGCCGGGCGAAGCTCTGCCAAGACTTCCTTGCGGCTTGGGTTGCCACAGGGGGAGATGCGGGTGATCGCGTCGGACGGGAAAGTAGAGATGCGCTTGCCGCGCGATTTCTCGGCTGTCAGCAAAGCGCGATTACAGCGCGGGATCGAGGCGTTTCTTGCAGCGCTGGATCAGAAAGACTGAAACTCGAAGGGGGCAGGGCGGATCGCCTTGCCCCTTCTTCTTTGCGATGTGTCGGGCCTAATGCCCGCGATAGGCCCACATATACGCGCAAACCCGCGCCACCTTGCCCGAATCCTCAGCCTCAACTATACTCCTGCCCTATACGCATAATGCGAGAGGGTGTCATGGGCCGTGTCAAAGTAAATCTTACATTGGATGCCAGCGTCGCCGAGACGGCGCGCGCGCTTGGGCTGAACATGTCGCGGTTGGCCGAGGCCGCGATTTCGGACGCCGCCAAGGCAGAACGCAACCGCCGCTGGCGGATCGAGAACCAGCAGGCGCTGGATACCTATGCGCAAGAGGTAGAGGCCGAGGGCCTGCCGCTTGAACGCTTTCGCAGTTTCTAGGGCGCGTTATGGCGCAGTTTGATGTGTACCGGCTTGCGGGCGGACAGCTTGTGGTGGATCTGCAAACCGACCTGATTGGCATCGACGCCTCGCGCGTGGTGGCACCGCTGCGCGAGGCGGGGCGGTACGCTGCCTTTCCCGGTCTGACCCCGCAGGTAGAGGTCGACGGCACCGCATGGATCGTGCGGGTGCAAGAGCTGGCCGCCGTGCCCGGCACCGCGCTGCGCGACAAGGTGACCTCGCTTGAGGCAGAGCGCGATGCGTTGAAGCGGGCCTTGGATATCCTGATCGACGGGCTGTGACACTGCCCGCGGCTTACGGTTCCCCGCGGGGAACCTCGCCCACATCTTTCGGCACCTGATACCCTTTGATCACCGCGTCGCGGGCACGCAGTGCTTTGTACCAGCGCAACACATTGGGGAATTGCGTCAGGTCCACCCGCTGCCATTCATAGCGCGCGACCCAGGGCCAACAGGCCATATCCGCAATCGAGTAGGCGCCGCAGATGAAGTCCTGCCCCTCGAGCTGTTTGTCGAGCACGCCGTAAAGCCGCTGGACCTCTGTCGCATAGCGGGTTTCGGCGTAGGGGGCCTTGCCCGGGTTGAACTGCAAGAAGTGATGCGCCTGTCCGGCCATCGGGCCCAAGCCCCCCATCTGCCACATCAGCCATTCATGCACCTTGGCACGTCCGATCGCATCGCTCGGCAGGAATTTTCCATATTTATCAGCGAGATACCACATGATCGCGCCGGATTCCATCAGGCAGAGGCCGTTGTCATGGTCCTTGATCGCGGGGATCTTGTTATTGGGGCTGATTTTCAGGAAGTCGGGCGCGAATTGGTCGTCCTTGGTGATGTCGATGGGGTGGGCGGTATAGGGTACGCCCAACTCCTCCAGCAGGATAGAGACCTTGCGGCCGTTCGGGGTGGTCCAGGTATAGAGGTCGATCATTGCGGCGTCCTTCGGCTTGCGTCAGGGGGGAAAACGGGTTGCTATGCCCTTGGTATAAATCAGCTTGCGCGGATCACAAAGGCGCAGATCGGGGGGATGATGGAGAGGAAGATTGCACTGGTTACCGGCGGGGGCAGCGGCGTCGGGCGCGCCTGCGCCGCGGCGCTGGCAGAGGCGGGATTTACGCTGGTGCTGACGGGACGCCGGATGGCCCCGCTAGAGGAGGCCCGCGCCGCGTTGGCGGGGGAGGGGCATCTGGCGATCACCGCGGATGTCGGGGTCGAGGCGGATGTGCTGGCGCTGTTTGACCAGATCGAGGCGCAGTTCGGGCGGTTGGACCTGCTGTTCAACAATGCGGGCGTCAACGCCCCCGCGGTCGAGATTGACGACCTGTCGCTGGACGACTGGAACGCCATTGTGGCCGCGAACCTCACGGGGTCGTTTCTATGCGCGCGCGCGGCCTTCGGGTTGATGAAACGGCAGTCGCCCAAGGGTGGGCGGATCATCAACAACGGGTCGATCTCTGCCCATGTGCCGCGCCCGTTCTCGGCACCCTATACGGCGACGAAACATGCGGTGACAGGGCTGACGCGGTCGCTGTCGCTGGACGGGCGGGCGCATGACATCGCTTGTGGTCAGATCGACATCGGCAATGCCGCCAGCGAGATGACAGAGCAGATGGCCCAAGGTGTGCTGCAACCGGATGGGTCACGTCGGGCGGAGCCGCGCATGGATGTAGAGGATGTGGGCCGCACGCTGGTCTATATGGCAAGCCTGCCACCCGGCTCAAACGCTATGTTCGTGACCGTGATGGCGACCAAGATGCCCTTTATCGGGCGCGGCTAGGGGAGGGGCCCCGCCCACGTAAAAACGAGCGGGCGGGGTGTCGATATGTGGCTCTAATCCGCTGTTTAGAGCCTACTTCTTTGCCGCATCGCGCAGTTTCGTGATCGTGGTGCGGGTAGAGATCTGTTCGGGGTTGGTAACCAGTTCAATCAAGGCCGGGCGACCGCTGGCGCGGGCACGTTCAAACGCGGCGGCGAAGTCGGCGGTTTTGGTCACGCGCTCCGCATGCGCGCCGTAGCCCTCGGCCATTTTGCAGAAGTCCTGATTGATCAGCGTGGTGCCTGAAATGCGTTCGGGGTGGTCGCGTTCCTGATGCATGCGGATGGTGCCGTAGATGCCGTTGTTGAACAGCAGCACGATCGGCGTTGCCCCGTATTGCGCGGCGGTGGCGAGCTCTTGCCCGCTCATCATGAAGCCGCCATCGCCGACGAATGACAGCACCAGTTGATCCTTATGCGCCAGCGCTGCAGAAACGCCCGCCGGAACGGAATACCCCATCGCGCCACAGGTCGACCCAATGATGCGCCCCGGGCGGCCAAAACGCAGATAGCGTTGCGCCCAGCCGGTGTGGTTACCCGCGTCCAGCGTCACGATTGTATCTTGCGGCAGGCTGTCGCGGATCTGGCAAAGGGCGACGCCCATGTCGAGCTCCCATTCCGCGCCATTGGGGCTGTCGGTGTCGGTCAGGTAATCGCCATGCAGCTTAGCGCACCAATCCTGCCAATCGTCGGCGCGGCCCAGATCAAGCTCACCAAGCGCCGATGCCGCAGCGGCGGGGGAGGCGGCAAAGCCGAGGTCGGGGGAATAGACGCGGCCGATCTCGTCCGCGTCAGGGTGCAGGTGCACCAGACGGGTATCGGGGTTGGGCGATTGCAGCGTGGTGTAGGTCTTGGTCGTCATCTCGCCCAAGCGGGCCCCGATGACGATCAGCAGGTCGGCCTCTTTCTGGTGGGCAAAAAGCGCCGGCGCGGTGGAGGTGCCGAAATCGCCCGCAAAGACGGGCGACAGGTTGTGCACGATATCCTGTCGCCGGAAGGAGGTGGCGACGGGGATGTTGTTGGTCTCGGCAAAGCGGGTGATCGCGGCGGCGGCATCCTCGGTCCAGCCGGAGCCGCCAAGCAGCATCAGCGGGCGTTTGGCCTGTGCGATCTCGTCTTTCAGCGCGTCTACATTTGCCGTGGAAAGCTGAGCCTGCGTGGCGGTATAGGGCCGCGCATCGGCGACTTCGACGATATCGGTGAGCATGTCTTCGGGCAGGGCGATGACAACCGGCCCGGGCCGGCCAGAGGTGGCGACGCGGAAAGCGCGGGCCATATATTCAGGCACCCGCGACGCATCGTCGATCTGGGTCGCCCATTTGGCGATAGGGCCAAACATGGCGCGGTAGTCGACTTCCTGAAACGCTTCGCGGTCGGTGGTGTCGCGGGCGATCTGGCCCACCAGCAGGATCATCGGCGTGCTATCTTGTTGCGCGATATGCACGCCAATGGCGGCGTGGCAGGCGCCGGGGCCGCGGGTGACCATGCAGATGCCGGGGGTGCCGTGCAGCTTGCCGTAGGTTTCGGCCATATTCGCCGCACCGGCCTCGTGGCGGGCGTTGATCAGGGTGAACCGGTCTTGCACGTCATGCAGCGCGTCCAGCACCTCGAGGTAGCTTTCACCGGGCACGCAATAGGCGGTGTCGGCCCCGTGGATCAAAAGCTGGTCCACAAGGACCTGTCCGCCGGTCCGGCGTTTGAGGGGGGCGTTCTGGGTCATTGGTCGGGCTCCGTCCATGTCATCTGGTATTTTCGATTGCCGAAGATGCAGCACGCCGGGGCGGGTTTTGCAATGCCGTTAGGGAAACATCGGCGTTGAAAAAAAATTGACGGATGGAAACGTATCCCGCACACTCAACCATGACGAAAGTGGTGGGTAGTTTTGGCGGATGGTTCTCATAAAACTCTAGGATTGCAGCTAAATGTCATCGGGCCGTTCGATTTGCGGCGCACCGATGGGTCACGTGTCACCATCACCTCGAAGAAGGCGCGCGCTGTGTTGGCGATGTTGGCGGTCGCCCCCGGTGGCAGGCGCGAAAGACGTTGGTTGCAATACAAGCTATGGAGCGAACGCGGAGAGCGTGAGGGTGCGGCGAGCCTGCGCCAGACGCTGTCTGCCCTGCGCCGTGCGCTTGCCCCGATGGGCGATGTGCTGCAAGCGGATCGCACCACGGTCACGCTGTCGCTGAGCGAGGTCGCGGTAGATGCGCTTGAGCTTTCGTCAGTGGCGCAGCGGTTGCCGGGGCAGGCGGAGTTCCTTGAAGGGCTTGATATCAGGGACCCTGAATTCGACAACTGGCTGCGCGAGCAACGCGCCTTCTGGTCCCGCCAGCTAGAGACCTCGCAGGGCGGTACCGACCCATCAGAGGTTGACTTCGCCCCGCCGCTGGATGTGCCTTGTGTGACACTCATGCCCTTTGCCAGTGCCGAGCCGCTGACCCCTCAGGCGCAAGAACTGGCAGAGCAGGTGTTGGACCAGCTGGCGCGGCATCGTTGGATCAGCTTTATGGATTGGGCCGTGCACAGTGGCCGCAGCGCCGCCGGTGCCGCGCGGCCTGCGACGGCGAATTACGTGGTGACCGGCCAGTTGCGCCAGAGCGGCGGGCGGTTGGTCTTGATGGTGGAGCTGACGCATCTGACCACGGGGCAATCGGTGAAACGTGCGCAGTTTACCGCGCCGCTGGCCGATGCTGCCGATATCGGGGCGGGGTTTGCCGCCGTCGCGCGGGATATGGCGATCGAGGTGGCGGGGAATTTTAGCTGTGCCTTGGCGCAATCCTACGAACAGCGGTCCCAGTCGCGGCCGGCACAAAGTGACGAGGCGCTGGTGTGGCAGGGGCGTTGGCATATCAACCGTCTCACCCCCGAGGATTTCGAGAAGGCGCAGGCGATCTTCGAGGATATCATCGCGCGCAACCCCGGTCATATAGAGGCCCATGTCTATCTTGCGCTGACCACGCTGTGGCGGGTCTGGACCTGCCGCGCCGATCCGCGTGACATCAAGCTGGCGCGGCGACAGGCGCAAAAGGCGATCAAGCTGGATGTGTCGGACGGGCGGGGCTATTGGATCGCGGGCTGTGCGGAATGTTGGCTGGGCAACAAGACGGCGGCTGTGCATTACACGGACGAGGCGATCCGGCTGTGCCCCTCGCTGGCCTTTGCCCATGACCAGCGCGGCACAAATCTGGCCTATGATGGCAACCCCCTGGCCGCGCTGGAGGCGCTGGAACACGCGATCCGCCTGTCGCCCCACCACCCGCAGCGCTTCTGTTTCGAGGGGGAGACAGCGCTTGCCGCGCTGCTGGCCGGGGATCTGTCGGCCGCGTTGCAGCACGCGGATCACGCCTTGTTGCTGCGCCCCGCCTATTGGTACGCCCATATGGTCAAGGTTCTGGCGCTGCACCGCATGGGCCGCCCCGACGCCGTGGCGCGTGCCAAGCGCGAGTTGTACGAGTTCGAGCCCCGTTTCAACCGCAGCTATATCAACTGGCTTCCCTTTTCGGACCGGTCGCTGAACGCGCGTATGATTGAAGAGATGTTCTAGGTACGGCGCGCCGGCTGGTGATCCCCCGGGGGGCCTTTGCAGAAGGCATCCGACGCATGACGAAATATGCAGAAAACTACGCTGGTATCCGGCAAGCGCAGGCGGAGGAGCGGGCGCATCCCTCTGATCTGGGAACGCGGCATTTCACGCTTGATGCGCTGAACGGCAGTTGGGTCGCACAGCTGCAAAGCCGGATCACGCAAGGGCTGATGAAACATGGCGGGCTGCGCCTGATGCAGCGGATTGCGCCGGTGGTGCGGTTGGGGCCATATCACTTTGTCACGCGCCACGCTGATATTGTCGCGGCATTGCATCGGCCCGATGTGTTCGGCGTGCCCTTTGGCCCCGAGATGGAAGAGATGGCAGGCCCGCCGGTGTTTGCTTTGGGCGATGATGCACAGACCCATGCCGCGCAGATGGCGATTTTGCGCGATCCTTGGGCGGCGATTGATCCGGTGACCCATGTGCGCCCTGTGGTGCGCCGCGTGACCGAAGCCTTGCTGGAGGATAGCGGCGGGCAGATCGACATGGCGCGCGATGTCTTTATGCGCGTCACGGCAGAGGCCTGTCTGAAGACCTTTGGCATCGCGGCACCGAGCGCGGAAAACTTTGCCGCGTTTTCGGCGGCCTGTTCCTCGCTGATCTTTGCCGACCCCTCGGGCACGCCTGCGGTGCGTCGGCAGGCGATGATCGGGGCCAAGCGCATCTGCGATCTGCTGGATGCCAGCATCGACGCCTATGCCAATCTGTCCGCCGACGAACGGGCGGACCCCGCACAGGCGGGTTTCTTGCAAGGGTTGATGGATCAGGTCGCGCGGCAGGGCGATGGCGGGCCGGTTTGGGAGCAGTCGGACAAAGACACCGTGCGGGTGATCCTGTTCGGGGTGATCACCGGCTTTGTGCCCACCACCGCGCTTGCGGCGGGCAAGATACTCGATCAGATGCGCCGCAAGCCGGACCAGTTCCATCAGGCGCTGCGCTGTGCCGCGCGGGCCGAAGCCGCCCCCGATGACCCGCAGGCCCGCTTGGCCCTGCGTGACATATTGTTCGAGATCGCCCGCTTTAACCCCTCGCTTTTTCCCGGCCAGTTCCGCCTGCGCAAAGAGGCCGGCGATACCCAGGGCCTGCCCGAGGCGCTGCGGCGGATCAAACCCGGTGCCGTGGTCATTCTGGCAACAGCGCAAGCCCTGCATGATCCGCGGGTGGTGAAACACCCCAACCGCTTCATGCCCGGCGAAGGGTTCCTGGCCAAGGACGGCACCGCGCTGCCGGATCTGTCCTTTGGGTTGGGGATGCATCACTGTCTGGGGCACGAGATGGCGCATGAGATCATCACCGAGGCATTCCAGATCATCCTGTCGCGCCCCGGCATCGCCTTTCTGCCCGAGCGGCCAAAGTTCTATGGCCCCTATCTGGGCCGCTTGCGGATGCGGTTCGACATGGTGGAAGGCCACGCGGCACAGTCGACGATCGTGGCACCAGTGCCCTTGAAAGAGGGTGTGGATATAGAGGCGCTGCGCGCGGTCTTGGCGGGGTTGCAGGAGGAGACATCGGATTTGAAGCAGGGGCTTGAGGGCACGGGGATCGTGCATTTCGCAAGCCTCAATCTGGTCAATCTGGGGGCCGAGACGCGGCTTGATGCGCGGCCCACGCATCTGCTGGCAGAGTTCAACACCGATGGCATGCCGCGGGACGCGCTGGCGCGGCTGGCACAACGGATCGACGCGCCCTGTTCGACCGTGCTGCCGTTTCTGAAAGATGCGCAGGGCGGGTTTATCGCGGCGGTGCGCGCGCATTTGCTACACCCCGATACCAAGCCCTGGGGCACCATCGGGGTGAACTTCAACGGCACCGAACATATGCCCGTACGCCAGATCGAGGCGGAGAAAAACCTGTATGACTGGGCCGAGGCGCAGGTGCGGCAGCGCGCAGCCGAGGGGACCACGGACCCTGCCGATCTGGTGGCCGATATCCGCAGACAGATGCAGGAGGACCCTGCGAAAGCGGCGCTGCTGTACCGCCCATCCCATCGCTATCCGCGCTTCTCGCGGCACAAGGATTTCCCCTTCTCGGGGTTTATCGCGAAATATGCGGGGCTGGGGCTGAAGCCCTTGGCGGTCTTTGCGCTGCTGGCGTTGGTGCTGCCTGTGGGGCTGGTCGCCTTTGGTCTTGTCAGTCTGCTGCAGGCGGCGGATGTCTATGTCTCGCTTTGGATGGTGCCGCTGTTGCTGGCACTTACGGTGGCGGGCGGGGTGCTGGCGTGGTTGCGGCGGGTCGAGACGCGCGAGGCACCGGATGACCGCTATGCGCCTCATGATCACGTCGCCGCCGTGCAAGCGATGGAGGATCTGCCCGGCTATGCGCAGAACCACATCACCTCGGTCAGTGCCTTGAAGCCCGGCCTGCTGCGGCGGCTGACCACGGCGCTGGCGTTTCACATCATCAAATATATGAAAATCCTGTGGTTCCGCCCCGGCTTTGTCACCGATTTCGCCACGATCCATTATGCGCGCTGGTACTGCCCCAAAGGCAGTCAAAAGCTGATCTTTCAGGGCAATTACGACGGCAGCTGGGAAAGCTACCTAGAGGATTTCATCACCAAGGTGCACCGCGGCCAGACGATGGCGTGGAACAACTGCGTGGGGTTTCCGCGCAGCCGGTGGTTTTTTCTGGATGGGGCGCAGGACGGTGACAGGTTCAAACGCTGGGTTCGGCGCCAGCAGGTGCAGACGCAGGTCTGGTACAGCCGCTTTCCGCAGCTGACCACAGGGACGATCCGCACCAATGCGCTGGTGCGCGACGGGCTGGCGCGGGCGCTGACCCATGACGAATATCGCGCGTGGGCCACCCTATTCTACACCGCGCCGCGCCCCGCCGATGCGATCGAGACGGACCAGGTGCAGACCTTGCTGTTCAACGGGCTGGGGCGGCATCCGTTGATGACCGCGCGGGTGCTGCGCTTTGACACGGGGCAGGGGGGCAAACGCCTGATCGCGCAATTGCTGCAAGAGGCGCGCAATGCCGAGACCCCCGGTGCGCCCTGGGATGCGCGGCTGAGCTTTGGCGACGCCTATCCCGATTATCCGGCGCATTTCATTGCCCTGTCCTCTGGCGGGCTGTCGCTGCTGGGGTTTCCCGACACGCCCCACGACGGGCGCGCGACGTTGCCCCATGCCTTTGCCAGCGGCATGGCGGCACGGGCGCGGGTGTTGGGCGATGCGGGCACGCCCGCCGATCCCGCCCGCTGGCGGTGGAGCGACGGCGCCGCGCACGCTTTGCTGCTGTCCTATGCCCGCGATCCTTCGGAGCAGGCGGCGACCGACGACACGCTGACCGTGATGTTCGAGCAATATGGCATCGCGGTGGACAGTATCGTGCGGGCGGATCTGCAACGCCGCGGCTTGGCCCATAGCGACGGGTTCGGCACGCGTGACGGTATCTCGCAGCCGATCATGCGCCACACCCAGGCCTTTGCCAAAGGTAAGGCCGCGCCGGATGATGTGGTCGGCGCGGGGGAGTTCATCCTGGGGTATCCCGATTCCCGGGGCTACCTGCCGCTGGCGATCACCGTGCCCGCCGATACGCCGGCGGCGCAGGGGCTGTCGGCGGTCGAGCGGCCGGTGACGGATCTGGTGCCGCGCTTTGGGCGGCTGCATCTGGGGGACCAGCGTGATTTTGGCCGCGGCGGGAGCTTTCTGGCGGTGCGGCAGATCTTGCACAATGACAAGGCTTTGAAGGATTTTGTGGCGGCCAAGGCGCGCGGGCTTGAGGCGCGACATCTGCCGAAAAAGGGCATCGCGGATGCGATCCGCGAGGATATTCAGGCTGACATCAGGATCCGGCAGGGCGACCGCATGCCCGGCGACAAGGATATCGTGCTGGGGGATATGCAACGCGGGCAGATGGATCATTCGCCCTATGGCGATGTGCCTATGGGGCCGGATGCACGGCAGATCTGGATGGAGCAATGGATCACCGCCAAGATCATCGGTCGGTGGGCGGACGGCAGTTCACTGGCGCGCAACCCGTCGGTGTCGCGCAGCCTGCGCAACCGTGCGCGCTATCACGCGGTCGTGCGTCGCTATGTCGGGGTGCGCCTCAAGGCATTGCAAGCCGCGACGGACCAGCGCCCTGCAACCGACGGCCATCTTGTTGCGCTGCAGCAGTTCCTTGACCGGACACGCACGCCAAGGGGAAGCGGCCGTTTGGGCGTGCATGGCGGGCTGAGCATGGATGAGACGATCTGGACGACGCAGGGCTGGGCCGCGTTCAACGATGCCTTGTCAGAGCTGGAGCATGAGGTCGGCCCCCTTGGCATACCACGTGATCTGCTGCGGCCGGTGATCCCCGACAATGATTTCCGCCATGGCGAGGACGACCCCTTGGGGCTGTATTGCCCGATCGGGTCGCATATCCGCCGCGCCAACCCGCGCGACAGTTTCCGCCCCGGTCACGAGATCACATTGCAGATCAACAACCGCCATCGGCTGTTGCGGCGGGGCCGGACCTATAGCAGCGCGTTTGACGCGCCGCAGGACGCAGGCTTGATCGACGCGGGCTGGGTGCGGCGCGATACCGAGACCGTACCGCCGGTTGAGCAAGAGGAAGGCACCTTCTTTATGTGCTTTAACGCCAATATCGAACGGCAGTTCGAGTTCGTGCAGCAGACCTGGATCAACGCAGACGGGTTCCACGGCGGGCGGCATGGGCCGGACCCTTTGATCACGCCGAAACAGAAGGGTGATACGTTCATTATTCCGGGGTCGGAGGAATCGCTAGCACTGGATATGTGCCCGATGTCCCGCGCGGAAGGGGAGGGGGGCGCACAGCCTGCGCCCGTGGATTTCACCCGAACGGTGGCGGGGGGGTACTTCTTTATGCCAAGCAAACAGGCGCTGGCATATCTGTCGCAACTATAGGTTAGGCCCCTGAGCGTTTAGCGATAGAAAACCGCCTGATGCGTTCTTTTTTCACGATTTTTTCACGGAGCGCCGCGCAAAAATTTACGGTACGTTTACGGTCGATTTTTAACCTTTCTTAACCTGCTGCGATTTCGGCAGGCACCCGCCCGCTTGGGGCTATTTAGAAAGGGCATTGAAATGAAACTTTACATGCAATTGATGACAACGACCGCGCTGGCGCTGAGCGTCGCGGCCTGCGGGTCATCGAACGGGGTCGACAAGGTGATTGATGTGACAGACATCACCGAAGAGGCGCAGGCCAAACGGACCTTTGCAACAGACGAGGATGGTGATCCGGTCGATGCCGGTGCAGCGATTGCGTCCGGCAAGACGCTGACCGCGCGCGCCGTGGGCGTCGCCTTGCAGAACCTGAACTATCACACCGGGGAAACCAGCACGACGACTGATGTCACCGCGTCGATCAAGCGCAATAATGATGGCGCGCTGACCGTGACCATCGACGGCGAAGAGCTGGCGTTCACCCCTGCCGACGTGAATGGCGAAGGTGACGGCTACGAGGTCGAAGTGGATGGCAAATTCGCCGGGGTCTATAACTTTAATGGTCCGGTCGAAGAACTGCTGACGGCGGGCAATGGCTTTGCCCAGGTGGTAAGCATTTTCCGGACATCCGAGAACGCCGAAGGTCACGTCTCCGGCGACAGTACCTTTGCGATCTTTGGCACAGAGACGGCGGATGAAGATCTGAAGGATCTGCCAAAAGCCGAATATACGGGCCGGTCGCGGATCAATGTTGTGCCAAACAGCGGCTTCGAATCGAACAGCGAAAGCCGGTACAAGGTGCGTAGCGAGATTGCGATGACGGCAGACTTTGGCGCCGGCGAGATCTGGGGCACCATCGGGAACACCACCATCGAAGACCCCGAAGACGGTGAACGTGACGCCGTTGAAGGGACCATCGCGATGGATAAAACCACGTTCGATAACAACGGTTTTGCCGGGACATTGACGGCAGATGCGGACTTCATCAGCGATATCGACGTCAATAGCGCCGAAGGGACGTACTCCGGTGCGTTCTATGGGCCAAACGCCGAACAGGTTGCCGGTGCGCTGACATTTGGTATCGGCGCTGACGACGGGTCGCTGAACGGGAACGGCTACTTCTCGGCCGACAAAGTCGACTAAGGTCGACGAAAAAGGGATAGAGAAGCGTCGATCAAATTACGGGTCCCGCTTCTCTGGGCGTGGGCATGACCTCAAGCCATGCCTGCGTCTCCCCATTATTTCATGTGGGAGACGCAGTGCAGAGTTCAGGTTTCACGCCGATTTAACTGCTTGAGGGTTAATCCATGAAACATCTTCTTTTTGCCGCCCTGATGGGCGTTCTTTTGGCGTGCCAATCGCCCGGACAGGCGCAGGCCGCGACACCACAGGATTATCTGGAACAGGGAAACTATGACGCCGCGCGGGCCAGTCTGGCGCAGTTGGTCAAGGGGGATCCGAACGGGCCGCTGCATCAGGCCTATCTGGAAGGTCAAATCCTGATGCGCCAGAACCAGCCTGCGGCGGCGGTTGATCTGTTTCGCGATCTGGTACGCATCGCGCCCGATTATGAACCCGCAAGACGAGAGCTGACCCTGCTGCTGGCCTATCGCGGTGATGTGACCGCGGCGCGCTATCATGCGGAACGGTTGGTCGCGGAAACCGCCGACGAACAGCTGCGCGCCGGATTGCAGACCTTTATCCTGAACAACACCTCGCGCAAGCCCGGCGGCTTTGCCCTGCGGTTCGCGCTGTTGCCGTCGTCGAACCAGACCCGCGGCAGTGCCGAGCAGGAGATCCTGATTGGCGGGGTGCCGTTCACGTTGAACCCTGCGTCGCGCGCGTCTTCCGGGGTGGGACTGGCGATTGGCGGCACCGCGTGGCGGCGCTGGCAATGGAATGAAAGATGGTCCGGCGTGGGCACCGCCAGTCTGGATGCGAAATTCTACGATTCCGCGCTGAACACGGAAACCACGGCCGTCGCACGGTTCGATGTCATTCGTGGCGGGCAGCGGGGGCGGTTCTCTTTCGGGCCGATTGCCGAGCTGAGCTTTTCTGATTCAGACATCGTGCGACGCCGGTGGGGGGCGGAGCTGCGCGGCGCCTATCAGCTGCGTCCGCGTGATCTGGTGTCGGGTGCGCTTCGGTTTGATCGGCAGACCTATGACCAAAGCCCGTTTCGGGACGGGCACCGGATGCGGGCTTCGGTCTCGTACCAACATCGGTTGACGCCGACGCTCGGGCTATCCTTCGGCCTGTCGCAGCTGCGCGAGACGACAC
The DNA here is from genome assembly GCF_000735125.2 of Sulfitobacter sp. CB2047. Taxonomy (NCBI): domain Bacteria; kingdom Pseudomonadati; phylum Pseudomonadota; class Alphaproteobacteria; order Rhodobacterales; family Roseobacteraceae; genus Sulfitobacter; species Sulfitobacter sp. CB2047. The sequence goes on along the minus strand of NZ_CP072614.1, from coordinate 146,180 downwards.
AGCGCGCGCATCTGGATCACCATGAAACCGGCGTGTCGATGGGGATCGACAAACAGTGGAAATCGGGCCTCTCGACCGGAGCGATACTGGCATACGAACAGGACAGATACGACGGCATCTTCCCCGGCACCACGACCCCGCGCGAGGATGACACCACCAGCCTCACCTTCACCGTGCAGCACAACAAGGTGCAGATCGGGAAATATGTGCCGCGCATCACCTATACCTACACGCGGGCGAAATCGAATGTGGCGTTGTTCGACTATGACAGCCACGACATCGGGGCGAGTCTCTCGCTCAAGTTCTGACGTGGGGCGGGCAGCCTGATGGTGTGCCCGTTCCTGCAAACACCAAAGAGACGGCCCGAATATCCTGACAAAACACAGGTTTGCGGGCTATTCGGGCATACCCTTGCCGTAAAACTTTCAAAAAGTTGGATTAATTCGCCTGCCTTACCTTGCGGCGCCTCGATCCGAGGTGCAGAAAGACGCCATCTACGCGGTGGTCTGCAAAGCAAGGGAGACACGTATGAAAGACTGGAACGCTTTGGCGAGCGCGCTGTATGACGGCAGCTTTCGCCCCATGTTCATCAACGGTAAATGGTGTCCGGCCCAATCGGGCGCAGAGATGGATGCGCGCAATCCGGCGAACAGGTCTTTGCTGGCGACTGTACCGCAGGGGGGCGCGGCGGATATTGATGCCGCCGTAAAAGCCGCCCGCGCGGCGTTCGAGGGGCCTTGGGCCAAGTTCACCCCGTTCGAGCGTCAGGCGCTGCTGCTGCGCATCGCCGACAAGTTCGAGGCAGAATGGGAACGCCTGTGCCTGTCGGACACGTTGGATATGGGTATGCCGATCCAGCGCACGCTGGCCAACAGCCGTCGCGTGTTGGGGATGTTGCGGTTCTATGCGGGGCAGGCGGTGATGATCCACGGCCAGACGATCCCGAACTCCTTCCCCGGCGAGATTTATTCATCCACCGTGCGTGAACCCGTGGGCGTGGTCGGGGCGATCATCCCGTGGAATGCGCCAATCGCCGGTTCCGTCTGGAAGATCGCGCCCGCGCTGGCGACCGGCTGCACCGTGGTGTTGAAACCGTCCGAGGAGGCGTCGCTGACCGTGCTGATGATCGCGCGGTTGATGCAAGAAGCGGGGCTGCCCGACGGGGTGCTGAATGTGGTGACCGGATTGGGGGCCGATGCCGGTGCCGCGCTGGCGGCGCATCCGGATGTGGACAAGATCGTGTTCACCGGCTCAACCGCCACCGGTCAGGCGATTGCCCGCGCGGCAACGGGCACGTTGAAACGCGTCTCGCTTGAGCTGGGGGGGAAATCGCCGGTCATCGTCTGCAAGGATGCGGATATCGACAAGGCGGTGCCGGTCGCGGCCATGTCGGTCTTTGCCAATTCGGGTCAGATCTGCATCGCCGGATCGCGGTTGTTTGTGGCGCGCGAGATCCATGATGAATTCACCCGCCGCGTGGCGGAGTTTGCCGCAGGGCTGAAGATCGGGCAGGGGATTGATGAGGGCACGGATATCGGGCCCATCATCTCGGCCCGTCAGGCCGAACGGATCGCCGGTTTCCTGTCGGACGGTCCGGCCGAGGGCGCAACGGTTCTGACCGGCGGGCAACGCGCCGAAGGGGCGGCTCTGGAGGGTGGGCATTTCATCCAGCCCACCGTTTTTGGCGGCGTCACCGACGACATGCGCATCGCCCGCGAAGAGATCTTCGGCCCCGTGATTTCCGCGCTGCCGTTCGATGATCTGGACGAGGTCGTGACACGCGCCAATGACACGCCCTATGGGCTGGCTGCTGGTGTATTCTCGACCAATCTGGGGACGGCGCACAAGCTGGCGCATCGGCTGAAAGCAGGGTCCGTCTGGGTGAATATGTATCACGCCATTGATCCAGCAGTGCCCTTTGGCGGGGTCAAGATGTCGGGTTATGGCCGCGAAGGCGGGACCGAGCATCTGGAAGAATATCTGGACACCAAAGCGATCTGGATCAACGCGGATTAAACCGCGCTGCGGGACAAAGGGAGGAACGCGATGAAAGTTGGCATTATCGGTGTCGGTCTGATGGGCCACGGCATTGCGCGGAACGTCTTGCGCAAGGGCAAGTTCGAACTGGGCTTTCTGGATCACCCCGGCAACCAGCCGGTAGACGAGATTACGGGCCTTGGCGCGGTGGCGTATGACACGCCTGCCGCGCTGGCGGCGGTGAGTGATGTGATCATTCTCTGCGTCACCGGATCGCCTCAGGTGGAGGCGATTGTCACCGGCGATCACGGGCTGGTGTCGGCGGTGAAACCCGGTGCGGTGGTTGTCGATTGTTCGACCGCGCTGCCCGACAGCACCCTGCGTATGGGCGACGCGGTGCAGGCCGCAGGCGGGGCCTATCTGGATGCGCCGATGACGCGCACGGCGAAACACGCCCATGACGGGGCGTTGAACCTGTTGGTCGGGGGCGACGCCGCGGTGCTGGAAAAGGTCCGACCCGTTCTGGCGAGCTTTACCGATACGGTCGACCACGTCGGGGCGCTTGGCCACGGGCACCGGTTGAAGCTGCTGCATAATTATGTGTCGGTCGGGTTCATGACCCTGCTGGCCGAGGCCGCAGCGCAGGCCGCTGATGCGCAGATCGATCCGCAGGTGTTCGTGGATGTTCTGGCTGGCGGGGGCGGGGCCAGTGTCGCGCTGGACCGCCTTGCCCCCTATATCACGCAAGGCGACCGCGAAGGGCTGCCCTTTTTCGTTAGCAATGCACAAAAAGACATCGACTATTACCGTGCCATGTCGACCGCATCGGGGGCGCAACAGACCGTCGCCGATAACGTCTCTGCCGCGCTCGCCCGAACGGTCGAGGCGGGGCATGGTCAGGCCTATGTGCCCGAGCTGGTAAAGTTGTTCCGGAAATCCGCGCAGGGCTAAGTCAGCGTTGCGCGGTGCCACGAGGGCTGCATCTTGTCAGCTTTGGTGGGTTTAGATAGCACATCCACAAGGTTACTGGGAGGTTACCATGAAATTCAATCTGACACATTTTGCGGCCGCAAGCGCCTTTGTCGCGCTGGCGGGTGCCGCCGCCGCGCAGACCGAGATCAAGATCGGCTATGCTCTGGCCCCCGACAGCCACTACGGCGTCGCGGCGCAGAAATTCGAAGAGGTCGTGCTGGCGGAGACCGGCGACCAGTTCAGCTTCAAGCATTTCCCGTCTTCGGGTCTGGGCGGCGAACGCGAAGTGATCGAGGGGCTGCAACTGGGCACCATCGAGGCAACAATCGTGTCCTCGGGCACGCTGGCGAACTTCGTTCCCGCCACCGGTGTTTTTGACATTCCGTTCCTGTTCAGCGGGTTGGACCACGCCCGCGCTGTGCTTGACGGGCCCATCGGTCAGGAAATTCTGGGCGAGTTCGACACTGTCGGTCTGCACGGTCTGGCATGGGGCGAACAGGGCTTTCGCCACATCACCAACAACCGCAACGCGATCCACACGCCTGCCGATGTCGAAGGGCTGAAGATCCGTACGATGGAAAACCCCGTGCACCTCGCCGCCTTCGACGCCATGGGGGCCGCCCCCACGCCGATGGCCTGGCCCGAGGTGATTTCGTCGTTGCAGCAAGGTGTGATCGACGGTCAGGAAAACCCGCTGTCGGTGATCGTTTCTGTTAAGCTGAACGAAGTTCAGAAATATCTGACCCTGTCGGGCCACGTCTATTCGCCCGCGATGCTGCTGGTGTCCAAACCTTTCTGGGACGGGCTTGACGACGATCAGAAAGCCGCGATGGAGAAAGCTGCAACTGAAGCGGCTGCCGCGATGCGGGGCTATGTCGACAACGTGGAAACCTCGGGTGTGGAAACGCTGAAAGAGCGTGGCATGGAAGTGAACGCCCTGTCCGCCGAAGAGAAAGCCGCGTTTCAGGCGTCGATCAAATCGGCCTATGAAGGCTACTATGACACCTACGGCCAAGAGCTGGTCGACTCGATCGTAAACTTCGAGTGAGCAATACCGCCGGCATCCAACGGGTGCCGGCGACATCGGGCGAGGGGAAGCCGTGAAGAGACTGGAAACCATTTTCGTGGCGTTGAACGGTTGGGCGCTGATCCTCATGCTTTCGGCAATGACGCTGGTCGTCGGTGCCAATATCACCCTGCGGTATGTGACCGCGCATTCGCTGCCTTGGGCGGATGAGGCGGCGCGCTATCTGATGATCTGGATGACCTTTGGCGGCGCGGGACTTGTGTTGCGCACCGGCGGGCATGTCGCGATCACCAACCTACAGGATGCGCTGCCCAGCATGGGGCAAAAGCTGCTGCGGGCGGGGATTGCCTTGGGGCTTTTGGTCTTTTTCGGTTTCATGGTCTACGTCGGCATCCAATATGCGCAGCGCATGCAGTATCAGGTGACGCCCGCACTGCGGATGCCCTTCCTGTATGTCTACGCCGCGATGCCGGTCGGATTTGCGCTGCTGATCGCCCACCTGCTGCTGATTGCGCGCCCCTTCATCATGGCGGGGGATTACAAACGTATGGATGGGGCCACCGCCGATCCGCTGCCCGGAGGCGCAAATGGCTGAGATCCTTTTTCCCGCGCTTTTCGTACTGCTCGCCCTGGGTCTGCCCGTGGCCTTTGCGATGGCGATATCCGTCTTTGTCGCGCTGAGCTTCGGGTCGTCCTACCCCAACCTCGTTGTGGTGAAAGAGATGTTCTCGGGCCTTGATAGTTTCCCGCTGCTGGCAGTGCCGTTCTTTATACTCGCGGCAGAGATCATGACCGGCGGGGCGGTGACCCTTGCGATGCTGCGCTTGGCACAATCGCTGGTGGGGCATCTGAAAGGGGGCTTGGGTCATGCGAATGTCGTCAGCTCTGCCATGTTCGCGGGGATCTCCGGCTCGGCGCTGGCCGATGCTGCGGGGCCGGGGACGATGATGATCCGCATGATGGAGAAGGGCGGCTATGGCCGTGCTTATGCCGGTGCGCTCACCATCTCGAGCTCGGTCGTGGGGCCGATTATCCCGCCGTCGATCACGATGATTATCTACGCCATGCAGGATCAGCAGGTATCGGTCGGGTCGCTGTTCATGGCGGGTGTGCTGCCGGGTATTCTGATCACCGCAGCGGTGCTGCTGGCCAACGCGCGGGTCAGCCACAAACGCGGCTATGCCAGCGGCGCGCCGATGCCCCCCTTGGCCGAGATCGCGCGGATCGCGCTATACGCGCTGCCCGCGCTGATGCTGGTGGTGCTGATCGTCGGCGGTATTCGTTTCGGCGTGTTCACCCCGACCGAGGCGTCGGTGATCGCGGTCTTCTACGCGCTGTTCGTCGGCATGTTCGTCTACCGGTCGCTGCGGGTCGCGGATCTGCCCGCGATCATCCTGCGCGCGGCCCTTGTGTCGGGGGCGGTGCTGTTGATCCTTGGCGCGGCGCGGGCCTTTGCCTGGGTGTTGATCATCGAAGGCGTGCCGCAGTTTCTGGCAGAGACGATCATTGCCTGGGATCTGTCGCCGATTGTCTTTTTGCTGGCGGTGAATGCGCTGTTGCTGGTCTTTGGCCTGTTCATGGACCCGCTGCCCGGGGTGATGATCCTTGTGCCGATCCTTGCGCCGATCAGCTTTGCGCTTGGGATCGACCCGGATCACTTCGCGATTATCGTGATTGTGAACCTGACCCTTGGTCTGACCACACCGCCGGTGGGAAGCCTGATTTTTGTCGTCTCGTCGGCGGTGAACATCAAGCCATCGGCCCTGATCAAGGAAATGCCGCCGTTCTTTATCGCATTGATGGGGGCGTTGCTGTTGATCACCTTTATCCCTGCGCTGTCCACGTGGTTGCCGACGCTCAGCGGGTTCTAGGGGAAACTGTCCTTTGATATCGGGTTGTTTGCCAAGGATAAAACCCAATTTAACCGTGCCTTAAGCAAAATAAACTTTCCCAGATTCGTGAAGTGTGGTCATGTTGGGGAAAAAGTTGGGCAGGCAATGACAATAACTTATGCAGCAGCGCGCAATGCGCCGATGTTGGCGTTGGAAGATGAACGTGTCCTGTTAAAGGATTGGCAGGTCAGCAAAGATAAGTTCGCGCTTGAATCCTTGGTGCTGTCCCATGCGCGTATCGTGTTCTACTGGGCGCGTAAGCTCAGCGATGATCAGGCCGAACGCGAAGACCTGATTTCCGAAGGGATACTGGGGCTGATCCACGCCGCCGATCTGTTTGATCTGGATCGGGACGTGCGGTTTTCAACCTATGCGAAATGGTGGGTCAAGAACGCCACGATGACCGCCCGCAACCACCTGCGCGCCATTGTCGAGACTCCGGCGGGCGTGCAGAAAACAGTGCAGCATTCCATTGACGACGATGACAGTTTTGCACTGCTGGCCTCGGAAGACCCCAACCCCGAAGAGGCCGTGATCGCGCAGTCGTCGCAAACCCTGATCCGCGCGCGACTGCTTGAGGCGATGGAACGGCTTCAACCGATGGACCGCGAGGTGCTGCGGGCGCGGACCTTGCAGCAGCCCCCCGAAAGCATTCAGGATCTTGCCACGCGGATGGAGGTCACCCCCGCCAAGCTGCGCCAGATCGAACGCCGCGCGATGTCGCGGTTGAAGTATGAGCTCGCGGCGCGTGGCGTCATGACAAGCAAGATGCACTGAGATGAATGTCGCTTTATCCGCATTGATGACGGGGCAGGCTGGCGTAAAAGCCGGCAAGGGCTCCAGCGCCGTACCCGAAGGGTTTGCCGCGCTGATGGGGACCGTCGCAATTGGGGAGGCAGGCGCTGCGGTGCCGCCCTTCACTCTCGGCCCCGATGGTGAGCCTATTCTGCTGGGTAGTGACGATTCCACCCCCGAAGGGATGTCAGATGTGCTGGGGCTTTCGCTGACCACAGAGCAAGCGGGCGATCCGACGGCCCTGTCGATGGAAGCCTCCTTCACCGGTCTGATGTCGGCCGCCCAACCGACGGGCGAGGGGGCTACCGCTCAAGCAACGGGGGCGGTGACCACCGCGACCACGGTCAGCGCCCCCGCAGTCGCTGTGCCACAGGCATCCGTACAAGGTGTCGCGGGCGAAACTGACCCCCAGTTGCCGTTGGCCGCGCCGACATTGGCCGCTGACGCGGTAGCGGCCAATGTGACGCAATCCGCTGTTAAGGTCGCGCCCGAAACGGCTGCACCGGCGGCGCCATCCCCTGTCGAGGCGAAAGCCGATGTCAAAATCGCGGTACCCGCACCGCAAACCTCTGTTGTGCCGCAGCCCGTTACTGCCCCCGCGACACCAGTAGCGGCACAGCAACCAATCGCTGCCACGGCAGAGGTTCAAAGCGTTGCGCAAACGCAGGGGGTGGCGGGGGTGCAACCTGTCCCTAAACCGCAGGTTAGTGACAAGGTTTCGACCCCGCCGCGTGCAGCACCCCAAGCCGCGGCCGCGGCTGAGGGAACCGCCCCGCCAGAACCATCGATCGACGCGGATACGCCCGTCGCGCCGTTGCGACAGGCCGCTTTCGGGGCAGAGCAGCCGACCTTCTTGAACGCAGGTCAGAATGGCGCAGCCGCACAGGGCAAAGCGCCCGTTGATGTCACCGCGACCTTCCGGCCCGCCGAGGTGGTTCAGGCGCAGCCCGTCGAAAGCAACGCGCTGATCCTCGCCGACCAAGCGAGCGATCTGAAAGCCGCCGCGCCAAGTGCCGAGACGCAGGCCAAACCTGCACCGAAACCCTTTGCCGATGCGCTGATCTCGCAAGTGAAGGCCGTCGAGGCGAAAGAGGGCCGCACCTCGGTCAGCTTGCATCCGCGCGGGTTGGGGCAAATCGAGATCGAGGTCGTCACCGACAAGGATAGCGGCACCCGCGTTGTTGTCCGTGTCGAAAACCCTGCCGTGCTGCAAACGCTGCGTGATGAACGCCAGCTTTTGGCGCAGGGGCTCGGGTTTACCGATGCGGGCAGCTTTGAATTCCAGCAGGGGTTCTCGGACGACGGTGCGCGCGATCAAAACCGCTCTACCGCGGGGTTCGGTGGGGGCATTGATGACGGCGCAGGCCCTGTGACCGCTGGCGTTCAGCACAAAAATGTGGTGGATGACGGACAACTTGATATTCTCACCTAAGGGGGTGTGATCCATGCTGACAAGCCAGACACTGTTGAACAATTTCACAAGCACGAACCAAAGCTCGGCGCAGGATTCACTGGGTCAGTTGGGCGAGGATTATACCAAGTTCCTGACCCTGCTGACCGCGCAGATCCAGAACCAGGATCCGCTTGAGCCGGTCGATAGCACGCAGTTCGTCGCACAGCTTGCGCAGTTGTCGCAGGTGGAACAAGCGGTGCAGACAAACACGCAGCTTGAGACATTGACCAGCCAGATCAGCGGCTTGCTGAATCTGGGGGGCACCGATCTTCTGGGGCGCGATGTCACGGTGCAATCCGATGTGGTGATGCTGGAAGATGGCACGAGCTCGACCTCATACGAGGTGGGGGCCGGCGCAGCCGAGGTCAGCGCGAAAATCTATGATCCGCTGGGACGCAATGTGCGCACGATCAACGGCCTGTCCACGGTATCGGGCACCACGAACCCGCTGGGGTGGGATGGCAAGGACGATTACGGCAACGCGCAGTTGGCGGGGAAATACACCGTGGTGCTGACGGCGAAAGATGCCGCTGGCAACAATATCGCGATCCAGCCGTCGCGCAGTGCCCGCGTCGAAGATGTACGTTTCCGCGAGGGAGAGATCATCTTTGGTCTGGACGGCGGCGAAACGGCGTCGTCGATCACCGTGAAATCGGCGAGCTGATCGGGTCCGTCAGTTGCGCAGGCTGGTATTGGCGTAAAAGCTGTTCAGTCGCGCCGTACGGACCGCCGGGAAATTAACGTAGAGCTTGCGCACGATTTGCGCGGCAAGCTCCGCTTTGCGGGCTTCTTCTTCGATCGGTTGGGCGAGGCTCAGGTCGGTTTCTGCAAGCTCGGCGATCGCTGACACTGTGGCGTCACGCAAACGGGCGCGCCCGACGGCACCGTTGATCTCGTGAAACGACGAAGCCCCCATGACATAGACATCCATGTCAAACACCAGATGCAGGATTTTGCGGCTCTGGATGATCTGCATGGTGAATTTGCCCAAGGGCATCTTGAACATCAGCTCTTGCGACGCCGCCTGATCCGAGGGGGCCGATGTCGTTGGCCGCATAAAGCGTTCCCCGACATAGCCCATGGCCCCCGCACCAATCACGCAAACGGCGATGATGATGTATTTGATCACACCCGCGTCCCGCCTTAGTAGGGCAGGAACACTTCAAGCGCGTCCTGACCGTAGCGCGCGGTTTGCACCGTCGAAATCTGCCCGCGTCCGCCATAGGTGATCCGTGCCTCGGCGATCTTGTCGTAGTCGATGGTGTTCCCGACGTTGATATCGGACTGGCGGATGATGCCAGCGATGCGCAGCTCGCGCAGTTCGTTGTTCACCTTGACCTCTTGCCGTCCGGCGATCACGAAATTCCCGTTGGGTAGGGTCTGGATCACAAGGGCGGCCACCCGCAGACGTATGGTCTCGTTCCGGCGGATCGACCCTTCGCCTTCGCTGGACGAGCTGCTCGACAGGCCAATCAGCTGCCCGCTGTCGGTCGAGGTGTCGAAGTTCAGGATATCGGGGTCGTCCACCCCAGTGGAGGAGGACCGGCTGCGCCCTGTGGCATTTTGCAACTGCGCGCGGTCATCGATATCGATCAGAACGGTGACCAGATCGCCCACGTCGCCGGCGCGACGATCCTGAAACAGACGCGGTGTTGAATTGCTCCAGAGGCTGGCCTGATCGGCGCGTTTGGGCTGTTCGGGCGCTTTGGGCAGAGGCATCGGGATGCTCACGCGGTTGACCTCGCCCATGTGGTCGGGGCTGAGCGTCAGATCGCTGACCGTGGGGTTGTGGGTTTCCTGAAAATCACCACAGGCCGCCAGAAAAAGCGCCGAAGCTGCAAGCAGACAGCCGAGCCGAGCGGGAAAACGAAGGGATGTCATTGTACGACCTCGACGACGCCTGCTGCCATCGCGATGGTCGACAGGGCCTTGTTGCTGGAAAGATTGACGACGCGCAGTTCCTGACCCTTATGGGCATCATCCAGGGCACGTCCTTTGGCCGTTAGCTGCAGCCCGCCGTGGGTCAGGCGGATTTTGACCTTTTCACCGCGGCTGATGATACGGGGCGGCATGACCGAATTGCGCGGGACGGGGCGGCCGGTGACCAGCATACGACGCACCTGCTGGCCGACGAGTTGATCATACTCATTGATCGCATAGCTACCGACCCGCTGCATCGGCATTTCGACCAGCGATACGTCCTGGGCGCGGACGATTTCATCGGGCACGATGCGCCGGTTGGGAACAGGCACGGTCAATGTCACCATCGCCAGACCCCATACGCGTTGCGGGACACCGCTGTCGGTGACCACATTTGCGATGAATTGGCCCGAGTCAGGGTCGATCCAGAACTCCTGCACGAAGTTACCCTTCTTGATCATCCCCTCGGCCATGCGGATATCCAGCTTGGCTTTCGCGGGCAAAGTTGCCCCCAGTTCGGCGACGGCGCGTTCCTCGATCAGGTCGGTCACGGGCACGGCTTGTGCAAGCGCAGGGCCCGCCACCACAAGAGCGGCGGCAAGCTGGAACAACACGAAAAGGGCAATGGCAACACGTTTCATCGGTTCAACCCGTTACTTGATCTGGTTCGTGGTGGTCATGATCTGATCGGCGGTCTCGATCGCCTTGGAGTTCATCTCGTAGGCGCGCTGTGCCGAAATCAGGTCGGTGATCTGCTGGATGATATTGACGTTCGACTGTTCAAGATATCCCTGCCGCGTGATGCCGACGCCGGGGGTGCCGGGGACGTTCTGCACAGGCTCACCCGACGCGGCGGTCTGCTCCATCAAGTTGTCACCGACAGGTTTCAGGCCCGCTTCGTTCAGGAAGGTCGCAAAGTTCAACTGGCCCAGTTCCACCGGTTCAGGGTCGTTTTCAACATAGGCCATGACCACGCCTTCTTGGTTGATTTCAACCTGACGGGTCAGTTCGGGCACGATGATCGCGGGCTCTACCTCATAGCCGTTCAGGGTGACCAGCTGGCCTTCGGCGCTCAGCTGGAAGTTCCCGTCGCGGGTAAAGGCCTGTGTGCCATCGGGACGGTTCACGGTGAAATAGCCGCGCCCCTCGATCGCGAGGTCCAACTGGTTTTCGGTCTGGATCAAGCCGCCCTGGATGTTGTGACGGATCACGCCCGCCGCTTGCACGCCCAAGCCGATATCAGTGCCTACGGGCCGCGCAGTGCCTTCTTCGGAGGTCAGCGATCCGGCGCTCGCAAAGCTTTGATAGACCAGATCCTGAAACGCGGCGCGCCCGCTTTTAAAGCCGGTGGTATTGGCGTTGGCGATGTTGTTGGCGATGACGTCAACGTTGGTCTGTTGCGCCAACATGCCCGTGGCCGCGATCCCGAGTGCTTTCATCTTATGCTCCTTCCGGCGGCGTTATACGCGCCCAAGTTTCTGGATGGCCGTGCGGGTCAGATCATCGTCCGACCCCATCAGTTTGACCGAATTCTCGTAGGCCCGTTGGATGTCGATCAGACGGGTCATTTCAAGGACGGCGTTCACGTTGCTGCCCTCGATAAAGCCCTGCTTGACCTGTGGGTTCTCCATCTGCTGCGGCTGGCCTGCGTTCGGGGGCAACTGGTACATGCCCGCGCCCATGGGCAGCATCTGCGCCGCCTCGTTGATCGCGACAACGCTGACCGCGCCAAGCACCGCGCCTTGGGGGTTGGTCACGGTGCCGCTGGTGGTGATCACCACTTCGTCCCCCACATCATCGGGCAGCACGACAGGCCCGCCGCCCACGCCAAGCAGGGGCATACCACCTGCGGTTTTCAATTGGCCGTCGACATCCACAACAAGGCGCCCGTGACGGCTGTAACCGGTTTCGCCGCCGGGCAGCTGGAAGCTGAGCCAGCCATCACCGGCCACGGCGATGTCCATCGGGTTGCCGGTCTGCATCAAGGGGCCGTCGGCAAGTTCAAGGTATGTCCCGCTTTCGCGCACATAGTTGATCGCGTTGTCGCCGCTGCCATCGGGCACGGATTCAAGCACGGGGTGGATCGCCTTGTAGCCCGAGGTCGTGGCGTTGGCGAGGTTATGCGCCGTCGTGTCCATGCTGCGGGTCAGCGCGGTTGCCTGAGAAAGCGCCACATAACTGATATTGCTCATCTCATCCTCCGGCGGTGCTGAAGCATCACGAAAAAACGCATTGTACATGTCATTGCAAATACAAATTTTCATGAATACAAGGATAAGGCAAGTTCTATTTACACTCTCAAGGATAGGTGTGCGCCAGTATATTTGCATAACGGTCGTTAAGGCGTTGCTGGTTCTTGCGGTTCCGGCGGGTGTACTTGTGGCCGCGCCCTCTGATGCGGTTGATACGCTGGATCACAGCGCGTTGGACGCAGGGCAGACATGGCGGCGGGATCTGGATTTGCGGCGCTGGTCTCCGGACGGGTTGCGCGATGATTTGCGGCACAGCATTGCCAAGCTCGGCAGCCAACGGGGCAGCGACCAGACGCGGGTGATGATGGATGTGGCCGAACTGTATATGGCCCATATGCTGCTGTTCGAGGCGGGCTCTATCCTTGCCGAAGTGACCCCTGATACGCCGGTTCATAAGCGCCGTCACCGTGCGCTGTCCGACGCGGTGCGTCTGCTGGCGGGGGAGGCACCGACCGCGGTAACGCCCCCATTCAACACGTCTCCGCTGGCGGGCAACCGACCGGATCGCGCCTTTTGGGCCAGTCTGGACGCGATTGCCACCTCCGACGTTCGGCGCTTGTCGGATAATATCGAGCCAAGCTTTGGCGGGCTGAGCACACAGCCGGAGTCCGTCGTGCGGGCCGTTCTGCCGGTGTTGCTTGAAGCGGCGATTGAGCTGGATAAGCGCGAATATGTCGACGCGACCCTGCGCCTGCTGGACGAAATGCCAGAGCTGGCCGGGGCTGAATCCGGTACATTCCTGCGTGCACGCGCCGCGCAAAAGCGGGGGGACGCGGCGACCGCGCTCAAGATCTATCTGGAAGCGGCAGAGGGCTGGGACCAATACGCCGTGCGCGCCCGTTTGGCGGTTGCGGATATGGCGCTTGCCGATGGCGGAAGAGGCGCGCTGCTGGCGGCACAATCGACCCTAGAAGGCGGATCAGAGGCGTGGCGCGGCGGGCGGTACGAGCTGGAAGTATTGCGCCGGCTTGAACGGGTGTACCACGCATTGGGCAATCATCCCGAAGCCGTGTTGACCCTTGGCCGTATTCTGCTGCGGTTCCCCGAACCTGCCGAAGCCGCCCCGATTGAGGCGCAGGCGCAAGAATTGCTGGCAGATATCTATAAAGCAGGGGGCGAGGGGCAGTATCCGCTGTCGGCTTGGGTCGCGCTGCATCTGCGTTTGCTGCCCTATTTCCGCTATACCGACGGGTTCACGGCGCAGATTGAAACACTGGGTGACTACGTCTTGAAACTGGGGTCGACCGATCTGGCGGCCAAGGAATACCGTCGTGCCGTGCGTATCTTGCAAGAAAAGCAGGAAGAACAAGGCACCTCCCGCGCGGCCGAGATTTTTCGCCTGAACATGAAGCTTGCGCAAGCGCAGGTGCAGGGGGGGCAATTCGCCGATGCACGGCTGACGTTGGAACTGATGGACGTCAGCGTCGCCCCCGAGATGGAGGAGGCGCATCAGAGTTTGCTGGCGCAAACCCTCTCGAAACTGGGGGATAAGCCTGCGTTGCTGAAGGCGTCCGTCGATGCACCAACGGCGCAGCATTTGCGAGATGTGGGGCTCGCGCTATCAGAAGAAGAGCGCTGGCCGCAGGCGGCGGACGTTCTGTCGCAGCTTTGGCGGACATATCCGCAGGATTTTTCCTTGCAGGATGCCACACGCCTGTTGATCGCGGCCTATCGGTCCGAAGACCAAGAGACGCTACAGCAGGTGACGCGTTCGTTTCCCAGTCTCACGCCATCTAAAGATTTGATTTCGCTGGCAAATAGCATATCCGAGGTGCGCGATAACGTGCTGCCGCTGAGCGCGGGCGGGGCGGCGAAGCGGCTGGAGCAGCTAGAGAATGCCTTTGAAAGCATCGCGAATTCAGGGATATCTCCATGAATTCGGCTGCAAATTTCGGCTAAACCAAGGTTAGACAAAAATAAATCGAGAAAATTTAACCTTCTTTAAACCAATTCGATTATTTGTCCTGTTAGGCAAGAATACCAAGAACGACAACGAGGTAGGAAAATGAGCATTTCAAGTGCGCTTCAGACGGGTGTCAGCGGGCTGCGCGCCAACTCCAAGGCGGTTGGCAGCATCTCCGAGAACATCGCAAACTCGAACACGGTGGGGTACCGCCGCGGGTTCGCGCATATGGTCACGACCACTGCCTCGGGCGGGAATGGCGACGGGGTCCTGTCGGTCAACGCTGTTGAAGAGTTGGACATCGCGACAGCAGGCGGCCTGATCTCGACCAACTCCTCTACCGATCTGGCGATTGGCGGGAACGGTTTCTTCGCGGTGTCGATGAACCCGAACGAGACAGTGCAGACCAACTACATGCTGACCCGCGCGGGGTCGTTCCTGCCGGATGAACAGGGCAACCTGAAGAACGCGGCGGGATACTATCTTGCGGGCTACCCCTACGGGCTGGAAGGGGACATCGGGTCGGTCGACCGGACGTCCTTCAAGGATATGGAAACGGTTAACATCGGCAATCTGAACATCTCTGCCGGCGTGACGTCGACCATCACCGCCTTTGGCAATCTGCCATCGCAGGACACAGGCCAAGCCGATCCGGGCGCACCTTTTGTCACCTCGTCCGAAGTGTTCACCGCCTTGGGTGAAAGCCAGCGCGTGAGCTTTTCCTGGGCACCTGGCACCACGGCGAACACATGGGATCTGGCGATTGCGGATCAGAACGGCAATGGGCTGGGCAGTGTCACGATCGAGTTCAATAACGCCGGACCTGCGGCGGGCTCTCCGCTGAGCTATAGCAACATCAATTCCACCGCGACGGCACCTGCCGCCTTTACCGTGGACCCTGCGACAGGCGTGGCGACGATCACCCTTGATAACGGGGTTGTCCCGCAAGAGATCGACATCACTCTTGGCAAGCCCGGCGCATTTGACGGGATCAGCCAGTTCGCGGGGGATTTCAGCCTCGCGTTTGATCGGGACGGGTCCAGCGCGGGCGAGCTGGTGCGCACCGAGATCACCGAAGACGGTACATTGTTCGGCGTTTTCGATAATGGCATGCGCCGCGCGCTTTATGACATTCCCGTCGCTGTCGTCGCCAACCCCAACGGGCTGGTCGAAGTGAAGGGCAACGCCTATCGCCTGTCGGGTGAAACAGGGTCGTTCTCTGCGTTGCAGGCCAATTCTTCGACCGTGGGGTCGATCAACGCCGGTGCCCTTGAAGGGTCTAACGTGGACATTGCGCAAGAGATGACCGACCTGATCAAGGCGCAACGGGCGTTTTCGACCAATGCCAAAGTGATCACCACCGTCGACGATATGATGGATGAAACCACCCGTCTGAAACGATAAGCCAGACGGTCTGACCGGAGCATGACATGAGCCTTTCGGGCGCGCTGAATTCGGCCACAGCCGGTTTGCATACGACACAGGGTCAGTCGCGGATCGCGGCGGATAACGTGTCGAATGCGATGACCCCCGGTTATGTCCGGCGCGAGGCGGTGCTGGTCACCGCCAGCGGCGGGCAGGGCGGTGCCGTCATCAGCGAGGTCCGCCGCGAGGTCGATGCGACGCTGCAACGGATGTCGCGGCTCGAAAACAGTCGGATGACACAGTATCAGTCTATTCAGGAAGGGCTGACCACCTATACCGCCTATCTGGGGCAACCCGGTGACGGCACATCGCCCGCAGACCGATTTAACGATTTCCAGAACAGCCTGACAACATTGGTCAATATGCCGTCGTCGAACGGGGCGCAGACATCCGTTGCGCTGGCGGCAGAGGATTTGGTGCGGTCGGTCAAAGGGGCGGCGACAACGCTGTCCACGACGTTGAACGACGTGAATATGGAAATCCGCTATGAAGTCGCGGACCTGAACACGGCCCTATACCAGTTGCGCGATCTGAATGCCTCGGGCAGCGGCTTTACCCCCGGTTCGCTGGAGGCCGCGCAGTTTGATGAAAAGGTCGACACGATCCTTGACCAGATTTCCGGGATCGTTGACACGCGGATACATCGGTCTTCGAACGGATCGATCAGCCTTTATACGGTCAGCGGGGCCGCATTGCTGGAGGGGCGCGTCGTACAGGATGTAACCTTTAACCCCAGTGACGGCACATTGATGGCGGGCAATCAGGATATCACCCCGTTCAAAGACGGTGTGCGTGGTATTCAGCACGGCAGTCTTGCGGGGCTTTCCGAGCTGAAGAGAGAGACTATACCGCAGTTTAGTCAACAGTTGGACGAATACGCGCGGGGGCTGATCCAGACCTTTGAAGAGGCCGATGCCAGCCTTGCGCCGGGCGAGGCGGGGCTGTTCACAGATAATGGGATCGCGTTTGATCCGGTAAATATCACCGGTCTGGCAAGCCGTTTGCAAATAAACAGCAAGATCTCCTCTACCGGCGATGCGGAAGTTTGGCGTATCCGCGATGGTCTGGGGGCCACGTCCCCCGGTGCAGGGTCTGAAACAGTGCAGATCAACGCATTTCTGGCAGGGCTCGACACAGCGATGAATGCGGCGACGGGCACGGGTATTCCCGCCGAGGTCACTTTGCGCGATTTTTCGGCAGAGATGATCACCAGCCAAGCGGCCACGCGCGCGCGGGCAGAGAATGACTTTAACGCCGCGGCCTCTGCGGCCGAGGTCGTGATGTCCGCGCGGCGCAATTCTGAGGGTGTGAATATTGATGACGAGATGCAGCAACTGCTGTTGATTGAACAAAGCTATGCGGCAAACTCCAGAGTGCTTACAGCAGTGTCAGAGATGATCGACACGCTGATCGCAGCGGTATGAGGCAGGGACAATGGTTCTAGGTATCAGCAGTTTTTCGTCGTTCCAGTTTAACCTTTTCAACCGTCAGAACGTGCAGCGCACGACGCTGGAATTGCAACGGGTGAGCGAAGAAGTCTCTACCGGAAAAAAGGCCGACATCTATGCCGATCTGGGCCCGCGCGCGGCCTCGGTGATGAAGCTGCACGGGCGCGAGGCGAATACCCAGACCTTCATGACATCGAACGAGGTGCTGGCGAGCAAGCTTGACGCGATGCTTGCGTCCGTCGATGCGGCACGCACGCAGGTACAATCGGTGCTGGAAAGCGCGCTGGTCAATGCCACACGCAATGGCAACGGGGCCGAGGTGTTGCAGATGCAGGCCCGCGCCGCGCTGGAAAGCCTCGTGTCGACGATGAACACGTCGTATAATGGCGAGAACCTGTTTTCGGGGCTGGAATCCAACAAGACTTCGCTGACCCGCTGGCCCGAAACCAGTGCCGACACAGGCCGTTCACCGCAATCGGTGGTCGAAGAGATTTTTGGCGCCGGTCCAACCGACCCAGCCAGCGCCCAAGCCATCGCGGATCAGCTAGAGACCGTGTTCAACTCGCAAGACGCCGACGCCAGCCGGAACTTTCAGGGCACCTTCTATCAAGGCTCGCCCGAGCGTGATGCCAGTGGGGCCGAGACAAAGCAGATCAGCGCCTGGGTGAATACCGGACAAGAGGTCGTCTACGGTGTGCGCGCCAACGACCAGTCTTTCCGCGATGCCTACAAAGGGTTGGCGATGCTGGCCGTGACCGACGTGAGCCAGATGGACGAAGCGGCCTATAGCACCTGGATGTCAGAGGTGGTCGATAGCCTGTCGGCGTCGCAAGAGGGTATGTTGGATATTTCGGCGCGGATCGGGTTCAACCAGCAGATCGTTGAGAAGACCCAAACGCAGCTGAACGATCTGTCGCTTGTGCAGCGGACGCAAATCTCGAACTACGAAAGTGTTGATCCCTACGAGGCGATCACGCGCATGAATAGTCTGGAGACACAGTTGCAGGCGAGCTATCAGGTCTCCTCGCGGCTTTCGAGCCTGTCGATCCTGAATTACCTGCGCTGATCAGCCGGCTTTCGACGTCACTTCGGGCGAGCTTAGCTTGTAGCCGCGGCCATGGACGGTCTCGATATACTGCCAGCCTGATTTTGACGCGGAGGCGAGCTTTTTGCGCAGTTTGCAGATGTAGACGTCGATGACCTTATCGAAGGGCTGATCGATGCTGCTGCCGTAGATTGCGTCATAAATCGCGTCTTTAGAGATGACTTTGTTCGAGTTCAGCGCAAGATGCTGGAACACCGAATATTCGCGTTTTGACAGTTTGATGCGGCTGCCTGATACAATCGGATCGCGCCCGTCGAAATAGGCGGTCAGTTCTCCGACGATCACGCTTTCAGAGGCATGGCCATAGTGACGCCGGATGATCGAATTGGTCCGCGACAGAACTTCGGCCCCACGGATCGGGCTGACGATCACATCATCCGCGCCAAGGTTCAGCAGGTCCGACGTATCCTTGGCGTTGCGGAAATCCTTGAGCACGATGACAGGGTTAACGCAGCCTGCGGTACGCATCGCGCGGATATATTCACGCGTATCGTCGCATTCACCGATCAGAACCGCATTGGTCTGGTGGCCGGGTTGCAGCAAAGGGCCAAGGCCCGTCGTGAAAAACTCGGCGGTGACGAACTGAAGCTCGATACCTGCGCTGCGCAGCTCTGCCGTAAGGCCGGCGCATCGTTCTTTCCGCTGTTCGAAAATATACATGCGCATGTTTGTGTGCCCTAAACCCTGACTATTCCTATCGGTAGCAAGTATATTCTGCGGTAGCAACAATTAATAGATGATTTAACTTGTATAAATCCGGTTATTACGTGATTATGCCAAGGATAGTTGAACTGTTCTTGTACCGGAGATTTCGCAATGGCGCACGGCCAGCGACGCCCCATGACCCGCCTGCTGCGCTGTCTGCAGGCCCTTGCCGCCGCAGCACTGTTGGTTGTGCCCGCGATGCCGTCCTGGGCCGAGGTCCGGATCAAGGATATTGCGCATTTTGAAGGTGTGCGGGAAAACCATCTGATCGGATATGGCCTCGTTGTTGGGCTTTTGGGGACGGGGGACAAGCTGAACTCCAGCCCATTCACCCGTGAATCCATTCGCGGGATGCTTGAACGGCTTGGCGTTGCGAACCTTGATGGCGAGGCGCTGAAAACCAAGAACACCGCCGCCGTGATGGTGACGGCCAAGCTGCCCCCGTTTGCGCGGCGCGGCTCGCCCATCGATATCACCGTCTCTTCGCTTGGAGATGCGACAAGTCTGCGGGGCGGCACCTTGTTGATCACCCCGCTGACGGGCGCGGATGGTGAGGTCTATGCCGTGGGGCAGGGCGCCGTTGCGGCCTCGGGCTACCGGGTGGATGGCAATGCCGCGAGCGTTGTGGATGGCGTGCCGACCATTGCGCGGATCGAAAACGGGGCTATCGTCGAACGCGAGATCGAATTCAGCCTCTTTCAGCTCGACAGTATCCGGATTGCGCTGAACAACCCTGATTTCACCACGGCGGATCGCGTGCGCGAAGCCATCGCGAAACACCTTGGGTCCAGTCAGGTCGAGGTGCTGGATTCCGGCACGATCGAGGTCTGGGTCGGTGACAAACGCAACGCGCCCGAGACGATCATGGCGGTGGAAAACCTGCTGGTCACGCCGGACGCCGTAGCGCGGGTCGTGATTGACGAAAAATCGGGCACCATCGTCATGGGCTCGGACGTGCGGATCGCGCAGGTCGCGATCAGCCAGGGGGGGCTGACCGTGCGCGTGCGCGAGAATTTCGGCGTCAGCCAGCCCGGTCCGATCAGCCTTGGCGGGAATACGGCCGTGATCAGCGAGGAACCTATCTCTATCGGGGGGACGACCGTGATCGTGCCGGAAACCGAGATTGATATCGAAGAAACTGACGGCAGCTTTACCATTCTCAACGGTGACGTGAGCCTGCAAGAGCTTGTCGACGGGCTGAACGCCATCGGCGTCGGCGCGCGGCAAACGATTGCGATTTTGCAGGCCATCAAGGCCGCAGGGGCGCTTCACGCCGATCTGGAGATTATCTGATGACCGGTTCAATCCCCCCGTCCCCGCCCGTATTCGATATCGCCAAACCCGACCGCGCGGCGCAGACAGGTAAAGAATTCGAAAAGGTGTTCTTAACCCAGTTCGTCGACGAGATGATGAAAACCGCCGGTGCCTCTGCTTTCGGCGGGGAACAGCAGGCGGATATGTGGCGGTCCTTCATGTCCGAAGCCGTCGCCGGCCAGTTGGTAGAGCAGGGCGGTTTGGGCTTTTCCGGTAGCGTGTCGCAAATGCTGGACGCCTACGGGCAGGGCAAAGCCAAATTTTCGGAGCAGGGCGAATGACCCCGCGCACCTTCCGTTTCGGTCAACGCGGCACCGCGCCCGAGGGCGAGGCCCCTGACCAGCTGGTGCTGACCCCGCAGGACGAGGAAAACATCCACGCTTATGTGGCGAAAATCCACGACACCATCGACGTGCTGAACCGCGAGGTCCAGGCGATCAAAGCCGGCAATCTGGATGTCGTCAGTGCGATCTTCGACGAAAAATCCCGCGCGTTGAAGTGGCTGGAGCTACAAACCCCGCTGGTCGAACCCTTTATGGATCACCCGATTATGGTTGAGCTGGAGGTGAAGGCACACCTCAAGCAGTTAAAGGGTGCGATTGAAGAGGATAGCGCAATTTTGTCGCGCATGGCCGTCGCCGCCCGCACCATTCTGCGCGAGGTCAAAAAGATCAGCAATCGCAATGCGCTAGACGGAAATTATGGCAAGATGGGCCAGCGTGTGAGCGGCGTTGCGGATAAGAATATGCACGTCGATCAGAAATTCTAACGCGCGTTCCGTCGATTTTACCCAATTTGTTAACCCTGCTTTAACCTGAACTGCTATGTAGTTCAGGTTAGCCTTTACGGCTGACCTCAGTCAGAAGACTGGATCAATACGAGAAGCAAGGAGAACATTAAATGTCGTCCATTCTCACCAATAGCTCCGCAATGAACGCTCTGGCCACGTTGAAAGACGTGAACCGTGGGCTTAACGATACCCAAACCCGTGTTTCCACAGGTCTGAAGGTTTCTTCCGGTAAAGACAACGCTGCCTATTTCGCCGTCTCCGAGACGATGAAAGGCGACAGCGGCATGTTCAAAGCCATCAACGAAGGCATGACCGCGACCAAGAACTCCGTTGCGACGGCCCGTCTAGGTGCCGAAACCGTTTCCGACATCGCACAGCAGATGGTCGAACGCATCGCTTTTGCTCAAAGCGACGGTATCAACAAGCAAGATGTTCAAGATGAGCTGGTTGCTCTTGCTAAAAATATGCAATCGGCGATCGATCAGGCGACCTTTAACGGGGATAATCTTGTAGACGGGGTTCAAGCCGCGGCTGGCCCTGTTACAGTTGTTAATGGTGTAAGCCGTGACGCCACAGGTGCATTTGGCGTTACCTCGTCCACTTTTAATGCAGTAGATTTGCAGACAATCCAAACTACGCTCGCTGCGATTGATGTTACTGATTCTGCGACAACAATGGATGCAAAGCTTATCGCCGCAGAAGGCGAGCTCGGAAAGGCGATCTCGGCCGCCACATCTCTGGGCATCACCGAGAACACCCTCGACGGCCAGATGCAGTTCATCGAAAGCCTGACAGACACGCTGGATTCCGGCGTGAGCTCGATGGTTGATGCGGATATGGAAGAAGAAGCGGCGCGTTTGCAGGCCTATCAGGTTCAGCAGCAGCTGGCGACGCAGTCCTTGTCGATTGCAAACCAGGCGCCTCAGAACATCCTGAGCTTGTTCCGTTAATTCGGCTTCGGCTTTTTATGAAAAACCCCTCTCCACCACTGGTGGGGAGGGGCCCTGACGAAGCACCTACCGGCTTGGACAGAGGTCCCGCCGGTTTTTTATTGCGCCTGACCAGCCTCGGCGCGGGCGCGTTCTTCGAAAAAGCTGCGCAGCGGGTCGTCGATGCCGGATTCCAGTATCATCCGGTAGGTGTCGGCAAAGCCTTCGGCGGCTGGGGTCTTGTCGCCGCGGCTTTGTGACAGAAATGGGCTGGCCGCGCGGAAAAATGTGATGGCTTGGTCCGTTTCCGGGTCGGACCCCGCTTTATACGCTCCCAATCGGATCAGATCTTCCATATCGGCGTAGCGGCCCAAGGCCTTGCGCGCGACTTTGGTGATCTCGTATTCTTCGGGAGAGTGGCAGCCCGGCAGCATCCGTGACAGCGATTTTTGCAGGTCGATCGCGGGGAAACGCCCCTGTTCGGCGATGCGCCGGTCGAGCACCAGATGCCCGTCCACGATCCCGCGCACCGCATCCGCGATGGGTTCGTTCATATCGTCCCCATCTACCAGCACCGTATAAAGACCGGTAATGTCACCTTCTGCCGCCATGCCGGGGCCCGCACGTTCCAACAAATGGGGCAATTCGCTGAACACCGACGGCGGATAGCCCCGCAGGGTTGGCGGCTCGCCGCGGGCGAGGCCGATTTCACGCTGCGCCATCGCAAAACGGGTGACGCTATCCAGCAGCAGCAGCACCTGCTTTCCCGTCGATTTGAAGTATTCGGCAATTGCGGTCGTGGTTAATGCGGCCTGTTTGCGCAGCAGCGGTGCCTCGTCCCCGGTAGAGACGACGACAACGGCGCGGGCCATGCCTTCTTCGCCCAGATCCTCCTGGATGAACTGTTGCACCTCGCGGCCGCGTTCGCCGATCAGCCCGATGACAATCACATCGGCATCCGTATTGCGGGCCAGCATGGCCATCATGGTCGATTTGCCGACACCTGAACCCGCGAAAACACCCATCCTCTGGCCGCGGCAAATCGGTGTGAAAATATCAATACATTTGATCTGTGTTTCCAGCTTCTCGCCCACTTTCTTGCGGTCGAATGCACCGGGTGGGTTGGCGCGAAAGCGGGTTTTGCGGCGCGGGCGGCGCGCGCGGGTGTATTGCGTGAGCGGGCGGCCAAGCGCATCGACCACCGTGCCGATCCAGCTGTCGTCGGGGGATACCATATCGTCATGCTCAATCAATTCGACGGTATTCCCGACGGACACGCCCTCCCATGTGCCGAACGGCAGAACGCAAAGATCACTGCTCTGTGCGCTGACGACTTCGCCATCGATGTGTCCTGCGGGGGTGTGCACCCGGCATTGGCTGCCGATCGCTGCCATCGCCTCTAGCCCGCTGACGGTGAGGGTCATGCCAGTGATGGACCTGACGGTGCCCGAGATCTTTGCGCTGGCGCATGAATAGATGGACTTTTGCAGGTTTGCGAAGGCAGAAGTCAAAATATACTCTTTCGAAAATATTCTATCCTTGCTATATAACAAGGATAAATAATGAGTCTAGTATGAATACAGATCCCACATCCTTGTTCAGTCTTGCACCCAAGCGTTTGCAGTGGCTTGCCACGCGGCAGAATGTCGTGTCGGAGAACATCGCGAATTCTGACGTTGCGGGATACCGCGCGCAGGATGTGCAAAGCTTTGCCAGCTATTTGGAAGACGCAGGTCGGTCGCAACGTTTGCAGGAGGCCGAGGTGGTTGAGGCGCGGGTTCTGGGTGGCACTACGGCAACCGGGAATAACGTGAACCTGGAAGAGCAGTTGGTCGAGGCGAACAGCGCCTCGGGTCAGTTTCAAATGGCCGCGAGCCTGTACCGCAAAGCGCACGAGATGGTTTACGCCGTCGCTGGCCGGAAATAACGGAGAGACGCGCGATGGATTCCCTTTCCAGAATTTCGGCAACAGCAGCCAGCGGGATGCGGGCGCAGGGTGATCGGTTGCGCATCGTCTCTGAAAACCTTGCTAATGCCAGTTCGACCGCGCAAACGGCGGGGGGCGACCCGTATCAGCGCAAGACGATTTCTTTTGAAAGCGCTACGGATCCGTCAACGGGGGCAGCGATTGTGCAATCTGCAGGCGTGCTGCGGGATGATGCCGATTTCACACTGCGGTATGAACCATCCCACCCCGCGGCGGATCAGAACGGCTATATCAAGATGCCGAACGTGAACCCGCTGATCGAAATGAGCAATATGCGTGAAGCCGCGCGCAGCTATGAAGCAAACCTTTCGATGCTGGACAAGGCGCGTGACATGCGCCGTCAGTTGGTCGAGCTGTTGAAGTAAGGTGCCAGAATGACAGATTTTTCCGCCATCCGATCGTCCTATGTTGAAGCCGCCTATGCAAAGACGGTGCAGGGCGAAACGCGGGGTGCAAAACCCGCTGGTCCCGCCCCCAAGGATTTTGCCCAGATGGTCGGCGATGCCGCGTCGCAGGCCGTGGATTCGGTGCGCGAAGGCGACCAGATGGCGATCAAGGGGCTGACAGGGCAAGCCAGCCTGCAAGAGGTTGTTCAGGCCACCATGGCGATGGAGCAGACAGTTCAGGTTTCGGTCGCGCTGCGTGACAAACTGGTGGAAGCGTACCAAGAAGTTATGCGTATGCCGGTTTAACGTCAGGTTAACACGCGCCATGTTTTTCGGAGGTCCGCTGTGGATTCTGTCACTATCTACGAAATCATCCGGCAGACGTTAACCGTGACATTGATCGGATCGGCACCTGTGCTTGTTGTGGCGCTTGGCGTCGGGCTTGCCATCGCGTTTTTCCAGGCTTTGACACAGATTCAGGAAATGACGCTAACGTTCGTGCCCAAGATCGCTGCGATTTTTGTGACGCTCGCCATCAGCATTCCTTTTATTTTTTCGACACTTGTCGGGCTCTCGGACCGGGTGTTTGATCTTGTCTCCAACGGGGGGCTCTAGGGTGCGCCTCACCGTCTTGTTCATGGTTCTCTTGCTGCCCGTCTCTGCCTTGGCGGACAAAGGCGGTTGGACGGGGTTTTACACGTCATCCGCTCCTGCCGTGAAGTTGGGTCGGCAAAACGCCACGTCAAACCCGATGCGCGTCTGCGTGGACGAGATCCTTTTGGCTGAACAGCGCTATAACATTCCCGGTAACCTGTTGCTGGCGATCGGGATTCAGGAAGCTGGCCGTCAGGTGAACAACAAGCTGGTGGTATGGCCGTGGACCGCAAACACAAACGGTACCGGCACGTTCTTTGGCAGCAAGCTCGCATTAGAAGCGCATGTGCGCGAGACAGAGGGCCGCGGCATCCGGTCCACGGATGTGGGATGCATGCAGATTAACCAACGGTGGCATGGCGACCAGTTCTCCTCGCTGGAAGAGGCGACGACGCCAGCGCATAACGTCGATTATGCCGCACGTTTTCTGACCGCGCTATATCACGAGACAGGCGATTGGTGGCAGGCCGCCGGCCGGTACCATTCGTCTAACCCCAGCTACAAAGCTGTTTATCTGCAGAAGTTGCAGCAGAACCAGCGCATCGCCCAGGCATTCCTGACCCGCTTTGCAAGTGATGTCAGCCCGGGCAATAGCACCCCGCAGCAGGTTGCAGTCACCCGCGAGATGCCCGATTTCAACTGGAGCGCCGATCTGAGCGGTGCAAACTCCGGCAAAGCGGGCGGCGCGCTGTCTATCTATTCTACGCAGGCGTTGGCCCCCATCCTGCCCCATTACGCAGAGGTCAACTGAGCGTGGCGACACCAGACACAAATCCGCAGCCCTTCAGCTTTGCCAAGCTTAGCGGTGCCAATCGCGACATCGGGTTCGCCGTGGGGATGGTTCTCATCCTGGCGATGTTGTTTATTCCTTTGCCTCCCTTCTTTCTGGATCTGGGTTTGGCGATTTCCCTCGCGTTGTCCGTTCTGATTCTCATGGTGGCCCTGTGGATCGGTACACCCTTGGAATTTAACTCCTTTCCGACGCTTTTGCTGGTCGTCACGATGCTGCGTCTGGCACTCAACGTATCCTCCACCAGATTAATTTTGAGTGAAGGCCATAACGGACCAGGCGCTGCGGGGAATGTCATCGAGGGATTTTCGCAGTTCATTCTGGGCGGCGACTTCATCATCGGCATTATTGTTTTCACAATTCTGGTGATCATTAACTTTATCGTCATCACTAAGGGCTCTACTCGAATCGCGGAGGTTGCGGCGCGATTCTCGCTGGATGCGATGCCGGGCAAACAAATGGCGATTGATGCCGATCTCGGCGCCGGTGCCATTACGGAGGAGGAGGCGAAACTACGGCGTAAAACGGTCGAGGAAGAAAGCTCGTTCTTCGGGGCGATGGACGGTGCGTCCAAGTTCGTCCGCGGGGATGCTGTTGCAGGGTTGATCATCACGCTGATCAACGTTTTTGGCGGCATTATGATCGGTATGATCAGCCACGGACTGAGCGTGGGCGACGCGATGAGCCGCTATACAGTGCTAACGATCGGTGACGGTTTGGTCACTCAAATCCCGGCGTTGGTCGTGTCTCTTGCCGCTGGTTTGTTGGTGACCAAAGGCGGAACACTGGGTGCGGCGAACGAAGCCGTCTTGGGGCAGCTCAGCAATTTCCCCAAGGCTTTGTATGTCGCGGCGGGACTGACATTCTGTATCGGTTGGCTGCCCGGCTTTCCGTTGATGATCTTTCTCGCGCTCTCTGCCGGGATGGCGGGCTTTGGCTATATCATGCAGAAGTCTTTTCTGGAGCGCGACAAAGCCGAGAAGCTCGCCGCCGCGCGCGACGCGGCACCTGTTGAGAGTGCTGAAGACAAGCTGTCGGATATGCTGCGCGTTGATGATGTCCGGCTGGATCTCGGCTCTGGTCTCGTGCCGATGATTACCTCGGTGAATGCGGCGCTGCCGGGTAAGGTAAAAAGCCTGAGGTCGTTGTTTATAAAGGACTTCGGGTTTGTCTTGCCGTTGGTTCGGATCAAGGACGATGCGGAGCTTCCCGCCTATACCTACGCCATTTCCCTGCAAGGGGTGGAGGCCGCCCGTGGGGAAGTGGACCCGATGATGATGATGGTGATTAACCCGTCGGGCCAAGAAATTAACCTTCCCGGCAAACGCACGCGCGAACCGACCTTCGGGTTGGAAGCGATTTGGGTTGACGAAACGCGCGCATCCGAAGCAGAGCTCATGGGGATGACTGTCGTTGATCCGGAAAGCGTGATTACCACGCATCTGACCGAGGTGATCAAGGAGCATATGCCCGAGATCCTGACCTATGCCGCGACGCAGGAATTGATCGAGGGGCAGGGCAAGGAATATCAGAAACTGCTTTCAAGCGGCTCTGACAGCAGTTCTGCTGTTATGTTGCAGCACGTCTTGCAGGCGCTGCTTGCAGAGCGGGTGTCGATCCGAAATCTGTCGATGATCATCGAAGCGGTCGCGGAGGCAAGCGCCACGTCCAAGAATATCCGCACAGTGATCGAGCACGCCCGTAGCAAACTGGCTAAACAAATTTGCCAATCCTTGAAGGATTCTCAAGGATATGTGCCCGTCATAAATCTGGGTGGAGATTGGGAGCGCGAGCTTGCGAGTTCGATCTCTAAAGCGAACGGGGAAGAGACCTTCTTGATGTCGCCGTCGCGGGTGCAGGAGTTTGTTCTTGCAGTACGCAAGGAAATCCAGAAGTTTTCGAGCGCAGATGAATGGCCGGCCATTTTGGTCAGCCCGCAAGCGCGGCCCTACGTCCGGTCGATCCTCGAACGGGTGAGCCCCATGACCCAAGTGATTTCGCACAACGAAGTCCACCGCAAAGCGTCGCTACGTACTGTTGGCACCGTCGGTTAACCGATCGTGGCAATCGAACCCTTCATCTCGACGCTATTTTTCTCTTTTTTTGTGGTGTTTGCCCGCATTGGCACGGCGCTGATGTTTATGCCCGGGTTTGGGGAGGTGCAGATTCCGGTGCGCCCGCGGCTGTCCTTGGCGGTGCTGATCAGTCTTTCCCTGCTTCCGCTGACGCCCATTGCAAGCGCGCTGCCTGATAGCGCGGTGACCGCGGTGTTCCTGTTGGGCGCCGAGGTGCTGATCGGGCTTTGGATTGGTCTTTGTGCGCGTATCCTATTGTCAGCATTGCAGTTTGCGGGGTTCCAGGTCGGGCAGGTGTCTGGTTTGGCAAACGCTTTTGGCCCGTCGTTCGGGTCGTTTGAAGGCGCGACGATGGTGGCGACCTTGCTGCTGATGAGCGCGGTGACCATGATCTTTGTCACAGACACCCATCATCTGATCATCCGCGCATTGCTTGCCAGCTATCAGGTGTTCCCGCCCGGACAGTTCGTGCTCGCCGATCTTGCTGATCAAATACTCCGTGTCGCGAGTGCGAGCCTTTACATCGGGACGGCAATTGCGGCCCCCTTCTTTGTGATGGGGGTGATTTTGAACCTTGGCATGGGGCTGGCAAACCGGATGATGCCACAACTGCCCGTGTTTTTCGTGGCGGCATCGCTGTTGATCGGGGCAGGGCTGATGATCCTTGCTATCGCCCTGCCGGCCATGCTTGATTACTTTCTAGTGCGATTCCAGGAGTGGATCATGGGCTTTAGGATCTAATCATGGCCGAGAATAGCGACAGCACGGAAAAGACCCTAGAGCCGACCGAAAAGAAGCTTAAGGACGCGCGCAAGAAAGGGGATGTCCCGTCGTCAAAGGAGACGGGAAACATGGTCGTTGTCGTGGCGATGTTAGGGATCGCCGCCTTGGTCTTGCCCTATCAGGCCCCGCAAATCGTCGTCGCGCTGTCGGTTCTGCTGGACCATTCCCCAAATCTGATGGTCGCCACGGGGGAGCCGGGGGTGATCCGGCTGGGGCAGATCATGAGCGAATTTTTTTATATGATCGTGTGGGCAGTCCTTCCTATCTTTGGCGTTTTGTTTTTGGGCGGCGCGATTGGCGCTGTGATTCAGGGTGAAACCGTCGTTGCGGCAGAGCGTATCAAACCTAAGCTTTCCAAATTGTCACCGTTGGAGGGGTTGAAGCGTCTTTTTTCGGCCAATGCGCTGGTCGAATTCGCAAAAAGTATCGTCAAAGTCTTGGCGATCGGTGGGCTTGCCGTGTGGTTCACGAATGAAGCGGTGCGGCGTATCTGGACCTCGTCGGGCTTTATCCCTGAGCACCTGCCGGGCTATCTGACCGCCGCTGCTGTTAAGCTGTTGATTGCGGCTGCAATTCTGCTTGTGCCAATCGCGATTGCCGACATTCTGTGGCGTCGTTTTGATTGGCGGCGCAAGCAAAGGATGAGCCAGAAAGACATCAAGGACGAGCATAAGGAATCCGAAGGCTCCCCCGAAATCCGGCAGAAACGGGCGCGTCGCCGGCGCGAACTGTCACAACAGCGTACAATCACTGCTGTGCCTTTGGCGGATGTCATTCTGACCAACCCGACCCATTATTCAATCGCGCTGAAATACGACCCGGCGCAGGATATGGCCCCGGTCTGTATCGCCAAAGGCGCAGATCATCTGGCGCGGCGCATCCGCGAAGTGGCTGCGGAGCACGATATTCCGATGATCGAGAATAAACCGTTAACGCGAATGCTGTATGACGAGATCGACGTCGATCAGGTCATTCCCGTCGCCCATTGGGAAATTGTCGCCGAGATCATCAGCTTCGTCTTTGACCTGCGCAACAATAAAAAGCGGGCGGCACCGCAGGGGTCTACCCTGCGGACCGATCCATATTAACGAAGCTTGATACCTGTAAGATCTTGATCCGCCGGAAGCTGCGAACGTTCCAGAATGATTTTGGAGACGGCGCGCGCCCGTACAGGCGGGATCTTTGCAAGGATAGGCGCAGCTGTTCTTGGCTTCATGGTGCCAAGGATCATAATCGTCGTCTCGATGTCCAGATCATCCATGATACGCGCCGCATCGGTCGGCTTCATATTCGTGTAAAGCTGGATCAGACGATCAAGGTCTTCGGTCTGCGCGGCATCAACGCGACCCAGCAGATCCTCGATAGAGGTCTTGAGCTCGGTCAGAGATGCTTTTTCGATGTTAAGCCGTTCGCGGGCCAGCGCAAACTCAGCACGTTGGTTTTCCAGCTCTTCCTGCTGCAACCGCACCAATTCGCGCTCTTTCGTGAGCGAGATCAAAACGTCTTCGGGCGCTTCGCAGCCGTTTGATAGTTCGGGCAGGTTGCCCACCAGCGGCGGTGCATCCTGAACTGGTTGCAGGCCCGTTTCCTCTTTGGTTTCAGCGGCAAGAACGACCATCGGCTGCTGCGGCAGCGCGCTATCCTTGAACAAGGGCAATTCAGGAAAGGATAGCGCGGCTTTGGCGCAGAGCGTCAGGGCCAGCCCCCCAAGGATAATTTTCCCGTTCAACATACCTGGTCCAAACATCTATCAGCCCTTTGCCGCAGAAGAATTTTCGAAAAACGCGCGCACCATCTCTTTTTTATCCCGTACCACACGCACGCCGTTGCGTTCTGCCGACGCTTGCTTGGTCGCGCGGCGGCTGGCGAAAGAGGCGGCTGTTTCTTCGGGCGGAGGAGGCGCTTCGACGGGGGCCGGCGCACGTTGCGCGGTTTCGATGCTTTCGCGCATGTGGTGCACAGATTGTTCGGATTTATCGACCGCAGAGGAAAATTGTTCGACCAGCGGTTCAAGCTGTTTCAACGTCGCCGTCAACTTGCGCAATTTCATCGAAACCACGTAGCCATAGCCGATGCTGCCGATCAGCAATACGACGATCAGGCTGTCAATTATCGTTGCCATCATCTTCGTGGTCCTCCAGAATTTCCAGCTTTTCGGTAATTTGCACAGCCACATAGCCGTTGTTGCGTTTGCCCAACGACACGTTGAACATCGGGGTGTCGGCACAGGTCACAGTGGCATCGCGGCCTTCCTCGATGCCGAAATCAATGGTGTCGCCGGGCCGCCATGACATGATTTTTTGGAGCGGAAAGACGTTTTCGGACAGGACGACATCCAGATCGACGTTCGCCCGTTCGATCTGCGCCCCGATCAACCCGCGCCACTGGTCTTGCGACACCATACGGTCGCCGAAATAGACTTTGCCCAAGTCGGGCAAGATCTGTTCAAGTGCGTCATAGGGGATAACAAGATCAAGGTTTCCGGTATTTCCTGCAAGGGTCAACGAGAGCCGTAACCGCGCGCAAAGGCTCGTGTTTTTGGCAATCGCGGCACCTTCGGCCTCGGTTTCGATGCGATCGAGTTCGAGGTTCGCAGCCCCCACAACCGACAACGACCGCTCCAACTCGGCAAAGACGGCAGAGGCGAGCCGTTCGCCAAAGCCGAGCTCGATCGCGGTAAAGGGATCGGTGTTGTCGAGATCGACGTTCTTGGCGTTCCCGCCCAGCATCAGTTCAACCGCGGTCATAAGCACCGCTTGATCCATCACCACAAGGATTTCACCAACAAAGGGGTGACCTGTGCCAACGGCCAGAAACGTGGGCTTGGGCAGCCCTTCGATCACTTTGCCCATGGGGATATAGTCAAGCGAGGCGAGTGAGGCTTCACACATGGCGCGCATCAGGTCGGGCAGGGCAACCGACAGGTTTTCGACCATGCGATCGCCAATGATGTCGAGCATGGGCAGGCGATCAAAGGTGAAATCCGACATGCGGATGATTTCGTCGATCAGGGTGCTGCCTGCTTCGTCGGGTCGCCGTGCTGTTGTGTCGCTCTCGCTCATCGCCGCCTCCTACTGCACGATCAGGTCTTTGATCAGGATTTCCTGCGGCAGATCGCTGCCCACGGCGGCGCGCGCCCGTTTCAGCAGTTCGGCCTTGATATAAAGAATGCCCGCCATGCCGCGCACGTCGTTTTCGGTCAGCCCCCGCAGGTAGCCGTTGAAAAGATCGCGCATGAAGGGCTGACGTTCGACCATCAGCTTGTCCGCGCCCGCATCGGGCCGGTAGGCGACCATCAGGTTCACCTTAAGAAACGCCGATGTCGGCGTGCCGTTCTGATCGAAACCTTGGATGTTGGTCAGCATCTCGCCTAGATCAATCAGCCCTGTGCTTGCGGCCCTGGTGTCATCGGCGTGGTCTTCGGCATCACCCTCGTCCTTGGCGTGGTCGTCTTTACCATGATCTTCCGCGTCGGCGTGATCATCCTTGGTGTCCGTCTGATCGGCTTCTTCGCTTTTGTACTCGGGTTCGAAGGCTTCGGCGTCTTTGACGTAGGCCGCACGGGCAAGGAAAAAGCCGCCGCCCAAGGATACCACGCACATAAGTGCGGCCGCGATCAGCATTTTACGTGACCCGCGTGGCCGGTCCGCTGCGTCAGCAGAGGCGGCCTGCTTTGCCGCAGCTGGCTTTTTTTTTGCTTTGTCGGCCATGTGGAAACCTTAACTTGGTGTTAATGCCACATTCCCCTTTTAAGGGCAAAAACACAAGGTTAAAAATTGTTTAATACTTGCCTTGAGGCATGAATTGATCAATATATTCACAACAAATCGATGCTGAGGGGCCCCATGCAAGGATTAATCGACAATCTCAAGTCGCTCGGTAAAAACAAGCTCATGATGCTTGGTGGGGCGGGCATTGGTGTGGTGCTGTTGATGATTCTCGGCATTGGTGCCGTGACCCGTCCGGACTACGCGCCGCTCTATTCGAATCTGTCGATCACCTCCGCCAATTCGATCGAGGCGACGCTGGCAAACGCGGGCTTCAATGCCATGGTCTCTGAAGACGGCACCAGCATCTCGGTTCCCCGCGGGGACGCGGTGCGGGCGCGTATGGTTTTGGCAGAGACCGGCATGCCCATCGATGGGGATCCGGGATGGGAGCTGTTCGACGAAAGCAGCGGGCTGGCGATGAACTCCTTCCTGCAGAAGATCAATAAGATGCGCGCGATGGAGGGGGAGCTCGCCCGCTCCATCCAGACGCTTGACGGGATCTCGTCTGCGCGGGTTCATCTGGTGTTGCCCGACCGCGAGCCTTTCTCCCGCGATGCGCCAGCGCCGCGTGCCTCTATCATCCTGCGCCCCGAATCCGGCCGTGCGGTGACCCGCAAGCAGGCCGTGGCGGTCAGCAATCTGGTCGCCTCTGCCGTTGCTGACCTGGATATTTCGCGCGTCACCGTTCTGTCGGCCAGTGGCGAGACGATCCTGGCGGAAGGGCCGGACGGCAGCAGCCAAGGCGGCGTCCAATCCGCCAAAGCAGGCATTGAAGACCGCCTGTCGCAAGAGATCCAGAACATCCTGACAGCGCGGGTCGGCGCGGGGAATGCGCGCGTCCATGTGAACGTCGAATTGACCACGCAGCGCGAAGTCATTGTCGAGCAGACATACGACCCCGACCAGCAGGTCGTGCGGTCAACCGAGACGAAGTCCGAAGACCAGACCGGCACGAAAGAGGCTGGCAACGTTGGTGTGGAAAACAACATCCCTGCGGCTTTGGCCGATGGCAACGGGGCAGGGACATCGACCCGTCGGTCCGAGGCTGACGAGATCGTGCAATATGAGATCGGCAACACGCGCCGCGAGATCGTGCGCGAAGCCGGCGACGTGCGGCGCATGTCGGTCGCGGTTCTGGTGAATGGGATCTACAACGTTGACGGGTCCGATGTGATCTACGCTGAACGCACGCCGGAAGAGCTCGCGCGGCTAGGCGAACTGGTCAAAACCGCCGTCGGATTCGACACTACACGCGGGGATAGTGTCTCTGTCGATAGTATGCGGTTCATGGATTATTCGATGGATCTTGGCGATCCGATCGACAAATCTATCGGGGATGAGCTGACCGAGAATGTTGTGTCTATTGTGCGCGGTGTTCTGGCCCTGCTGGTTGTCGGCCTGATCCTCGTCTTTGGCGTGCGGCCCATGCTGCGCAAGTTCAGCGAAGGCGATCAGCTCAACAGTTACGAAGATCCCGCCCTGACCGCAGAAAAGGCCGCCGAACCCGCCGCACTGACAGCGGAAGGCCAGCGCCCCAAGCTGCCCGGCACCACGCCAGCCGTCGCGGATATTGCCGAGGATGACGACCCGCTGACTGTCACGGATGACGATATCGAAACTGCGGAAGTGGCTGAATACGTGCGCAAAGAAGGCATCCGCGGGAATCTCCATAAGAAAAAGATCGAGACGATCCAACAGCTTGCAGATGAGAAACCCCAAGAGGTTCTGCGCGTGATCCGGTCGTGGCTTCCTGCCGAGGCAGGCGCATGATCGATCTTTTCGCCCGAAATTTTGACAGCGACAATGCGCCCGCGGCGCCCGTCACTACAATCGACGAGGAAGAGCTGAACCTGCGTCTCGCCGAAGCGCGCAAGCAGGGCTTTGATGCCGGGCGCGCCGTCGGGCAGCAAGATGCAAAGGCGGAGTTTGACGCGCAAGAGGATGCACGACTAGAGGTGGAGAGCGCTGAAATCCGTGCGCAGCTTGACGCGCTGATCGCGCAAGATACGAGACAATGCCGTGCAACAGAGACTGATATCGTGGAACTCTTCCTCGGCATCGGCGACCGGCTTGTACCAGAGTTGCTGCAAAACTACGGCGTCGATCTGGCCATTGGTCGCATCCGTGAAAGCGTCGCCCTAAGCCGCAGTACACCGGTTCTGTCCATCACCGCCTGCCCCGAAGTCGCCGCACGGCTGCAGGCCGAGCCGCCGGTTTGGCTACCTGCATCAACAGACGCCGCGTCGATCAAGATTGTCGCGGATAGCGATCTGCCCCGTGGTGCGGCGCGGGTCGTCTGGCAGGGCGGGAAGCTGGAATACGATCTCGAAGAGGCAACCACGGCCGTGCGCAGCGCCTTGCAAACCGCCGCCGTTGAACTGACCGCAACCACAAGGATTGCTGAATAATGCTACATAATGACCAGGATAAAACCCAAGCAGACCTGACCGATAGCACCCCTCAGGATGCAGAAACCAAAGCACCGGCGGGTCTGGATGGCAAAAGCCTTGATGCGATCTTTGGGGTCAAACTGGACGTCCGTGTCGTTCTGGGGCGCAGCCGTATGCCGATCTCGGAGCTGCTGAACCTGACCAAAGGGTCGGTGATCGAGCTTGACCGCCGCGTGGGTGAACCCGTCGACATCATGATTAACGATCGCATGGTCGCGCGCGGTGATCTGGTGCGCGTGCAGGGGGATTCCCTTGGAGTTGCGCTGCGTGAGATCGTCAAAGACTTCGTCTCAGAGATCTGATGTCCCCCCGTTTGCTGCCCCTGTTTGCACCGCGCGTGATGTGTGGTCTGGCCTTGGTTTTGGCCGGTATCGTCGCGTCCGCATCGACTGGATGGGCGCAAGAGGCAGACCTTGGCAGCATGGTGCGGGACCTCTCTTCGGCTTTCGGTGACGTAACGCCGGGCACGGACGAGGGGGCCAGCCTGTCGGGCCGTCTGATCCAGCTGTTCGCGATCATTACGGTCCTGAGCGTGGCACCGGGGCTTTTGGTGATGGTCACGAGCTTCACCAGATTTGTCATTGTTTTCTCGATGTTACGGCTTGCGCTTGGGCTGAACCAAACGCCACCGAACATCGTGTTGAACGCTATGGCGCTGTTCATGACCTTCTTTGTAATGCAGCCGGTGTTCGAGGATGCGTGGGAGGGCGGGCTGGTCCCCTTGATGGAAAACGCCATCATCGAAGAGCAGGCCGTGCGCAATATATCCGAGCCGTTTTACAACTTCATGTTGGTGAATACGCGCGACAAGGACCTTCAGCTTTTCACCGATATTGCGGATGAAGCCTCGCCGCCCTCGGATGGGCCTGCTGCGCTGCCAAGCTGGCGGGTGCTGGTGCCATCGTTCATGATTTCGGAGCTGCGTCGCGCGTTTACCATCGGCTTCCTGATTTACCTTCCATTCATCGCGATCGACCTGATCGTGGCATCGGTTTTGATGAGCGCAGGCATGATGATGCTGCCGCCCGTGTTGGTTTCGCTGCCCTTCAAGGTCATCTTTTTCGTACTGATCGATGGGTGGTACATGCTGGCTGGATCGCTGATTCAATCCTACGTGTCCGGATAAACCGCCGCGGTCATAAATAGCCATGTCAAACAAGAATAGTTTCGGCTATCCTTGTGCGATAATATCCAGCCTGCGGGAATCGACGATCTCATGAACCAGTTTGTACCTCTTCGCAAACATCGCCACATGTCCGGCGCGCAGAAATCGGCGATCCTTTTTCTGTGTTTGGGTGAGGAGAGGGGCGGCGCGATCATGCAGCAGCTTGATGTTGATGAGATCCGCCAGATCACTACCGCTATCTCGACGATGGGCGAAGTCGACGCCGGTATCGTCGAAGAAATCATCGCGGAATTTGATGAAAAAGTGAATCACAGCGGTAGTGTGGTTGGCTCGATTGATGCTGCGCGCGGATTGCTGAAAGAATTCCTCCCCGAAGATCGTGTTGCTGAAATTTTGCAGGAAATTGACGGCAAAAAGATCGATAACGTTTGGAAAGACCTGTCGGATCTGGACGAGAAGGAGTTGGTCGCCTTTCTTCAGAAGGAACACAACCAGACGATCGCGGTCATCCTGACACGAATCCGGCCTGACGTCGCAGCGAAAGTATTGCCGCTTTTGGGGGCCGAACGCGCCGCTGATCTGATAGAGCGCATCATGGGCATGGACAAGCTGCCGATCGATACGATTCAGAATATTGAGAATACACTGCGTGAAGATGTGTTGGCCAAGGCCGGAAACAGCGCTGAAGCCCGGATCGAGAGCCAGT
This sequence comes from Sulfitobacter sp. CB2047, assembly GCF_000735125.2. Taxonomy (NCBI): domain Bacteria; kingdom Pseudomonadati; phylum Pseudomonadota; class Alphaproteobacteria; order Rhodobacterales; family Roseobacteraceae; genus Sulfitobacter; species Sulfitobacter sp. CB2047. The sequence goes on along the minus strand of NZ_CP072614.1, from coordinate 109,546 downwards.
TGGTGTCGATTTTCAACAAACTCGATGAAGATATGTTGGTTAATCTCACCCGCAACCTGGAAGAGCGCCAGCCCGATAAGCTCTTGTCCATCAAGCAAAAAATGTTTGTTTTCGACGATTTGGTTAAATTCAACGAAATGATGTTGGGTAAAATCATGCGCGAAGTGAGCGGGAATACCCTGCCGATGGCGCTACGTGGTGCCAAGAAAGAAGTGCGTGAACATTTCCTGGCGTCCCTGCCTTCGCGATCACGCGGAATGCTGCAGGATGAAATGTCTTCTATGGGCCCTGTCCGGTCCAAAGATGTTAAAGGCGCGCAGGCTCAGTTGGTCGAAGCCGCATTGCGTTTGATGTCGGAAGGGGAGGTATCCTTGCCCGAAAACGACGACGATATGATGTCGGATATGCCGAGCTGATCAGCGATACAGGCGCGATGCAGAGAATGTGACAGCCGTCACATCGATTGTGATCGGCACGAACTGGCCGCCCAGATTGTAGGATTGCAGCAGGTCAAGTGCTATTGAATTTGCCTGAAATCCCTGTGGGTTAACGGCATCTGAAATGGCGACGTAGCGCGCGATCAGCTTCTCACGTTCCGCCGGATCCGCCAGTTTTTCGAGGTCGAATTTATCAGCGAGAAGCGCCTTTTGTTTGTCGAGATCAAGGGCAGACATCTGTTCGGGTAATGACAAGGCGACCTGGAAAAAGTTAGTCAACTTCTCGCTGGCCAGCACCTCGAACCAGTTATCAATGCCGCTAAACTTGTCACGAAATTCTAATACCGTGCCCACGGTCTCGTTCTGGGCGTCATTTTCGTTAATGTACTGCCGATTATAGAAGCGTGTCGTCACATCATTCAGGAAATCAGGGTCCGTCAAATCAGGGGTCTGCGGACCTGCCTCTGTCGTGAAGCCAAGGGCCAGATGCATTTCGCGGAAGCGGCTGTCGGTCAGTCGGTTCAGCAGGGATGAAGGTTCGACCGGATCGGATTCCAGCATTTTACGGATCAGCCCTTTGCCGAAAATCTGGTCTTCCAGGTCAAAGGCCCGCATTACAAAACTGTAGACTTCAAAATCCGCGATCAGCTCTTCCGGGCTGGAGATGTCGCCGATTCTGTCGCGAAACGCTTCTTCCGCGCGTTTGTTGGCGGCGGAATCACGCATAAGATCAAGTTGTTTGTCCCGCGTTGCGTCAATCAGCTTGAGCGCGGTGGAACTGCCTAAACCTGAAATGCTGATCATAGGTTTACCCTATTCCGCTGCCGTGGCTGTGTTCTTTTCTCGGATCATTTTGAACAATTTTTCTTCATATTCGATCAGGGGGCGCAATGTGCGCATCGCTTTGTAGAAGTCAGCAGAAGACACGTGAGCCGCGGCTTCAAAGATGTGGCTGGCCATCTCGTCGTGGAAAACCGGCGCAAGCGCGCCTAGTTTCTTTTGGATGATCGACACCAATTTTTTACGGGTCGATGGCTCAAGCAAGGCGGTCTGGATGAAGAAATAGACCTCTTTTACAGGGGTGCGCTCTTCATCCTCTTTTAACAGATCGGCTTCACGCACGATGTCAGCCTGATTCTCGATCACAATCATCTGACGGCGATCGGCGTTGCGCACGACACAGCCGTTAATCAGGATCCGCTCGTTCGGTTTCAGGGTTAATCGCAGCGCCATAAAGCTTACTCCGCCGCGACTTTTGCAGCCCGTCCGCTCAGACCGTCGATAATACTGCGGTTAATATCAATCAAAGGCTTCACATTTTTAGACCCTGACAGGACCGCTTTGGTGTGGTTTTCCACCCAAAGAGCAAGCGAGATCAGCGCAGCGCGCAAATCGGCCGTCAGCCCGTTATCCTTCTCGGCCAAATCGGCCTTGAATGTGAGCCAAACGCGCTGGTTCTCCCACAGGGTATCGCGCAGGCCATCTGCAAGCATCTGAAGCTTTTGAGATTTTTCCGCAGCACCGTCAAATGCTTCGAATTTGTTTTCAAGTTTGGATGTCACGCTCGCCAAAATCCGACGCTCAATCTGGCGCGGATCTTCGGTGTGCGAGATGGTCCGCTTATACGCGGTTACACTCATTTCACTGCCTTTTTATTCTGCCTCGGTTCAACTATAGGGTGGCAGAGTTAAGGGAGAATTAAAAAATCCTTAATTTCTTGAAAGCAAGGATAATTTTAAGCACTTGTTTTTAAATCATGCTTTGCATGTCACACTGTGGCGGGGTTTTCGGGGGGCCGCAGTGTTAATGAATGTGCTGGCCCGGAGTAACCGTGCGCAGCATTTCGCGGTGAAAGCTATGGGCGATATTATCAGAGGAAAGCAAGCCGTCAGGGGCGGTGCCGTCACGCTCGGACTGGGCGAGGGAAACGATGATATGGCCGATGTGGTGGCCAAGTTGAACGGGGCACGTAGGCGTCAGGGTTGGTTGGGCGCAGGGTTCGATCAAAACGATGGCGTCATCTTCCAGATCAAGGCCAAACTCCTGATCTAGAACATCGGCCAGGGAAGCGCCGGAAATGATCTCTTCTCCGGCGTAGATCGCGAAGGGCGTAAGATCAGCGTCCTCTACGGCGACGGTGAAACGGGTGATCGGCGACGCCAGCAGTGACGACAGGATGCGGCCCAAGGGCGTGTTGCAAGGATCGGCGCAAAATTCCAGCCGACCGCCCCAGATGTGCCCCATCAAATCAGAACGCATAGTTAAAACTTCCCCAAGTGTCGCGTGTGCAACCCCAAGGTATCTTCCCGACACGGTTTTTTGAATTCCGGATTTGTTAAACTTCGCAAGCTGTTCTTGAATTCCAACAACGATCAGCGCAGCGGTTTTGCGCTGACGCTTGCGGTGATTTCGGCAAAATTCCCCCGATCACCCATATTTTTGGGAACCAAATATGGGGCGAAATGTTATCCACAGCACAAGTATTGGTGGGCGGGGCAAAATATGGCTGCATGTTCGCCCATATGCGAATTTACAATAAATATGTTGAGAATGTGCGGTAAGTGTGAGTGCGGAAAGGCGCGATTCTCTCACCGTGCAAGCACAGACACCCCTTACGTCGGATCGAATGCATTCAGCCCGCCCGTGCGCAGCATGTAGCCACTGGACCGTACCGTTTCGACGGAAATACGTTCATCAAATGTGTCCGCAAATTTCTTACGGATTTTCGCGACGTGGACATCAAATTTCCGATCACCATATCGCCACGGCCGAGATTCCACGGCGAGACTAAGCGCATCGCGGGTCACGATTTGCCCGTCCTGCGCGAATAATACCCGCATGATCTGAGCTTCCGCCGTCGTTAATCCGGCGCGCAGAGCGATATACGCTTCGACATCCCAGCTCACATCGTGAGGTTGTTCAACTGACGGCGTAGGGGTTGGTAGCCGTCGGTTCAGTCGCAAAGACAGCTCGCGCAGATTGCAGGGCCATGTGAGGACATCGATCGCACCCGCTTCAAACGCATCGGCACCCCATACCCCCTTCAACTCTTGTATCGCGAGCACGACTCCGGGCTGCGCGTGGGTGGTGAGTTTGTTGATCAGCGGTGCCGGGTTGCTGTTCGCTTCGGTCATATCGACGAAAATGGCATTAACGTTTTCATTGTTGTGTAGCCAATCTTCGCAGGCGTCAAAGTCTATACATTCAAAGTCAAATTTTAGGATAACCGTAAATAAATAGTTCAGGGCGTTGCGCACCGAAGGTGCCGTCGAGACGAGTAGGATCTTGGTCATTTATCGCGCTGCCCCAATGGGTTGACCGATGGATGTTCGGTAACGGATAGCATTGCGGCGAGACGCGGAAAGGACACGATGATAACGGCCATATACTAGGAAAGGGAGCGATGAACTGGGTTACCCCTTTGTTGCACGAACCCGTGGGCGAAATCAAAGTCAGAGTTATGCGGCAATAATTGGGCCTGCTTGTCATGAAAAAGCCATACGTTCACTATTCTTTAACCTTCCACGCTATGTATATCCTTGCAGACTGCAGAACGCGTCTGAGAGAACCTCAAGAATAGGCGCTAGAAAATGGCAGACATACTTGAAATTGTTGCGCCAAAGCGGCGTGCGCTCGCGGCGGCCAAACGGCTGGTCCATTTGCGCGACGAGGCGGTGCAGGATGAAAACATGCGCGCGGTGATCCTTCACGCGGCAGAAGTTGTGGCCAAGTCGGGTGTTCTGTCCGCAGTCGCAGAGAGTGGTCAGAAACGGCAAGGTTTTGCCACATCTGACCTGCCGAGCTTGCATCCCGACCGCCACCGGTTGAATTAATCCACCGCAGTTTATCTTGAGTTCATAAGTTGTTGTCCTTTCGCCATTCCTTGCGGCGGGCCAACCTATACTTAAGAGACATTGACAATTTTTGTGAGGTTGGCGGACAATCTTGGTATTCTAGTAGAGTTTCCAAGATTTGTTCACGAGGCTTCATCCCGCACCGACGTAGTAAAGGCGCATACGAAAGTGACAGAGTTTACAGATCCCCCCGTTTCCGAGGCCGCAATTCGCGTGATTACCGCATTCGCTGGCCGTGAATCCGCAACCGTGCAAGACATTCTGGCGTTGTCGCAGGCGCTTCCCGCCGCGCTCGCCGGGCTCCAGCCCTCAGCCGCCAAAGCTGAAATCAGCAAGGTAGCAGTGCAGTTTACGACTGAAACCGCCATTCCCGCGGTTCCGGTTGCCGAGTCTTTTACCGATGATTCCGTCACCTGCCTGTGCTGCGGCCGATCCTTTACCATGCTCAAGCGTCACCTGCGCGCAGAGCACGGGCTGAGCGAGAGCGAATACCGGATAAAGTTCAATCTTGATGATGATCATCCCCTCGTCGCCCCGAACTATTCTTTGCGCAAAGCGGATTATGCAAAGAAAGCCGGCCTTGGTCGCTATGCCCGCGACGAGGCGGTGCAGGCAAATCTTGGGTCGCAGCTGTAAAGTTCAAATGCCTTTCCTTTGCCACCGTTTTGTCCTGCGGAGCACCTAATCCCCCTCGATACATGTCTCTGAGGCAGTCGGTGCAGAAGCACCTCTGCCGAACCGACCCCCGTGGTCGCGAGAATAGAGGCAGGACATATGGCAGCGACGACACAGCCGCGCGTATTTAAAAAAGTAGAAGTTATCGAAGGCGGTGGACATCACGGTGGCGGCTGGAAGGTCGCCTATGCTGATTTCATGACTGCGATGATGGCGTTCTTTCTGCTGATGTGGATTCTCTCGAGCGCGGACGAGCAAAAGCTGCGCGGGATTGCCGAATACTTTACCAATGCGACCCTGCCCGGCGGCAGTGGTGTATTGGACGGTGCTACCCTGGGGCCACCCGGTACATTGACCGCTTCGAATGGGGCGATTGTGGCCCGTGGCAGCGAGCTTGGGAAAATCGACGATCCTGCCTCGGCCAAGTGGGAAATCCGCGACGAAACCGCGACATCGGTACCAGATGAGACGCAGATCGGCTCCGAAGACGGTGCCCATGAAAACCCTGCCGCGGCCAATGTTGCCAGCGCGTCGCAAACCGCATCCGATGGGTCAAAGTCGGCTGGCGATGCGACCATTGATAATGTGCACGCATTGGACAATGAAAAGTTCAAAAAGCTAGAGCAGGATATCTTGCAGGCGATGCAGGAGAATCCCGACCTTGATCCGCTGAAGAAGAACCTGATTTTCCAGCAAACCCCCGAAGGCTTGCAGATCCAGATCATCGATCAGGAAGGGCAGCCGATGTTCTATAGTGGCCGTGCCGAAATGCAGGGTGCCACAGATCAGCTGCTCGCGAATTTGGGTAAGTCTTTGGCGCGCCTGCCGAATAAAATCACGCTGTCAGGGCACACCGATGCTGTCCGCTTTGCCAATAGCCAGAAATACGACAACTGGGATCTGTCCTCGGACCGTGCCAACGCCACGCGCCGTGTTTTCGAAGCCTCGGGCGTCGCACGTGATCGTATCATCCGCGTGTCGGGCCTTGCCGATACCGCGCCGCTGGTGCCCGAAAACCCGACCGACGCGTCTAACCGTCGGATCACGGTGTCGGTTCAATATCAGAAGGTCGAGGATTATGCCGGCGATGACGTAGCCCCGACGCAGATTGATGCGGCGACACCGCCAGCCGAGACCGGCGAGAAGCTGTATAAGGCGTCGATCCCTGCGCCCGTAGCGCCACAAAACAGTGGCGAGGTGCAACGGGTCGCACAGAATGTCGAGCCTGTGGCGGCACCTTTGAAGGATGATGTATTCTTGAACCTGCGCAACGCGCTGCGGTGATCAGGCTCTGATCAACTCGCCCAAGGTGGGGACCCGTCGGCTGGCAAAGATCGGCCGGCGGGATCGTTCGACCGAGCGGCGCAGAAACTCTGGCAGCATGGGGTTTGCTTCTTCATTTACCATCGTGCCGCGCGGTGAAGCGACCACGGGGTCGGCTGTGGGAATATCAAGGCCGAGCATCTTGGCAGGGTCCAGCCCTTCTTCCAGCGCGTAGTTGTAGTTCACGGCGTAATCGACCGCTTCTTCCAGCACCACCGGGTCCGATGCGACCAGCGCCATCAAGCGGCGTTCGTCGGAATATAGGAATTGCTTGGTCTTGAAGCCGTCGACCTCGGGGACAAAGCAGGTGTTTTCGCGGCGCAGCTTCAGCAGCTTGACCAAACGATCCGGCATCAAGTGGCGTTCATCGCGGCGAAACACGATCATGCTGCAGGTCCCAAAGCTGGACAGGCACGCCGCGAGGCAAATGTGATCCGGCCAGCCCGAGAATGCGAATTTCACATCGTCCGCATCAATCAGGACAATCATTGTGGTTTCAACATCCGAGATCACGGCACTCTCCAGCTTATTCTGAGGTTTACCTTAGTCACACCATGGAAAGATAGCAATTGGTCTTGAGCGACAAATTTTTAAACTTGGAACACAATGAACTGTTCTTGAGATTTCAATGAAAATGCCTAAAGTGCTTGGAAACTTGCAAGTGGAAAACAAATGACGATTATTCTGGGCTTCGTGGTCGTGATGGGCATGGTCTTTGGGGGGTATATGCTCTCTGGCGGCGACATGGGCATCATCACCCACGCGCTACCGTTCGAAGGTATGATGATCGGCGGTGCCGCGCTTGGCTCGTTTATTGCGGCGAATTCCTTTGCCAATATCGCGGGGGCAGGGCGCGCACTGGTCAAGGCATTCAAGGGCCCCAAGTGGAATTCGGGCGACTATGTGGACCTGCTGAACCTCATGTATACGCTGGCCCGCAAGTACCAGCAAAATGGCATGCTGGCACTAGATGAACATATTGAAAACCCGCAAGAAAGTTCGATCTTTTCGCAGTATCCCAAGTTGCAGAAAGACCACTTTGCCATTGATCTGATCACCGATAGTTTCCGTATGCTGGCGATGCAGTTCGATGACCCGTATCAGGCGGAAGATGTCATTAACCGCAAGCTCAAGAAGCACCACCATGAAGCGTTGGTAGCCCCCCACGGGCTGACCACCGTCTCCGACGCGCTACCCGCCATCGGGATTGTTGCGGCGGTTTTAGGCGTGATCAAGACGATGTCGTCGATCGACAAGCCGCCTGCGGTTCTGGGGGCGATGATCGGCGGCGCGTTGGTCGGGACATTCCTTGGGGTTTTCCTTGCCTATCTTTTCGTCTCTCCGGTCGCCAACCGTCTGCAAGCCATCGAAGAGCAGGACGGCATTTATTACGCCGTGATCCGCGACATCTTTATCGCGATCCTGCATGGCCATTCTCCCGCGATCTGCACCGAGATCGGGCGCGGCAACATTCCCACCAGCCTGCAGCCCAGCTTTTACGATATGGAAGAGGCCCGCAAACAGATGCCAGAGGCCGCATAACCCATGGCCGGACGCCGTCAGATCGCTGCGCTCAAGCTGATCAACACCATCCGGCAACACGAGCTGGATGCCATCGGGGCACAGCTTGCGGGCCTGCGGGCACAGCAGACATCGCTGACGGAACAAAGTGCGGCGCTGACCCAGCGGGCGATTGCTGAACAGACGGGCAGCACCTTGGAAACACAGGCCTATTTGCCCGCCTACCTATCCTCGGTTGACCGGCAACAACGTGGCTTGGCGGCGGAGGGGGATGCGCTGTCAGGGCAGATCGACACGCTAGAGGATGCGCTTTTCGCGCAGTTCCGCGCGCTTAAGACCACGCAAACGGTGCTGTCGAAAGTGCAAACCGAGGCGAAAGCCGATGCCGACAGGGCAGAACAGGCCGCACTAGACGACGCGTCGCGCGCGCTGTTTGTATTGCAGCGCCGGTGACGCTTTTTGCCTTAGCGCCCGCTGCTGAATTTTGACACCACACCCAGCGAATTCTTGTTCTCTACATTCCGGATGACCAGCACGCAGACCGGCCAGCCCGAGGGCATCAAACCTTGCGAGGTTGGCACCGCCATGACGCTGGCCGACCCGTCGTTGATGGCAAAGGTCAGCACGACATCCGCCTGCGACGTCGCGACTGATTTTGCGAGATCTACGGTATCGTCAAAGGTCACGATGCTTTCGGTTTCAAGCCAGCTTGCCACATCCGGGTGATCGACTGCCGCGATGGTCAGCGGTTGCGCGGGATTGCCGATGGGTTCGGCACAGGTGGCGAACCATGCCCGCAACTGAGCCACAGCGGTGGATGCGCTGGCCGCCGCGCTGTGATCCGTGTCCGAGGCGGCTTCGATCACACAGACCGCCGCATCCGCAATCGCGCCCGCGCCGATCAACTGCGATAGCGTGTCGCGTTCGTTCTGGGTGATCCATTTATTTAGCAACGGCGCGCCGACGATTTCGACACCTGCGGCCAGACGCCCGACGTCGGCTTTGCCAAGCTCGAACTCCGGTCCGTATCCCGCGCGTGTGATCTGTTGCACCAGATGTTCCGCGGCGGTCTTTTTGATGACAGACGGCGTCTTGCGGGCCTGCTGTTCCAATGCGGCAGAAAAGGCCGTTGGCGGGGCGACTTGCACCGGCGTGTCGGGTGCTGGCGCGTCCTCTTGCGCGAGGCGGGGGAGGGAGATGATAATTTCTGTCCCCACGTCTTCGCGGCTGAAGAACGTGATCTGTCCCTGATGGTGATCGATGATGACTTTGGCGATGGTCAGCCCCAGCCCCGTGCCCCCCTTGGACCGGCTGTCAGAACTGTCGCCTTGGGTGAATTTTTCAAACACCGACGCCTGCGCGGCAGCCTGAATGCCGGTGCCGAAGTCGCGGATCGAAATGCGCAGCTGATCCCCGACCGCGTGCAGGGCGATCAGGATCTCCCCGCCGTGTTCCGAAAACTTCACCGCGTTGGACAAGAGGTTATCCAGCACCTGCACCAAGCGTTTAGAGTCGCCATAGGTCAGCATTACATCGTCATCGGGGGTATCGACACGGCGCAGTGATACGCCTGCGCGTTCGGCATAAAGCTGGTTCGGCACCAGCGCCGTATTCAGCGTCTCGGACAGGTTCAGCGCCTTCATCCGGAAATCAAGCGTGCCGGTTTCGATTTTCTCCATATCCAGAATACTGTTGATCAGCAGGATCAGCCGGTCACAGCTTGAGGCGGCGATGGTGATCAGCCCCTTCATCTTGTCAGGCAACTGCCCCGTGGCACCTGATAGCACCAGCCCCAAGGCCCCTTTGATAGAGGTCAGCGGCGTACGCAATTCGTGGCTGACGGTGGACAGGAATTCGGTCTTTGCTTTTTCGGCCACCTTGCGCTGCGACACATCGCGGTAAATCGCGATGAACCGGGGTTCGTCCTGGGCGGGGCAGACATATTCAAGGCTGATGTCGTAGGTGATGCCTGATTTCGCCTCGACCTCCCAAGTGACGCGCCGCTCTGGCCCTTTGATAAGGCCGGCGCAGCGTTCGCGCAGACTGTCATAATCCCGTTTGCCAATCAGGTCGGACAGGCTCTTGCCGCGCCAGTCGTCGCTTTCATCATGTCGCATCAGGTGTCGTGCGACCGATGCATTGGCATACATCACCGCATAGGTTTGCGGCTGGAAGACAACAACATGATCCTGCAACAGTTCCAACGTGTTGTTGAACCGCGCCTCTGACACGCCTTCGCGGGTCTTGGTCATATCCGAGGCGACAATCGCGATCTCGCGCAGCTGTTTTTCGCCGTCGGTGATCGGAATAAAGCTACATTGCAGCCAGACCGCCTTGCCGTCGGTTTTATGCAGAACGATGGTGCCTTTCCACGGGGTGCCCGACATCATGGCGGGCAAGACATCGCCCGTCAGCACACCGCGATTGCCCGCATCCATGACATCAACCAACGGCGTGCTGATCAGCGCCTCGCGGGACCGGCCGCTGGCCTGGACAAACTGGTCGTTCACATGGGTGATCGCGCCGTTCTGGTTCAGCATGCAGAACACGGTATGGGCCTCTACCGCGTTGCGATAAAATTGCTTGGACCGAACTTCCGACTTCAGCACATCCTTGCGGGCGTGGGCCTGTCGCGCGTTTTCGCGCAGCTGGAAAATCAGGAACAACAGCGAAAACACGATCAGCAGCAGCGTGCCCAACACCAGCCACTTGTAGGTTGACGCAATGCGCAAGGCGGAGCGCTGCAGGTAATTCTCGTAGGGGCGCGCACGCAAAGAGATCAGCAGCTCGTGCACCGATTGATAATTTTGCGGGGGCAGCCAGACGGTGCCACCGGCGGCAATCGCCTCGGGGCTGCCGGTATCCTGGCCCAACAGGGTGTCGACAAGAATGGTTAACGCCGCCTGCGGCACGCCGGGGATCGTCCCCAGCACCCAATCGGGATACAACATGGTACTGGCCCAGAACGGATAGCCTGGATGATCGACAGGGGACACGGGGCGGAAATCGTTCATATCGATCACGCCGTCGCGGGCCAGTGCTTCGAGCACACCGGCGCGCACGACGCCCACATCCACCAGACCGGCTTGCACGGCATAGACGACCTCGCGTTGGTTCCCGCCCGAGAACAGCGCGCGGGACGCGATATCGTCGATATCCAGCCGGTACTTGCGAAACTCTTGCAGCGCGAGCTTCCAACCGGTCATTTCATCGGCCGACACCCCCATGATGCTGCGACCCGCGATATCCGGGATGGCGCGAATATCGCTGTCAGCGGTGGTAAAGACGACGACGCTGGTTTTATCATAAACCTGTCCGTCCCACATCTGGGCGACAGAGAGCAGCGGGCGGGCGTTGCTTTCGACCTCGGCCACGACAAAGGCCGCGGGATCGACAAGGAAGAAATCCAGCGCGCCTTGCGAGATTTTATTGATCATTGTGGCGTCGGTGTAAGGCGCGATCTTGAAACGGTAGTTCAGTTCTGCGCCCTGTGCGGCGGTGTTCAGCGCGGCGGCCATCGGCAACCAGCTGTCCAGCGCGCGGGTGATCCCTTCGGACGCGAGAATACCGATGGTGATGTCACGGGGCGCATCCATCGTGTCGACCTGCTGACCAGCCGCCGGTTGCAGTGCACCGATCAGGGCGATAGCTGCACCCAAAAGCGTTCGACGCAGCTTGCCCCATGCCTGTTTCACGATTTTAGCGCCCGCCATATTCTCTTTCTGGTTCATCTCGTCGCTTTGCGGACGCCGGAAAGCATAGTCAAAGCCCGCCTCCTGCTATCAAACATCACAACGTCAAACCACTTGTAAAAGCTCCAAAGCGATCGATTCCATTGCGCCCCCGCGGCATATGCTGCGGAGCATGGCAACTTGGATGTCGTCTGGTGCTGTCCTTTCACTACTGCTCTAACTGCGTTTTTTGCTGCGCCTCGTTGATCGGGCGCTTTTTGCAGTTGCGAAAAGGCTAGGCGGGGCGGGCTTTTTTGGCAATGGTAAACTCCGTTTCTGCCTGCAGGGCAGGGTGAATAGTGCCACTGCAGCAGCAGATACCTATCCTTTGGGATAGCGCCATAGCCACAAGCTGCTTTGGACTACCCGCCTAGGCCCGCGACGCCCTTGGGATTTAGCGTTAATTTCATCTTAACAGCTACCAAACACAGGCTGAAACAAACCCAAGGTGAAGACGATGGCAAACGCAACATTCCTAGAACTGGCCCAGATCGCCAACAACTCCTCCCTGCGCGAGGCGGTTTTGGGTGCAGTACTTGGCATCCATGTTTCGGGAAACGCTACCGACTCCGTCTTGGACATCACGGCCGACAGCACCGCGCTTAAACTCGCGGCGGACCGGATGCGCTGCGCCCGCTATGTCATGCCGACAGATGCGGACCCGACGCAGGCCATCCAGATCAACGCTGGCTTCTCTCATGTGCAGGACGTCTGGGCCACGCCCCAGACTGCACAACCCGACCTGACCCAGGAGACAATGACCATCGCCACGCCTGACTTTATCGTGGTACCCTCCGACACGCATATCGTCGTCAATAATTTTGACGTCGCCCGCGGCGATGCGATCACCTTCCTGGGTCAGTTTTCTTCCCGCGCTGATCTGCGCGCTGCCATGTGCCTGACCGGGTCCCGCGATTTGCGCGACGGTGACGTCATCATCACGATGGAAAACGGGGCCCGCGCGGTCTTCGTGGGTGTCGCTGCCCAGGCCGAAGATCTGATCGACGCTGTGTTTGATTTCTCTGCCGAAGGGCAGACAGCCTTCAAACTGGCCGACGCGCTGAACAACGCGACCTCGGCCGAGATCGACGCCTTTGTGACCGCCCTCGGCACCGATGAATTCGACCGCGCCTTTGGTGTCGGCAGCGCTGCGGTGTTGCTTGCAAACCTCGACACCCCTGCCGCGACGCGTCTGTTGAATGTGCTCGAGGCGGAAGAACTGGACGAGCTGCTGCACAATGTAGGTGCCGGCACGCTCAAGCTGCTGCTCGAAGAGCTGACGCTGACGGAACTCGTGAATTTCCTGAGCGGCGTGAACGAGACTGTGGTCGGCGCGATGGCGGACCACATGGGAGCCACAACAATAGATGCCCTTTTGTGGGGCAAAAGCCCGGCAACGAAAGGAGGTATGCGTCAAAGTTAACTGGTTTGCCCTGTCAAAGCGGCATGCCTCGCCGCAGCCAGGGCCCGAGAAAGCACCGTGTTCGACCCGATATGATTTGAAAGGACTTAACAGCAGACGGGCATCGAATGCGGCGCTTTCCCTTTTTCGTGGACCCTCAACGCGCGAATTTTCGCGGGGCAGAGTTCATCAGCTTAATCGATTTTCGGGCCTGCTCCGGCCCTTACTACTTTGCCCTGTGGGCCGGCCAAGGTGCTGGCCACGGGGGCTTTTTGCGTTTTCGAAGATGTAAGCCGGTGACATCAAGCCAACCCGCCAGAGCTTAAAGCCGGACGAGGTGATTATCCCACATCAGCGGTTTTTCCGGGTTCAACCTGCCAGAGAGACGTTGAACGATACCGGTACCGCTGGTCACAACAAAATCTTCCGGTGCCGCGGCAACACCGCAGACATCGGTAAGCGCGATACTACGGCTGTATGACGCGGTTGCTGCGTCAAATACCTGCACCAAACCGGCACGGGGCGAGGTTACGGCAATCTCGGACCCGTCGTCCGACAGGGCAATACTGCCGATGTACCCGTGCATATCTTCGGCACCGTCCAGTAAGAGCGGTGTTTCCCCTTGCTGATGCAGCCCGACAAGCGCGGGGGCATCGCCGTCGCCTTGCCATTGCATCCCGAAAGCGACACGCCCGTCGGACCCTACGGCCAGATGCCGGATCGAGTTGCGGTGCATGTCATGGGGCAGTTCTATCTGCTCTAGAATACGGCGGTCGTTGATGTAGGTGAGGTTGGGCCGCATGGTTGGGATATTCAACTTGGCGCGCCCTGAATCGGGATGCGTATCAATCCCGCCGTTCGCCACGACCAGCGTGTCGCCACCGGGCAGACGTTTGATATCATGAGGGCCGACACCGCCGCTGGCAAATTCATCGACGCGTACATAGCCAAGCGCCACGTCCCAGACACCAATGCGACCGATGCCGTTGGCATAGTCATTTTCGGTCGTGTAAAGCAGGCTCCCGTCGGCGGAAAAAGCCCCGTGCCCGTAGAAGTGCCGCCCCTCGGGCGCGTGCAGCGTGGCTTTGACCCGCCCCGACATGCAGTCGATCACCAGTGCGAAATTGCCGGGGCGCCGTGCAAAGGCGACAGCTTGCGGCTTGGACGGATGCGCCGCCGCCGCATGGCCGCGACCGGGCAGGGGGATTTCGAATACCACCTCAAGCGCCGCGTCGATACCGCAGAGCACAAAGCTGCCGTCGCGCAGGCCGGCAGCGGCAAGATAGGCCGGCCCGCCCGCATCGGCCCAAGTCGGCGCGGGCACCAATCCTGATGCCAGCATCCCTGCAATGAAATGGCGGCGGTTGGTCATGGGATCAATCTCCGTCCAATGCGTTAAAGCCCGAAGCGACGCCCAAATGCGGGCCCAGATCTTGGCGGGCCACATCGCGGATCGCGGCAACAGACTGCTGCAACACCTCTACACGCAGACGGGATTGCGGCTTGGCCGTTCCAGCGAACACAGGGTCGTCCAGGTCGGCAGCGATTGCCAGCGCCTCGTCAAACCGGTCGTCAAAGGCGGCCACCACGGCCAGGTCATCCGCCGCCAACCGCTCCGCCAGATCCTGCAGAGAGGTGAGCGCGACCACGACATTGCGCAAAGACCGCCCCGATCGCCGCGTCTCTGCCCGATTGGGGCGCGGGCGGTCAAAGCTGCCCATGGGGCGTCCGATGCGGGTGTCGGCGGTAAACTCCAACCCGAGGTTCAGCGCCTTGAAAAGCTCTTGCGCCGCTTCCTCGGTGCTGCGGTAGGGACCTCCTTCGGCAGGGGTGGCAACGGCCTCGGCATAGCCAGAGGACCAGCCGTCCAGAATGGCTTGGGACTGCGTGGCGATATCGGCAGTTACCGTCTGCACCAAAGCGCAGCGATAGCCAGCATCGCCGATCGTGCTGATCTGATCGTCATACAGCAGGAATTCGAGCGCATAGAAACCGCGCCCCGCGATGGAAACATCGGCATAGGCCTGCGCGTCACGGCCCACGGGATCGGCATCCGTGATGAGCCCCGCGAGTGTTTTGGGTGTGGCCCCACGGCTGTCGGGCCAGAAGGCCAGCGCAAAGGCGCGGTTGTCGGTCTCGGACGGGCCAAAACGCAGATGGCTCACCGCGATCCACGCGTCAAAGGCTTCGTGGTAGGCATCGCGCAACGCGGCGTCATCGGCAGCGCAATTCTGTTGGGCAACGTTGGCCAGTGCATCCGTACGCTCTGCCAGTGTGGTATAGCGGGGCAGGATATGATGATCGACCACATCGCGCAAAACGGCGGAGCCTACCTCGGCCGCAGCACCCAATGGTGCGCAGAAAAGACCAAGGGCGAGGACCAGTTTTTTCATGTTACAAACTTTCCAGATAGTGGATCAAAGCATCACGGTCTGCGGGCGGCATGTCAATGACGCGGTTCTTGGCGGGCTCGGCCTCTCCGCCATGCCAAAGCACGGCTTCCAGCAGTGACCGCGCGCGCCCGTCGTGCAGGAATTGCGTGTGTCCCGATACGGTTTCGGTCATGCCAATCCCCCACAACGGCGCGGTGCGCCATTCGGTGCCGGTGGCGCGGGCCTCGGGGCGGTGATCGGCCAAACCTTCGCCCATGTCGTGCAGCAGCATATCGGTATAGGGCCAGATCAGCTGAAAGCTTTGCTCTGGCTGGTCCTTCAGACGATGGGTGACAAAGCTGGGCTGGTGGCAGTCGGCGCAGCCCGTTTCATGGAACACCTGTTTGCCGCGCAGCACCTCGGGTGTGTCCGCGGCACGACGGGCGGGCACGGCAAGGTTGCGGCTGTAGAAGGTGACCAGATCCAGCCCTTCGGCGTCAATCTCGAACCCGCGCACGTCACCGGCCCCATGAGGCGCGTTTACGCAGGCATCCTGAATGGTCGAACAATCGCCAAACGGATCGCCGAAGATCGGGTTAGAGATGCCGATATCGCCCGCAAAGGCCCCCGCGGATTGTTCGCGGATCGTGGGCATCCCGGCCTTGAGCCCGAAACGGCCCAGCATCGGCATATTGTATTCCTGCGACCAGACTATATTGGCGCGGCCCGAAATACCGTCACTATCGGCGTCATTAGGGTCTGCGAGCGCCAGAATATCCGCGGCAGGGATCGCTTCGAGAAGCCCAAGCCCGATCATTTGCGGCGTCACACGGGGCGACAGCATCGCGTCGGGGTGCAGCGGACCATAGCCAAGATCAGCCGCGGTGTATGTCGGTTGCCGCAGGGACACGACCTGCCCGCCCGACAGGGTCACGGGGACTTCGGTATAATCGATCTGCAAGCGGTACTCGGCACTATGCCCCGAGACGGCGAAATCCTGCATCTGCGTGCCGTAGGTGGGTTCGGCGAGCGTGGCCAGATACCCTTCGATCTCTTTGATATTGCCGGCGTCTTCATTGCCCGGAATAGATACGCGCAGAAACATCGAAATCGCGCTGTCGTCGGGGCCCTCGGGCGGGTGGCCGCGCCCGTCCTTGATGTGGCAGCTTTGGCACGACCGCGCGTTGAACAAGGGCCCCAACCCGTCAGAGGCCAGCGTCGACGAAGGCGACGACACCCACAGCTTGCGAAACAGCCCATTGCCCAGCTTGAAGGTCAGCTCGTCCTCGAACGACATATTGCCGGAGGCCTGCGAAAACGCATCGGCGTTCATGCGCGGGCGTACGGTGGCCGCGCCGCCGCTGTTCACCCCGAACGGGCTGGGGGCGTCAAAACTGTCGGGTGGGGCGGTCACATCGGCGATACGGGCCGTCTCATCGGCGGTACGCGGGATGATATCCAGATGGGGTTCATCAAGCGGCCCGGCGTAGACCGGACCGCTCAATAGGGGCAGGGACATCACCAGGGCCTGAGGGATAAAAGACCGGAGGAAATGCATATTCTGCCCTATTTCGATATTAGAAGGGGATCACCAGCGATGCCCCGACAGCGGTAAAGTCGTTGCCGTCTACATCGTAGAAGCCGACGCCACCACCAAGCGACATATCATTCTCGAACGTGTAGTCTACACCCACGGTGATCAAATCGTCGTAACCATTCGCGGTGTTGTCGATGCCGGTGTAGCTGGCAGAGTAGGCCCACGGCCCCTGAACGTAAGAACCGCCCAATGTCGCATAGGTGGAATCCTCGCCCGTGCCTGCGAACCCGTCGAAATAGGCCACTTCGGCGATCAGGTCGAAACCGTTGCCAAAGTCATGCGCCATCCCGATGACGGCCCCTTTTTCGTCGGATACATCGCTGTCACCCGCGGTCAGGAAACGCCCGCCAACCCAATAGGTCGTGTCGCCAACTTCTTGCGTGTACTGTAGCGCCACGTTGTTCAGCTTGCCGGTGTTACCCGCGCCGCCGTCCGCGGTGGTGTTGCGGCCGCGTTTTGTCCCCAGCGAGTCGCTGAACGCCGTGTCATCCGCATAGAACAGCGCAAAGGACAGAACCCCGCCGGAGGCGGCGACGGGCATGTCGAATGTCGCACCGATCACTTCGGACAACTCATAGTCTTCGGCCAGCGACGTGCCGTAGAAACCGGGGGCTGCGTCCCATGCAACAGCGAAGGTCGGGCTTACTTTACCGACGCTCAGCTCGCCTGCGGCCAGATCAAAGCGCAGGCCAAGTTCGTTCACATAAAGACCCAGATCGTCGAACTGACGGGTCTCGGCCGGGTCTGTGACGCTTTCCAGGGTCACTTCACCAAACAGCGTGATGCTGGTCGCGACACCAGCTTCGAAGGCGAGCGAAAGGCTGGCGTAGTTATCGGTCAACTCGCCTGCAGGATCATCGGATGTGACGGTGCTGTCGACGCCGATTTCAAACTCACCGCCCCAGACAAATGCCTGTTCTTGAGCCAAAAGGGGAGTGGCACCGGTCAGCGCCAAAGCGCAACCGGCGAGAGCTAGTTTCTTCATTCTTGTTTACTTTCAGTGGGAGGAGGAACTCATGAAAACGGGGTATTACTCGAACACGGCGCCGGGGCTATCGAGGCTGTCGGAGCCTTCAATCGCCACGTCATCGACGCCGAGTGTGGCAACGACGCGTTCGATGGTCTTGGTCTGTGCGATCAGGGCGTTCACCCCCCCCATGACCAAGGCTTCGCCGCCCTTGTTGCCGCGCGCCATCATCTGGTCATAGGACATGCCCGCTTCGGCAGCGGTCTTGATCTGGCCAAGCTTGCGCATGGTGGTCGACAGGTTCAGCTGCATTTCCGCATCCAGATCAGCGTTTTCGGCAGCGACCAGATCGGACAGGGACGGGCCGGTGACCAGCGTGCCGTCGGTACGCGCATAGGCTCCGAGGTACACGTTCTGGATGCCCAGACCGTCGTAATAGTGGCTGTTGTGCGTGTTGTCCGAGAAGCAGTCATGCTCTTCTTCAGGGTCGTTCAGCATCAGACCAAGGCGCATGCGTTCGCCCGCGAGCTCACCGTAAGACAGCGACCCCATGCCTGTCAGCATCGCCGAGATCGCGCCGTCTTCGTTGTCGGTCAGGTTGGTGCGCGCGGCACCGCCTTCGGCCCATTGTGCAACCATATATTCCAGATCGGTCACGATCAGATCGGCAGCAGCCTTGAGGTACTGACCGCGGCGGTCGCAATTATCATTGGTGCAGTCTTCGCCCGTGGCGTAGTCTGTCCAGTCACGCCCACCGGCCCCGTGTTCCGTGCCGTTCAGATCCTGCCCCCAGAGCAGGAATTCAACCGCGTGGTAGCCCGACGCCACATTGGCTTCGTTCCCGTCGGCTTCGTGCAAGGTTTCGGCAAGGAAGTCGGGGGTGATTGTGCTGGCGTCAACTTCGGTGCCCGACAGTGTGAAGGTCGCGTTCGCGATAACGTTCAACGCGGCGGCGGCGTTTTCATCGGTGGCCCCGCCATATGAGGCATCAACATAGTCGATCAGACCTTCGTCCAGTGGCCAGGCGTTCAGCTTGCCTTCCCAGTCGTCAACGATGGGGTTACCGAAACGGTAGGCTTCGGTCTGCTGGTAGGGGACGCGCGCTGCCAGCCACGCGGTGCGGGCGGCTTGCATCGTGTCGGCGGAGGGCTCTGCGATCAGGGCATCCACGGCGTCGACCAGCGCTTGGGCTGTGATCAGGCTGTCGCCGTAGGCGGCTTCGGCGATGTCGGCGTATGTGTCGATCACCTCGGACTTCTCTACCGCCAAAGCGGGGGAGGCCAAGGTCAATGCAAGCACAGAGGTCATCAAGCTGCGGGTCATACGTTCAGTTCCTTTTGACGGATCGCGCCTGCGGATGCTGTCGACAATTGCGGATCGACGGGCCGCGCCGGAGGCATGGAAATTATGCGCAATACCTGAACAGTATCGCGGGGAAGGTCAACCCGACAATTTTAGTAAGATAACTTTTTTGCCGCTCACGTTTTTGGCATTGCCCAAAAAATACGCGGTGATCCTAGGGGCTTACTATGTAAGGCGTGCGACCTGGGGCAAAGTAGGGTCAGAAGCATTCAACCGATCAACGGCAAATCCTGCTGCGGTCTTGTACTGCGCCATATACTCGGCCCGTTCCTGAGGAGGGATCACGTCGTCGATCTGGTCGAAGGCACCGCCACAACGGTCGTTCACCATGTTCAGCAGCCCGAAAGGACCGGCCCCGCGATTGCGTAGGATCAGCTCTGATATCGGTCCGCAATAAGCGTCGTCAAAACTGCGCAGCGCCGCGGGGGTTACCCCGTCTTGCAGGAAGCGCGCGCACAGATGGCGGGCGTCCATGATCGCCTGGCTCGCGCCGTTCGATCCCGTGGGATACATGGCATGGGCCGCGTCGCCGATCAGGGCAACAGGGCCGTCGACCCATGTGGGGATCGGATCTCGGTCGATCATCGGGTTCTCGTAAATCTCTGTCGCGCCGCGCAGCAGGGCGGGGACATCCAGCCAATCGTAAGTCCAGCCGTCAAAGTGATGTGCAAAGTCCGACAGCTCCGCCGGACGGTACCAACCGCTTTTGCGATCCTCGGTCTCGTCCAGCGTGACTTCGGCGATCCAGTTGATGGTGGCATAGCCCTCGGCATCGGGGGCTGAAATCGGATAGATCACCATGCGCTGGCGGTGGTCGCCAAGCCCGACAAACGAAGACCCCGTGCGCACCGGTTTTGCCCGCGAGGTGCCGCGCCACATCAAAGCACCACCCCAGTGGATCGGCGGCTGATCGGGATGCATCTGCGCACGCACGGCGGAATGTATCCCGTCGGCACCGATCAGCAGGGTGCCCTCGGCACGTGTCTGTGACCCGTCGGCATGGGCGATATGCGCGGTTACGCCACCCGCTGGCCCGTGGGTGTATCCGGTGATCTTGGCGCCAAGCTGCACGGCCTCGGCACCAGCGCGATCCACCAGCGTTTGATACAGCAGCATATGCAGCTGGCCCCGATGCGCGGCATATTGCGGCCAGCGATAGCCTGCGTCGGTGCCGCGCGGCTCTGCGTAAATCTCTTGCCCCTTCTGCCCGACCAGCGCCCATTCCTTTGCGGGCACGCCGATTTCGTCAAGCTGCGCTTGGGTCAACCCCAGATCAAACAGCTCGCGCACGGCATTGGGCTGGATGTTGATCCCCACACCCAGCGGTTTCAAGTTGCGCACCTGTTCATAAACGGTGCAGCGCAGGCCAAGCTGGTGCAGCGAAAGCGCCAGTGCTAGGCCGCCGATACCGCCGCCTGCGATCAGGATGTGGGGTTGGGTCATGGTGCAGTTCCGCTTTCGACTAGGGGCATTTCGTTGCGCGACGAACGTCCTACATCATGGTGCGGAAATCAATGGGATGTCTGGGAAAGCGGGGCACACCCCGCATCGCCGGAGCGCGAGGCGCTGCAACGGCAAATGGCCCGTGGGGGCCGGAAGCGCGAAGGACCGTTTAGGCGGATTCCAACGCGGATTGTTCGGCAATCAACGCTTCGGAGGATTTCAGGAAGTCATCCAGACCAAAGATAATCTCGGTCGGGCAGTTGGCGATCTTGCCCTTGGGGCCATCCAGATGCGCGTCAATCGCAAGCTCGTTGTCGCGCGCCACGGTGCCCAGATCGTCGAACCCCAAAGAACCGGCCGTGCCCGCGATCTGGTGCAGAATGGTACGGGCTTCGGCGAGGTTATCGTTGATCTCTTGCAGCGTGCTGCCTTCCCAGGCGGCAAGCGCGTGCTCGGCCAGCGCACGCTGGCGCTGCTCTAGCATATCGAGGAACCGCGCGCGAATACGCTCGATCCCCGGTAACTCCAGCTTCTTGTGCATCACGCTGTTCTCCCCACATTCCAGAAGTCGTTCTGGACCTTCTGGTAGTTGGCTGTCGCTTCTTCCGCAGAGGCATGCGCCTCTGACAGCGCATCCATGACCGAGGAATTTGTCTTCCACATCAACCGCACCGCCTTGCCGGCGCAAATACGTGGGTTAATGTGTTGACCACGGTTATCGAACAATTCGGTTTTTGCCAGCGAAATGTTGATATTATTCGCCAAAAGCTTGGGATCAGGGCGCCAGCCGCTTTCTGTGATGCATACAAACGTGCCGCCGCCTGCGTAAGACATGAGGAACTGGCACCCTTCCAGCGTATCCGAAATGATCTCTCCGACATCGCTGAGCATGCTGCAGAATTCAAAGTTCGACATGTTTTCGTGGAAGATTTCGACATCGCGGATGTTGAAGGCAAAACAGATCGACCCGAACAGGTCGCTGCGCGACAATTGCTGCACATAGTTCTCAAGCGCCATGAACTCGATCAGGTTGTTCACATCATGGATCGCCATCGGCTCGTGCAATTGCACGGCGCGTTCGGGCCGACCGTCGTGATGGGTAACCGCCTTGGCCGCGAACACTTTGCTCGTGCGGGTTGCCAACCCGTCAACCGCGCGTTCAACCAGCGACAGCCGCGCCTTAAGCTCGGTCATTTCGAACGGCTTGGTCACATAGTCGGTCGCACCGGCAGAGAAGGCGGCGTCGATATAGGATTTTTCGGACATCGCGGTCAGCATCAGGATCGGCGCATCCATATATTGCTTCATCGCACGGATCTGGCTGGCCAGCTGGATACCGTCGGTGACCGGCATCTGAATATCCAGAAGGAAGCTGTCGAACGGGGCGCGGGCGTTGTCCTTGATCGCCTCAAGTGCATCGGCAGCGCATTCGGCAGTGACCAGTGTATGGTCTGTCATGCCTTCAATGAAATGCGACAAAAGCTCTAGGATGATTGGGTCGTCATCTACCGCAAGAATTTTCATTTGTTTGCCTTACTACTTGTCCGTAACAGCTCGGTATGGCTGTTTCTGTTGCTTTCTATCTGATGGCGAAACTTGTCATAATTGGGGCGATCTCGGTTAAATACTTAGGCATTTAGGCTAATTAGATGTTCGTTTGAGCAGTTGAATAGACGAAAGGGACCATTCGATGACGACGGCGCAGAGCAAGAAAAATAAAGCCGATTCAACGATTTTCGGCACAACGCCAGAGGGTGAAAAGATCGTCCGGCATCAGATCAGCGATGGCGGTACGTCGATTTCCGTTTTGTCGTGGGGGGCAACGATTCAAGAGCTTCGCGTCATGGGGGAATCGCATTCGCTGATACTGGGCGGGCGCGACGTGGCTGCCTACCTTGGCAGCATGCAGTACTTTGGCGCGGTGGTCGGTCCGGTCGCCAATCGCATCGCGGGCGCAGAGATGGAGATTGCGGGCATCCGGCATCAGCTTGATCAAAACGAAGCAGGGCGGACCACGCTGCACAGCGGCGTCGCGGGGTATTCCGGCCGGAACTGGCGCTTTACCAATGTCACCCCCACGCGCTGCCGGCTTGAGCTGCACCACCCCGACGGGTTGGGCGGGATTCCCGGGAATATTAACGCCTCTGTTACATACACGATTGATAATGCGGGACATCTAGAGATCGAGATGACGGGCGCGACGGATCAGCCCACCTATTTCAATCCCGCCTTTCATGGCTATTGGAACCTGTCGGGATCGGCGGATCTGTCGGATCACTGCCTGATGGTGCCCGCGACCAGTTACCTTGCTGTGGATGACGCTCAACTCCCGTTAGGCGCGCCCGTCTCGGTAGCGGGCAGCGAATTCGACTATCGCCATGCGCGCGCCATCGGGCCGGTGCTGGATCACAACTTTTGCCTTTCCCAAGGCGGGGACCAGATGGTGCTTGCCTGCCGGTTAAGCACTCAACGGCTACAGTTGGATGTGTTGACAGATCAACCTGGGGTGCAGCTCTATAACGGCGCGCATATTGATACAGGTGCGGATCTGGGCGTGGACGGAGGCGCCTATGGGCCACAGGCAGGGCTCGCGATCGAGCCGCAGTTCTGGCCCGATACCCCGCACCACCCCGAGTATCCCGATTGTTTGCTGCTGCCGGAAAAGCCCGTGCGATACCGATCCCGGTTCGAGCTGCGCCGCATTTGACAGCTTTACCGTGGTAACCTCACGTTTTTTTGGGGCAGGGTCGAATTGACACTTGGTCCAAGATGTATCAGTGCGCTATATAATAAGGTAAACATATTAAAAGCGGACAAGACATGCGTACCAAGATCAACCCTGACAGCTTTGGTTTCCTTATCAGCGACATCGGCAGGCTCAGCCGTGGCGTATTCGAGCGCGAGATCGAAGCCGCCGAGCTTCCTGTGACGGCGGCAGAGGCACGGGTGCTGGCGCATATGGCGCGCTGCGGGGCGACGCGGCAGCATATGCTGGCTGAAAGTCTTGGCATGACGCCGATGAGCCTCACGGGGTTTCTGGACCGTCTGGAAGCGGCAGAGCTGATTGCCCGTACCGCAGACCCGAATGACCGCCGCGCCAAGATCGCGTCCCTGACCCCGCGAGCCAATGACATCCTGTCGCAGATCGCACAGGCCGGTGCACGGGTAGAGACGATCATTTCGGAAGGATTGACGCCAGAGCAGTGGCAGACCTTCCGCGCCACGGCCTTGACCCTGCGACAGAACCTGTCGGCGTCCCGCGGGGCGACGTGCAAATCCGAGGCTGCCGAATGACAACGCCCATTATGTCAGAACGGCGGGTCAGTCTGATCGGCGCGCTTCTGGTGGCCATCGGACCTGTTTCGATGGCCTTGTATACGCCCGCGATGACAGAGCTTGTGCGCGTCTTTGACACCACGGAATCCGCGATCAAGCTGACGCTGACGCTTTATTTCGGGGGCTTCGCCTGTGCGCAGCTGATCGCAGGGCCGCTGTCGGATGCGCTTGGACGGCGGCCGATCACGATTGCCTTTATGGCGCTTTATTGTGTGGCCAGTGTCGCTGCGACCCTGTCGCCCACGGTAGAGGTTCTGATGGGCGCGCGTTTCCTGCAAGGCATCGGTGCCTCCGCGGGGATCGCGATCTCGCGGGCATTGGTGCGGGATCTGTTCACCGATGACCGGTCGTCGCGGATCATGAACCTGATCGGGATTATTCTAGCTCTTGGTCCGGCGCTGGCCCCGACCATCGGGGGGCTGATGCTGCCGGTGTTTGGTTGGCAGTCGATTTTCTTGCTGATGACCGTGATCGGTTTCCTCGTGATCTGGGTCGCGCTTTTTTCCATGAAAGAAACCGTGACCGCAGACCCCTCGCGCCTGAATTTCAAGGCGCTTGGCCGGACCTACAAGGCTTTGCTCAGCAATCCGCAGTTCCTATCCGCCGCTTTGGTGATGGGCGGTGCACTTGGGGCGCTCTATGCGCAGGCGACATTCCTGCCGTTTATCCTGATGGACGAGGTCGGGCTGACGCCTGCGCAATTCGGGGCGTCGATGTTGGCGCAATCGGGCAGCTTCTTTACCGCGTCCTTGTTGGTGCGTCAGCTGATGGGCCGGTTTTCGGCAGACCGGCTGGTCGGGCCGGGGCTGGTGTTTGTGGCCTTGGGCAGTCTGGGGACGTTAACCCTGCTGCTTTGGCCGCCGAGCTTTCTGCATGTGATGGTGCCGGTCGCGACCTATTCTTTCGGGATTGCCTTTGTGATGCCTGCCATGTCCACCGCGGCACTTGCCCCCTTTGGGCGGGCTGCGGGGGCGGCGGCGTCGATGCTGGGCTTTATCCAGATGGGGTCCGGTTTGTTGGTCGGGTCGCTTGGTGCCTTGCTGGGCAATGCGCTTTTGGCTATGGCAACCCTAATCCCGATGATGGGCGCGGTAGCTTGCGTGTCGTTTCTGGTTTATCGCAAGATCCAGCCTCGGCCCGCAGCCGCTGCACCGGCAGAAACCCGTGCCACCTGCGGGCCCAAGGTGACGGCGCCGTCGCCCGTGTCGGCACCGGAAAAATAGGGCAATTTGTCCGCCCCATCCACAGCACCCCGCGGTGGTGCTTTCGATTTGAACTAAAAGACAGGATCGTCAGAATGTACTCCTTGATCTCCGGGCTGCGCTGCGCCGCCCTTGCAACGGCTATTTGTGCGGTGTCTGTCCCCGCAACGGCGCAGCAGGGCGAACGCCCGCCCGCTGCCGTCACCGTCATGACGATGCAGCCGCAGGATGTGCAGCTTGCCACGACCTTGCCCGGACGCGTTGTCGCCTCTGCCGAGGCAGAGGTGCGCCCGCAGGTAGCCGGCATCATCACAGAGCGTCTGTTTGCCGAGGGTGAGCCCGTGGCGGAAGGCGATGTGCTGTTTAAAATTGATCCCATCGTTTACGAGGCCGCTGTCGCGCAGGCGCAGGCATCGGTCGCGCAGGCGCAGGCGCAAGCCAGCTCTGCCGAGCGGGAGGCCAAGCGGCTCGAGGAACTATCCTCGCGCAATGTTGCCAGCGATCAGGCGCTGGATGCGGCGGTAGCGGCACGCGACAGCGCGGCGGCTTCGCTTCAGGCGGCGCAGGCGGGGCTGCGCTCTGCCCAGATCGAGCTGGATCACACGCAGGTCCGCGCCCGTCTATCGGGCGAGATCGGGCGGTCCCTGACCAGCCCCGGTGCCTTGGTGACCAACAGTCAGGCCAGCCCTCTGGCCGTGATCCGCAACATTGATCCGGTCTACGTCGATGTGACGCAATCAGCGGCCGAACTGCTGGATTGGCGGCGCGGCAATGCGGAAAAGCGCCTTGGCGATACCCCGCGCGAGGTCAAGCTGACGCTGGCCGATGGCAGTATCTATGACCAGACCGGTACGCTGACCGCCGCCGAACCCGATGTGGACCAGCAAACCGGTGTCGTCGTGCTGCGGATGGCCTTTGACAACCCCGACCGTCTGCTTCTGCCGGGCATGTATGTGCGCGTTGAAATGCCCACGGGGATCGCGAAAGGTGCCTTCCTTGTCCCGCAAGAAGCCGTAAGCCGCGACCGTCGCGGGCAGCCGCTGGCGATGGTGGTGAACGGCGACAACGTCGTCGAACAGCGCCAGTTGACCGTACTTCAGGACCGTGGATCGGACTGGATCGTGAGCGAGGGGCTATCGGCGGGCGACCGTGTGATCGTGATGGGGCTGCAAAAGGCCGCGCCCGGTGCGACCGTTACTCCGCAAGAGCAAGCCGCCCCAGACGCCAAGTCCGAGGACGCCGCACCGGCACCCGCCGAATAACCAAAAGCCGGAGCGTTTTGCATGGCCCGTTTCTTTATTGACCGCCCCATCTTCGCATGGGTGATTTCGATTTTCATCATGGGTATCGGCGTCTTGTCGATCCTCAACCTACCCGTGGCGCAATACCCGCAGATCGCGCCGCCCTCTGTGGCTGTGCGCGCGTCCTATCCCGGCGCCTCGGCGCAGACGGTGGCCAATACGGTGACGCAGGTGATCGAACAGCAGATGACCGGTCTGGACGGGCTGCGCTATATCTCGTCGTCGTCCACCAGCGAAGGCGGGGCGAGCATTACGCTGACCTTCGAGACCGGCACAGATGTCGATATCGCGCAGGTGCAGGTGCAGAACAAACTCTCGCAAGCCTCTGCCTTGTTGCCGGAACCGGTGCAGCGGCAGGGGATCACGGTGCAAAAATCCTCTGCCGGCTTCTTGATGGTGATCGGGCTGATTGGCGAGAACGGGAAGTATGACGCCACCGACCTTGGCGATTACATGCAATCCAATCTGGTGAACGAGATCAGCCGCGTCGAAGGCGTGGGCAGCGTACAAGTGTTCGGGGCGCAATACGCGATGCGCATCTGGCTTGATCCGGTGAAGCTCGCCGCGTTTGAATTGACCCCGTCCGACATCGTGGCAGCGGTTTCGGCCGAGAACGCGCAGATTTCAGCGGGATCCTTTGGCAGCCGTCCTGCCGTCGAAGGGCAGGCGCTGAACGCCACGATCACCGCGCAATCTCTGCTGACCAGCCCCGAGGATTTCCGCCAGATCGTGCTGCGCGCAGAAACCGACGGCGGGCTGGTGCTGCTGAATGATGTCGCGCGGGTCGAGATCGGGTCGGAAAGCTATGCCACGATCTCGCGCTACAACCGTAATGCGGCGACCGGCATGGCGGTCAGCCTTGCCCCCGGTGCCAACGCGCTGGATACAGCCGCCGCCGTCGAACAGCGGATCGAGGAACTGTCGGCGTTCTTTCCTGAAGGCGTGAGCTATGTCGTGCCCTTCGATACGACGCCTTTCGTGAAAATCTCTATCGAAGAGGTGATCAAGACCCTGATCGAGGCGATCGTGCTGGTCTTTATCGTCATGTATCTGTTCTTGCAGAACATCCGCGCCACCTTGATCCCGACGCTGGCGGTGCCGGTCGTCTTGCTGGGCACCTTTGGCGTGCTCGCGGCCTTTGGCTTTTCGATCAACACGCTGACGATGCTGGGCATGGTGCTGGCGATTGGCCTGCTCGTCGATGACGCGATTGTGGTCGTCGAGAATGTCGAACGGATCATGGAGCAGGAACACATCGGCCCGCTTGAGGCGACGCGCAAGTCGATGGACCAGATCACCGGCGCCCTGATCGGGATCGCGGTGGTTCTGTCGGCGGTCTTTGTGCCGATGGCGTTTTTCCCCGGCTCGACGGGGGTAATCTATAAACAGTTCTCGATCACCATCATCTCGGCGATGACGCTGTCTGTGGTGGTCGCCTTGACCCTGACGCCCGCGCTTTGTGCGTCCCTGCTCAAGCAGGGCAGCCACGAGAAGCGGCGCGGGTTCTTTGGCCTGTTCAACCGCGGTTTTGACAAGACACTTGGTGGGTATACCGGCACGGTCGGCTGGCTCGTGCGGCGTCCGCTGCGGGTCGGGCTGGTCTATCTGGCGATCATCGCGGCGATGGTGTTCTTGTTCATGCGCACGCCTGCAGGCTTCCTGCCGGCCGAGGATCAGGGAACGCTGTTCACGCTGGTGCAGGCCCCCACGGGCGCGACGGCGGAACGCACGCTCGAGGTCATCAAACAGGTCGAGAACTACTATCTGGAAAACGAGGGCGACGTCGTTGAATCCGTCTTCGGCGTGGTGGGTTTCAGCTTTGCGGGCCAAGGGCAGAACCTTGGTCTGGTCTTCGTACGACTGAAAGACTGGGAGCAACGCACAGAGGCGGCGCAAAGCGTGCAGGCGGTGGCGGGGCGGGCCTTTGGTGCCTTCAGCCAGATACAGGACGCGATGGTCTTCCCCATCGTGCCGCCCTCGGTCAGCCAGCTTGGCAACGTGTCGGGGTTTGATTTCTACCTGCAAGGCCGCGGCGGTCAAAGCCACGAACAGCTGCTGGAGGCACGTAACCAGCTTTTGGGGATGGCGGCGCAAAGCCCGCTGATCGCCTCTGCCCGCCCCAGCGGGTTGGAAGATGCGGCGCAGTTCAATCTGGATATCGACTGGCGCCGCGCCGGTGCGATGGGGGTCAGTGCCACGGATGTGGGCAACCTGCTGACCGTCGCGTGGGCGGGTCGCTATGTGAACGACTTTGTCGATGAGGGGCGGATCAAACGGGTCTATGTGCAGGGCGAGGCCGCTGCCCGTGCGACCCCGTCGGATCTTGAGAAATGGCGCGTGCGTAATGATAGCGGGGGGCTGGTGCCCTTCTCTAACTTTGCCGAAGGAAGCTGGGCGTACGGGCCGCAGGGGGTGAACCGCTATAACGGTATCCCCGCGATGCAGATCCAGGGTTCCCCCGCCGAAGGGGTCAGCACAGGCGAGGCGATTGCAGAGCTTGAACGGCTGGTCACCCAGTTGCCCCCCGGCTTCCAGATCGCCTGGACCGGGTTGTCCTTGGAGGAACAGGAATCCGGCAACCAGGCCCCCTTGCTGTACGGTCTGTCCCTGGCGGCGATCTTCTTGGCGCTGGCGGCGCTTTATGAAAGCTGGTCGATCCCCTTTGCCGTGATGCTTGCCATGCCAATCGGCATTTTGGGAACCTTGACAGGTGCCTATCTGGGCGGGTTCGAAAACGGGGTTTTCTTTCAGGTCGGGCTGCTGACCGTGGTGGGTCTGACGGGGAAAAACGCGATCCTGATTGTCGAGTTTGCCCGCGACAGACGGCAAGAGGGCGAAAGCATCTTTGACGCCGCTATCGACGCCGCGCGGCAACGGTTCCGCCCCATCATTATGACCTCTATGGCGTTCTCGCTGGGGGTATTGCCGCTGGTGCTCAGCACCGGTGCGGGCTCCGGTGGACGTACAGCGATTGGGGCCGGTGTGCTGGCCGGTACGATTGCCGCAACCGTTCTGGGGGTTCTTTTCGTGCCGTATTTCTTTGCGATGGTGGCGCGTTTCACCGGCAAGGATCCGGTCAAGGACACCACCGGCTAGGCACCATCGTGCTTTGATGAAGTCAGGACGGAGGCAACCGCGCGTTGCCTCCGTCTTTTGTATTGTGGCACATTGACGCGCCGCGGTTGCGGGCTAGTTCCCTCTGCGAGGGAAGCCCCAACATTCCAAGCCAGCAGCCAACATCCAATAGGAGGAGCCAGCATGATAAACTTTACCCTGAACGGCAAAGAGGTGAGCGTCGACGCGCCCGATGACACGCCCCTCTTGTGGGTGCTGCGCGACGACCTGCGGCTGACCGGCACGAAATTCGGCTGCGGTATCGCGCAATGCGGTGCCTGCACGGTCGAGTTGAACGGCATGACCCGCCGCAGCTGCGTCACACCGCTTTCTATGGTTGAAGGCTCCTATGTGACCACGATCGAAGGTGTCGACGGGCCAGAGGCCAAAGCGGTTCAAGCGGCATGGGAGGCGATCGACGTGCCCCAATGCGGCTGGTGCCAATCCGGTCAGGTGATGAGCGCCACGGCCCTGCTGCGCGAGATCCCGAACCCCACGGACGAGGATATCGACAATGCAATGGCCGGCAACATCTGCCGCTGCGCTACCTATGTCCGTATCCGCGAGGCGATCAAGAACGCCGCCAAAGAGCTGGAGGGGTAAGCCATGACCAATCTTAATCTCTCTCGCCGCGGTTTTCTGTCTACCGCTTCTGCCGGACTGGTGATCGGCGTTGTTCTACCCGAAAAATCGCGCGCCCAGTCCGGTGCCGCGACCGCCTTTGATCCGGCGGCCGATCCGGCCACATTCGCGCCGAACGCCTTTGTGCGTGTCGCCCCCGATGACACGGTGACGGTGCTGATCAAACATATCGAATTCGGGCAAGGGCCGAACACCGGCCTTGCGACCCTCGTGGCCGAGGAACTGGATGCCGACTGGTCGCAGATGCGTGCCGAAAGTGCGCCTGCCAATGACGAACTTTACGCCAATACGCTGTTCGGGTTGCAGGGCACAGGCGGGTCCACCGCGATGGCGAACAGCTATATGCAGATGCGCAAGGCCGGCGCTGCCGCCCGCGCGATGCTGGTTGATGCCGCCGCCGCCGAATGGGGCGTGCCCGCGTCCGAGATCACGATCTCGAAAGGGCGGATATCCCACCCCAACGGGACCGAAGCAGGCTTTGGCGCCTTCGCTGAAAAAGCCGCGACCATGACCGCCCCCGCCGAACCCAAGCTGAAAGAGGCCAAGGATTTTACCCTGATCGGCACCGATGTGCCAAAGCTGGACACCCATGCCAAGACAACCGGTCAGGCCGAATACACGATGGATGTCTACCGCGAGGGGATGGAAACGGTCGTCGTGGCCCACCCCGATAAGATGGGTGCCGTTGTCGCCAGCTTTGACGATACCGACGCGCTGAAGGTGCCGGGTGTCATCGCGGTGCGTGAAATCCCGCAAGGGGTCGCGGTCTATGCCAAGACCACCGGTGCCGCGCTCAAGGGGCGCGAAGCATTGCAGGTGTCATGGGATGACAGCAAAGCCGAAACCCGGTCGAGCGCGCAGATCTATGCGGATTTCTCGCGTGCCGCTGCCGAAGGCGGTCGTGCCGCGGAAGAGGTTGGCGATGCCATGGCGGGGATCGACGGGGCCGCGCAGGTGATCGAGGCAGAGTTCCACTTTCCCTATCTGGCCCATGCCGCGCTTGAACCGCTTGATGCCGTGCTCGAGGTCACGGACGGCAAGGCGGAGCTTTGGATGGGCTCGCAATTCCCGTCGCTCGACAAGCCGACGCTGGCCGCCACCTTGGGGGTCGATCCATCGGATGTGCAGATCAACGTGATGTTCGCGGGCGGCAGCTTTGGCCGCCGCGCGCAGCCCACGGCCCATGTTGCCGCCGAAGTCGCCGAGATCGCGAAAGCCGCGGGTGGGAACGGGTCCTGGAAACTGCTTTGGACGCGCGAGGACGATATGATCGGCGGCTATTATCGCCCGCTGACCGTGCATAAGATGAAGGGCGGTCTGGACGCGGACGGCAATATCGTCGGGTGGCATGACGTGGTGGTGAACCAGTCCATCATGGCCGGTGGTCCGATGGAAGGCATGATGAAAGACGGCATGGACCCCACGTCCTACGAGGGGGCCACCAAGATGCCCTACGACCTGCCCGCGCTGAA
This sequence comes from Sulfitobacter sp. CB2047, assembly GCF_000735125.2. NCBI lineage: Bacteria > Pseudomonadati > Pseudomonadota > Alphaproteobacteria > Rhodobacterales > Roseobacteraceae > Sulfitobacter > Sulfitobacter sp. CB2047. The sequence goes on along the minus strand of NZ_CP072614.1, from coordinate 77,795 downwards.
GGTGGATTGGGTCCGGCAGGACAGCCCCGTTTCCGTGCTCTGGTGGCGGTCGGTTGGCCATTCGCACACCGGTTACGCGACCGAGGTGTTTCTGGATCAACTGCTTGAAGCAGGGGGCAAAGACCCCGTTCAGGGGCGTCTGGACCTGATGAAAGGCGACGCCGGTCGCGACCGTGGCGTGTTGGAGAAAGTGGCCGCGCTGGCCGGTTGGGACGGCACCAAGGTGAAGGGGGATCGTGCCTACGGCGTTGCTGTGCACGAAAGCTTTAACACCTATGTGGCCCAGATCGTCGAAGTCTCGGATCAGGGCGGCTTTCCCAAGGTGCATAAAATCTGGTGCGCCGTTGACTGTGGCGTCGCCGTGAACCCCAATGTCATCCGCGCCCAGATCGAAGGCGGGGCGGGCTACGGTTTGGGATCGGTGCTGTTTGACGAGGTCACCCTTGGCGAAGGCGGCACCATAATGGAACGCAACTTTGACACCTACCGCATGCTGCGCATCAACGAGATGCCCCAGGTAGAGGTCGCTATCGTGCAAAGCGATAATGACCCCACCGGTATCGGCGAGCCGGGCTTGCCGCCCGTCGGTCCGGCCGTTGCGAACGCGTGGCGTGCCCTGACGGGGCAAGCTGTCACCAAACTGCCCTTTACCAAATCTGTAGGAGTGTAAGTCATGAAAAATACGCTGAACATCATGGCCATCACTGCGCTGATGGCGGGCCCTGTCATGGCAGAGACCGTCAACGGTCTGCGCACGGTTGACGAATTTGACGCGATCGAGGGGGAGGCAGAACGCTCCACCGCGCTTTTCGAGGAAATGATGGTGGTGATCGGGCATCCACGCTGCCTGAATTGCCACCCCGTCGATAACTCCCCACGCCAAGGGATGGATATGCAGATGCACGAACCCCCCGTGGTACGTGGAGAGGCGGACTTTGGCGCGCCCGGCATGCGCTGCAACACCTGTCATGGCGAACAGAACTTTACCTTTGCCGCAGGGGGCGGGTCGATCCCGGGGCATACTCCTTGGCAGCTGGCCCCGATTGAAATGGGGTGGATCGGCAAATCCGCTGCCGAAATCTGTGCCCAGATCAAGGACGAGGAACGCAATGGCGGTAAGACGCTGGAAGAGCTGCACGAGCATAACGCCGAAGACGGTCTGGTCGGCTGGGGTTGGCATCCGGGCGAGGGCCGCGAGCCCGCACCCGGCAGTCAGGAGATTTTTGGCGAGCTGACCAAGGCCTGGATCGAGACGGGTGCCGCCTGCCCCGCGGGGTAACCGAGGTGACGAAACAGCAAAGGGCCGCGCAGGGATGCGCGGCCCTTTGTCTTTGCGCTGGTGTGGGGGGTTAGTCTTTGAACACCGCCAGCCCCAACCATTCGGCGACCATCGCGGGTGTCTCGACGCCCTCGATCTCGATCGTTAGCAGGTTCTCGCGCAGCATATCGGTGGCGTTGCGCGCCGTCACCTTTTGCAGCGTGAACCGCCCGCGCAGCCGCGACCCCGCCTTGACCGGGGTCAGGAACCGCAGCTTGTTCATGCCATAGTTGATGCCCATCACCTGTCCGGGCATCATGTTAAAGCAATCATAGGCAAAGCGGCTCGCCAGCGACAAGGTCAGGAACCCATGCGCAATCGTTCCGCCAAAAGGCGTTTCCGCAGCGGCGCGTTCGGGGTCGATGTGAATCCACTGCATGTCGTGGGTGGTTTTGGCAAATTGGTCGATCATCTCTTGATCCACCGTGATCCAGTCAGAGACCCCGACCTCGGTCCCGATCAGCGTTTCACTATGGGCAAGTGCCTCTTTCAATGCAGACATGGGATACTCCTTCAGGATGGGTCCGCGGCAACACGCACCATGCGCTTGCCCTTGTTCTCACCGGCCAGCAGGCCGATCAACGCCTGTGGCGCGTTTTCCAATCCGTCGACGATGTCCTCGGTCACCTTGATCTGTCCCGCGTCGACCCAAGTCTGCAACGCGCGCAGCGCCTTGGCGTCGTTCTGGGTCCAGTCCATCACGATAAAGCCTTCCATCCGCAGACGTTTGACCACGACCAGACCGGGCAGGTTGCGCGGACCGGTGGGGGTTTCGGTGTCATATTGGCTGACAGCACCACAGCAGACGATGCGGCCCTTTTCGTTCATCGCGAACAACGCGGCCTCAAGCACGGTGCCGCCAACGTTGTCGAAATAGACATCCACCCCGTCGGGGCAGGCAACACGCAGGGCTTTGGACATGCCAGGGGCGCGGTAGTCGATGCAGGCGTCAAAGCCCAATTCCTCCGTCACCCATTTGCATTTCTCCGCTCCGCCCGCGATGCCCACGACCCGACAGCCAAGCGCCTTGGCGATCTGGCCGACATAGCCGCCGACCGATCCTGCGGCGGCCGACACCAGCACGGTTTCACCCGCAACCGGTTGCCCGACAGAGATCAGCCCGTGATAGGCGGTTTTGCCCGCGATGCCGTAAACGGACATCAGGTTCGACAGCTGCGGCACCTTTGGCAATTTCTCGCATTTGCGCGCATCGGCGACGACAAAGTTCGACCACGTTGCCTCTGACGCGACGATATCGCCAACGGCCAGACGGTCGCTGTTGCTCTCGACGACCTCGCAGATGGCATAGGTCGGCATGGCGTCACCGGCGTTGACCGCCGCACGGTAGGTCGCGCCTTTCATCCATGACCGGTTGGCCGCGTCGATGGACATCAGGATCACCTTGAGCAGCACCTGACCGTCGCCTGCCACGGGCATATCCGCGGTGGTCTGTTTGAAATGCGCAGGCGTCAGCGAATCGCTGGGCAGCTCTGCGATGACAATCTGTGTGTTGGTCATTTTGAACGTCCTATCTGCTTATTGAACATCCAACACCACTTTGCCCTGCACCTTACGGTCCTGCATCAGGTTGAGAGCGTCAGCGGCTTTTTCCAGCGGATAGCGGGCAGAGATGCGCGGCTTGATCTGGCCACCCGCATACATACGGAACAGATCGGCCATGTTTTCGGCATGTACCTTGGGTTCACGGGCCGTATGCGCGCCCCAGAAAACACCCATGATCTGCGAGCCCTTAAGCAGCGTCAGGTTCAACGGGATCTTGGGAATACCGGCAGGGAAGCCCACGACCAGATAGCGGCCTTTCCACGCCAGCGCGCGTACGGCGGGTTCGGCATAGGCGCCGCCTACGGCGTCATACACCACATCGACACCCTCACCGCCCGACAGCTTCTTGATCTCGTCCGAGAAGGCTTTCTGCGTCGCACGGTCATCCATGTCACGGCTATAGACGATCGTCTCGTCCGCGCCCAGATCACGGCAGAACTGCGCCTTGTCTTCCGACGATACGGCAGCGATCACACGGGCACCGGCGGCTTTCGCCAGTTCGATCGCGGCGACGCCAACGCCGCCCGCAGCGCCCATGATCAGCAAGGATTCGCCGGGCTGGATTTCGGCGCGGTTTTTCAGCGCGTGATGGGAGGTGCCATAGGTCAGCACCAGACATGACGCTTCGTCATATGGCATCGCATCGGGGATCTTCAGCACCCGTTCCGCGTCCACAATGATGTCTGTCGCAAAGCCGCCAAAGCCGGTCATCGCCAGCACCCGGTCGCCCACAGCAACGTTGGAAACGCCCTCTCCCACGGCGTCCACATCGCCTGAAACCTCGCCACCCGGCGCGAAGGGGCGGGGCGGCTTCATTTGGTAAAGATCCTTGATAATCAAGGTGTCAGGGAAGTTCAGCCCCGCTGCGCGGATGCGAATACGCACCTGACCTTTCTTCGGTTCAGGCTGTGGCATCTCTGTCAGTTCCAGCGTTTCGGGGCCGCCGGGGGCAGTGCTAAGCATGGCTTTCATCGGGTCATTCCTCCTCTAGATTTGCAAAGCAATAGGCGCGTTCAGAAACTGTCTTGTCAATCGAATTTCGAAATGCAATTTTGCAGTGCGGAATTGGAGTTCGCAAAACGAGGGGGGAGAAAAGATGCAGTCCGAACAGGAACTGGAGGGTTTCCGCGCGGAGCTGCGCGATTGGCTGGAGGCAAACTGCCCGGCCGAAATGCGCGGCGGTGAGCCGAGTGAAGCATCGATATGCTGGGGTGGCAAGAATTTTGAGTTCGAATCCGACGCGCAGCGCGTCTGGATGGAGCGCGCCGCGTCCAAGGGCTATACCGTGCCCACATGGCCCGTCGAATACGGCGGGGCGGGGATGAACCGCGCACAGGAAAAGATCTTCAAAGAAGAGATGGACCGGATCGAGGCGCGCAACCCGTTGCAAAGCTTTGGCATCTGGATGCTTGGGCCCGCCTTGCTTCACTTTGGCACGCATGAACAGAAACTGCATTATTTGCCCCCGATCGCCCGCGGTGAAATCCGCTGGTGTCAGGGCTATTCCGAGCCGGGGGCCGGGTCGGATCTGGCCAGTGTCCAGACCAAAGGCGAGGACAAGGGCGATCATTGGCTGGTAAACGGTCAGAAGATCTGGACCTCTTACGCCGACAAAGCCGACTGGATTTTCGCGCTGATCCGTACGGATCGTGACGCGCCCAAGCACAAGGGTATCTCCTTTCTGCTGATCGATATGGAAGACGCAGGCGTCGAGACCCGCCCGATCAAGCTGATCTCCGGCGCGTCGGTCTTCTGCGAGACGTTCTTTACCAACGTGAAGGTGCCCAAGGACCGGATCGTCGGCGAAGAGAACCGCGGTTGGGACGTGGCGAAATACCTGCTGACCCACGAGCGCGAGATGATCTCGGGCGGGGGGCAGGGTCTGTCGGGCGGTCGTGCGCTTGGGGCGGTGCTGAATGAATCTCTGGCCGAGGGGCAAGAGATGGACACCGTGCTGCGTGCCGATGCGATGCGCTGCGAGGTGGACGCGCTTGCCATTGGCCTCACGCTGGAACGCTACAAGGATCAGGCCGAGGCCGGTACCGGCGCGGGGGATGCGTCGGCGATGCTGAAATACATGGGCACAGAGCTGAACATGCAGCGTCACGAGTTGCTGATGGCCGCGGGTGGCAGCGACGCGCTGGAATGGGACGGGCCTTTGGGCAACCGTCCGGCGGACTGGCTGCGGACTAAGGCCAATTCAATCGAAGGCGGCACGAGCGAGGTGATGCTGAGCATTATCTCCCGCCGCGTGCTTGGGCTTCCGGGGTAAGATCATGGTAAAACTAGTATTAACAGAAGACGAAACCATGCTGGCCGACGCGGCGCGCGGTTTCCTTGATAAATCCGCCCCCGTCAAAGCGTTCCGCGACTTGCGCGATGCCGGGCAGACCCATGACGCGAAGATGTGGAAAGAGATGGCCGCGATGGGATGGGCCGGTGTGCTGGTCCCTGAAAGTGCGGGTGGCGTTGATATGGGCCATGCCGCTGCGGGTATTCTGGCGCAGGAAATGGGCAAGACGCTGGCCGTCAGCCCCTTTCTGTCGACGGCAGTGATCGCGGCGACAGCCCTGCGCCACGTCAGCGATGCGCGCGCCGAGGCCGCGCTGGCCAAGATTGCCAGCGGCGACGCGACCTATGCGTTGGCGGTGGATGAGACATCGAAGTTCAACCCGGATGCCACGGCAATGACCGCCACGGCGGAAGGCAATGGTTTTCGCCTGACGGGCAAGAAGACCTTTGTCGTCGATGGCGCCTTGGCGGACCGTTTGCTGGTGCTGGCCAAGACAGACAACGGGCTGACCCTGTTCGACATTCCCGCTGACCGCGCAGGCATCACACGCAACGCGCAGAACATGATCGACGCACGCGATTCCGCGCGGATCGATTTTGATAACGTCGAAGCAACGGGCGACGATGTGTTGGGTCAGGTCGATGACGCCATGACCGTGCTGAAACCCGCGATCGAGGCAGGGCAGGCCGCCCTCGCCGCCGAGATGGCGGGCGTTGCTGCGGGCGCCTTTGGCATGACCGTCGGCTACCTGAAAGAACGCAAGCAGTTCGGCACGTTGATCGGCACCTTCCAAGCCTTGCAACACCGCGCCGCCCATCTGTGGTGCGAGACGGAAGTCACCGCCTCTGCCGTGTTGCACGCAGGGCGCAAGCTGGACGAAGACCCCGACAATGCGACAATGGCCGTGTCGCTCGCCAAGGCCCGTGCGACATCGACCGCCAAGCTGGCGGTGATCGAAGGGGTCCAGATGCATGGCGGGATCGGCATGACGGACGCCTTTGACATCGGTTTTTACATGAAGCGCGCCCGTGTGGGGGCAGAATGGCTCGGGGACTACGGCTATCACGCTGCCCAGGTCGCCAAGCACAGAGGATTCTAAGGCATGGATATTCAAACACTTTTCGGCCTAGAGGGTAAAACCGCGCTGGTCACGGGCGGGGCGACCGGGATTGGCCGTATGGCCGCCGAGGCGCTGGTGCGTGCCGGTGCCCGCGTGTTGATCGCCAGCCGCAAGGGCGAGGCCTGCGAGGCCGTGGCGAAAGAACTGAATGCGCTCGGGGCCTCTGGCTCTGCCGAGGGGTTCGCAGGCGATGTCGGCACCGAGGAAGGTGTCGACGCAATGGTCGCTGCCGTGAAGGACCGCACCGAGAGCCTTGATATCCTGATGAACAACGCGGGCATCACCTGGGGCGCGCCTTTGGGTGATTTCCCGTTCAAGGCCTGGGGCAAGGTCATGGACGTGAACGTCGCGGGTCTGTTCGATCTGACGCAAAAACTGCTGCCGCTGCTCAAGGCGAACGCGACAATCGACGATCCGGCGCGGGTGGTGAACGTCGGATCGGTGATGGGCGAACGCGAAATGGGCGATGGCGCCTATAGCTACTCAGCCTCGAAGGCCGCGGTGATCCACCTGAGCAAGATCCTCGCCAAGGAACTGGCAGGTGACGCGATCACCGTGAACGCCTTGGCCCCCGGACCCTTCGTGTCGCGGATGACCGCCTTTGCGACCCACGACGAGGATATGCGCAACAAGGTGGGCGAAGACGTCCCCCTGCGCCGCGTCGGCACCGATACGGATATCGCGGGCTGCATGTTGTTCCTTTGTGGCAAGGGTGGTGCCTATATCACCGGCGCGATTGTCCCCGTCAGCGGCGGCATCAATGTGATGAGCGGGCCGAACATCTTTGAACAAGCACTGCACTAAGGGGCAATGATGGATATTCGTTTTGACAACCGCGTCGCTATTGTCACCGGCGCGGGCACGGGCCTAGGGCGTAGCCATGTGCTTGGCCTCGCGGCACGCGGTGCAAAGGTTATGGTCAATGATCTGGGCGTGACAACCGACGGGCAGGGGTCTTCGTCGGCAGCCGCCGAAGCAGTCGCGCAGGAAATCCGCGACGCAGGCGGCGAGGCGATGGCGCATGGCTGTGATGTCTCGGACGAGGCCGGTGTCAAGGATATGGTCACGCAGGTCATGGACGCCTGGGGTCGCATCGACATTCTGGTGAACAACGCAGGCATCCTGCGGGACAAGACGTTTTCCAAGATGGAGATGTCTGATTTCCGCAAGGTCGTCGACGTGCATCTGATCGGGTCTGCGAATGTGACCCATGCCTGCTGGCCGATCATGCGCGAACAGAAATACGGGCGCATTGTGCTGACCTCCTCGGCTTCGGGGCTGTATGGCAACTTTGGTCAATCCAACTACGGTGCGGCCAAAGCGGCGATGATGGGGCTGATGAACGTGCTGCATCTGGAAGGCGCGCGCGACAATATCCGCGTCAACACGCTGGCCCCCACAGCGGCCACGCGGATGACCGCCGATCTGCTGCCCGAACAGGCGCAGGCACTGCTGGCCCCCGAAACGATCACCCCCGGCCTGCTGTACCTCGTCAGCGAGGACGGCCCCAGCCGTGTGATCCTTGGGGCAGGGGCGGGTGGCTTTGCCCAGACCCGTATTTACGAAACGGAAGGCGTGACCTTGACCGGCGACGAGAATACCCCCGAAGGTGTCGCATCCGCTTTCGACAAAATCACCGACGCAGGCGGCCAGCAAGAGCTGACCGATGCCTTTAGTCAAACGAAGAAATACGCGCTCAATGCAGCCAAGGCCCAGGGTCTTGATCTGGATTGGGGCTAACAGACGAACTTTCAAAGGGAGATCACCATGCGTGACGCAGTAATCGTATCCACCGCCCGTACCCCGATCGGCAAAGCCTATCGCGGTGCGTTCAACGCCACCACACCACAGGCGCTTGCCGCCCACGCCATCGAGAACGCCGTGAAGCGCGCGGGTCTTGACGGGTCGGAAATCTCTGACTGTGTCATCGGGTCCGCCTTGCAGCAGGGGCATCAGGCGGGCAACATCGCGCGTCAGGCCGCCATCCGCGCAGGCCTGCCCGTGACCGTTGCAGGCATGTCGCTGGACCGTCAGTGCGCATCCGGCATGATGGCAATCGCCACCGCGGCCAAACAGGTGATCACCGACGGGATGGACATTGTCATCGGCGGCGGTGTCGACAGCATCTCCCTCGTGCAAACGCCAGAGATGCGCGTCAGCGCCGACCCATGGCTCAAGCAGAACAAGCCCGAAATCTACATGACCATGCTGGAAACAGCCGAAAACGTGGCAGAGCGCTATAACGTGAGCCGCGAAGCGCAGGATGAATACGCGGCGCGCAGCCAAGAGCTGACGCACCAAGCGCAACAGGCCGGCCGCTTTGACGACGAGATCGTCGCAATGACCACCACGATGATGGTTCAGGACAAAGAGACCAAAGAGATTTCCAAGCACGAAGTCACCTTGGAAAAAGACGAGGGCAACCGCCCCGGCACCACGGCGGAAAGCCTTGCCGGTCTGAAGCCCGTGTTCAAAGACGGCATCCACCTGCCCGAAGGCAAGTTCATCACCGCAGGCAACGCCTCGCAACTGTCCGATGGTGCCTCCGCGGCTGTGGTCATGGAAGCGAAAGAAGCCGAACGTCGCGGCCTTCAGCCACTGGGTCGCTACGTTGGCGTGATGGCCGCAGGCTGCGAGCCCGATGAGATGGGTATCGGCCCGATCTATGCGGTGCCAAAGCTGCTGGAAGCGCACGGGCTCAAGATCGAAGACATCGGCCTGTGGGAACTGAACGAAGCCTTTGCCTGTCAGGTGATCGCATCGCGCGACAAGCTGGGCATCCCGGACGAGCTGTTGAACGTGGACGGCGGCGCGATCTCTATCGGTCACCCCTACGGTATGTCCGGCGCGCGCATGGTTGGCCACGCGCTGATCGAAGGCAAGCGTCGCGGTGCCAAATACGTTGTCTGCACCATGTGTGTTGGCGGCGGCATGGGTGCTGCTGGCCTCTTTGAGGTTCTGTAAACCATCATGGGAGAGCTACTGGTCATCCGCCACGGTCAGGCGTCTTTTGGGGCTGACAACTATGACAAGTTGTCGGACCTCGGGCACCGGCAATCCGAGGCCGTCGGCCAGTTGCTACGCGATACCGGCTGGGTGCCGGACCGGACAATCACCGGCACCCTGACCCGCCAGAAAGAAACGCTTGCCTCGATGGGATTCGAGGCAGGCGACACCCACCCCGGCCTGAATGAATATGATTTTCAGAACCTGCTGGACGCGCGCTATAAAGGGGCGGTTCCGGAACTGGTCAAGGACGACCGCAAGGTGCATTTCCGTACCCTGCGCGAAACCGTCTTTCAGTGGCAGGCAGACGAGATCGAAGGCCCCGCCGAGACATGGGCCAATTTCACCGACCGCGTGGAAGCCGCCCGTCTGATCGCCTGTGCCGAAGGGGCGGAACGCGTGCTTGCGGTAAGCTCCGGTGGGGTGATCGGGCAGCTGACGGCCGCGTCTCTTGGCGCGCCGCATAAAATGATGATGACCTTGAACCTGCAGATCAAGAACACATCCATCACCAAATTCGTCTTCACCAAATCCGCGTTTTTCCTGCATGAATTCAACGCGACCCCGCATCTGATGTCAGCCGAGACCGCTGACATGCTGACCTATAGTTAAGGAACGGTAGCCATGAGCACAGACACCCAGACACTCGATATTCCGAAGGTCAGCGCCTATCTGGAAAAACACCTTGAGGGCTTTGAAGGCCCGCTTGAGGTCTCCAAGTTCCAGGCCGGTCAGTCCAACCCGACGTTCCTGCTGAAAACCCCGTCGCGTAACTATGTGCTGCGTCGCAAACCGCCGGGGGTTCTGTTGAAATCCGCACACGCGGTTGATCGTGAGTTCCGCGTGCAAAAGGCGTTGCAGGATACCGATGTGCCCGTGTCGAAAATGCACCTGCTGTGCGAAGACGACGACGTGATCGGGTCGGCGTTCTACATCATGGATCATATCGACGGGCGCAACTTCATGGACCCGCGCATGCCCGACATGGACAAGGCAGGCCGCGCTGGCGTGATTGACGAGATGAACCGCGTGCTTGCCGCTCTGCACGAGGTGGACATCGACGCGGTGGGTCTGTCGGACTACGGCCCCCCCGGTAACTATTATGAACGTCAGGTCGCCCGCTGGACCAAGCAATACCGCGCGTCCGAAACCGAAGACCTGCCCGCGATGAACAAGCTGATCGAAAAGCTGACCGCCAGCATCCCTGCGGATGACGGGCAGCGCACGCTGGTGCATGGCGACTACCGTATCGACAATATGATGTTCGAGAAAGACGGCACCAAATGTCTGGCCATTCTGGACTGGGAACTGTCAACCATCGGCCACCCTTACGCTGACCTTGCGGCCGTTATCATGCAGTGGCAAATGCCCGCGGGCACCGAAGGGCGCGGCTTTGGCGGTGTGGACCGCGCAGCGCTTGGCGTGCCGAGTGATGCGGAATTCATCGCCAAATACTGCGAACGCCGCGGGCTGGCCGGGATCGACAACTTTGGCTTCTACCTCGCCTTTTGCTTCTTCCGCATGGCCGGGATCATTCAGGGCGTATTGAAACGCGCGCTGGACGGCAATGCCTCCAACCCCGAGCGGGCGATGAAGGTCGGTGCCTATGTCCCTGTGTTTGCGGAAAACGGGCTTAAAGCGCTGGAAGGCAAGTAAGATGGCCTCCAACGAGTTCGCGACAGATCCGGCAGAGACGAAGGACAGAAACTTTGTCACGGCGCTTGCCCGCGGGCTGGATGTGTTGCGCTGCTTTCGGGAAAACGAAACAGCCCTGACCAACACGGATTTCTCCGAACGGACAGGGCTGCCCAAGGCGACGGTGTCGCGCTTGACCCATACGCTGGTGGAACTGGACTATCTTGTCGCCGATGCCCGCACCGGCACCTATCGGCTGGGCGCAGGGGTGCTGCAGCTTGGCTTTGGCGTGCTGTCGAGTATGGAGATCGGCGACCGCGCGCAGGAAGAGATGCGCAAGCTGCGCGACGGGCCCAATTCCTACGTCACCATCGCGATCGGAGAGGTCCACCGGCTGGACGTTGTCTATATCGCGACCAAACGCTCGCGCGAGGATGTCGCGTTGCAAATTCGCGTCGGGTCACGGCTGCCGTTGTTTGATTCCGCCATTGGTCGCGCAATCCTGACCGGCATGTCCGACGAAAGCCGCGACCGCGCGTTCCGCTATGCTGCAGCCGAAGGGCCCGAGTTCGAAGCCCGCGCGCGCGACAGCTATGCCGCCGCGATGACAGAGTTTGCAGATAAGGGATTTTGTTCAAGCTATGGCGATTGGCGTCCCGATGTGAACGGCATCGCGGTGCCCGTGTTTTCGCCCAACGGATCGCAGGTTTACGGGCTGAATGTGGGCGGTCCCGCTTTCCACGTGAAGAAGCGACAGCTTGAAACGACCTATGCACAGCTTTTGTCGGCAGCGGCGCAAGCCATCAGCATCCGGTTTTAGGGTGTGGACCCGCGGGGCGGGAGAATCAACTTGGCCGGTCGTATAGATTTCAACCACCGTGGCCAGTAGCTTCGTTCCAGTGGCTGGAATTGGCAAATCTGCGGTGCCATGACAATTGTCAGGATCGCACCCGCCGTCGCAAATTTTTTTTGAATAGTGTCCAGCGGACATCTGTCAGGCACCGCGTAAAAACTGATCAGCCGTCACAATCTTGTGCAATTCATTAATACATTTATTTTCAAATGCTTATTTCTGACCCTGCGTCAAAAAACGGCAGCGGGCAAAATTTCACGCAGGTGATTTCGCCCGTACCGTCACGCAATATATGGCATAACCGACGGTGCAGGCTCGCAACTTATGAATAGAGGCGCTTGACAATAAATCGCATTATGCAAGGCTCTTCCCAAGGTCTGGCAATCCAAAAAACGCATTAAAAGCGCCGGGCCGTCCTTGGGAGGATTAAAATGAAAAATATCGCTAAGTACGGCGCGGTTTCCGCGCTTTCTTTGGTCATTGGCGCGAGCGCAGCCTTTGCCGAAAACATCAAGATCGCGTTCATTGACCCGCTGTCCGGTCCATTCGCAAGCACCGGAACAAACGGCCTGCATCAGTTCGAATTCGCGGCTGATTACATGGTAAACGACAAAGGCGGTCTGCTGGACGGCCAAAAAATGGAAGTGCTGCCTTTTGATAACAAGGTCAGCCCCAAAGAATCCCTTATTCAGCTTCAGGTCGCGATTGACCAAGGCGCGCGCTACGTCGTTCAGGGGAACTCCTCTGGCGTTGCGAACGCATTGACCGAAGCCATCGACAAGCACAACCGCCGCAACCCCGACAGCCGTGTTCTGTTCCTGAACTATGCCGCTGTAGACCCTGCGCTGACGAACGACAAATGCAACTTCTGGCATTTCCGTTTCGACGCCAACTCTGACATCAAGATGGACGCGCTGACCGATGTGATCGTTCAGGACAAGGACATCAAGAAAGTCTACATCATTGGGCAGGACTATTCCTTTGGTAAAGCTGTGTCTGCCGCCGCCAACGAAATGCTGGGCGCGAAAGGTGACGGCATCGAGGTCGTCGGTGACGAACTGCACCCCATCGGCAAGGTGAAAGACTTTACCCCCTACGCGCGCAAGGTTGTATCCTCTGGTGCGGATGCCGTGATCACGGGGAACTGGGGCGCTGACATGCTGGGCATCGGCAAAGCGATCATCGACAACGGGTTCGAAGGGCCGATCTATACCTATTACGCTGCGGGTTCCGGCATCACGGCCGCCTTTGGTGAAAGCGGTAAAGACAAGATCCGCCTGATTTCGCAAGGCAGCATCAACCCGATCGCCACCGAAGAAGCGCGCGACACCTACAACGCCTTCCTTGAGAAGTATCCAGACGGCAACATCGACCAAAGCCGTATCTTCAACACCATCGGTATGCTGGCCCAGGCCATCACCGAAGCGGGCTCCGCCACAGATGTGGTCGCGGTGGCCAGCAAGCTGGAAGGCATGGAATACGACAGCATGTGGGGTGGTAAACTGTTCATGCGTCCGCAAGATCACCAGATCATTCAGGACATGCATGTCGGCGTCCACACAAACGACAACCTGGACTTTGACTATGACCAGTCCGGATATGGTGTCGTGACTGAATCGACCGTCGAAATGGCGTCGATGGACAGCCCGACAACCTGCGAGATGAAGCGCCCCGAATAAGGCGATTTCTCTCGGGTCCGCCTGCGCTGGCGGGCGGGCCCCTCTTGCACCTTGCCACCACACTACTGGAGGGGCCTCATGGACCTCATTCTCGTCAACCTCATCGACGGGCTGGTTACTGGATTGCTGTTGTTCATGCTCTCCGCCGGTCTGACCCTAATTTTCTCGATGATGGGTGTTTTGAACTTCGCTCACGCCAGCTTTTACATGCTTGGTGCCTATTTCGCCTACCAGATCAGTCTTGCGCTCGGCTTCTGGATGGGGCTGCTGATCGCGCCACTCGTCGTGGGTGTGATGGGGGCAGGGGTTGAACGCTACGGCCTGCGCCGGGTTCACCAATACGGACACGTGCCCGAACTGATTTTTACCTTTGGTCTGGCGCTGTTGATCGAAGAACTGGTGCAATTCATCTGGGGCAAGAACCAACTGCCCTATGCCATTCCTGACGCGTTGAACTTTACCGCGTTTGCGATCTCGGGGAATTCGATCCCCGCTTATAAGATATTCATGATCTTCATCTCGATCAGCATCTTTATCGGGCTGCTTTACGTGCTGACCAAGACCCGCGTCGGCATGATCATTCAGGCCGCGCTGAGCTATCCGCGCACGGTCGAAGCCTTGGGCCACAATGTGCCGCTGATCTTTATGGGGGTCTTCGGGGTCGGCACGGCGCTGGCCGGTGTGGCCGGTGTGATTGCCGGACCGGTGCTTGGCACCTTCCCCGGTATGGCCTTTGTGCTGGGGTCGATCGTGTTCGTGACCATCGTGATCGGTGGCCTCGGGTCGCTCTGGGGGGCGCTGATCGCGTCGCTATTGATCGGCTGGATCACCACCTTCGCCAAATCCTACAACATCGAGATGGAGAATATCCTGACCGGCCTTGGCATCTCTAAACCCGAGAGCCTGGATGACAGCATATTCCGCGACTTCTGGAGCCTCACGAGCCCGCAGATCGCCGACATCTTGCCCTATATCCTGATGGTGCTGATCCTCATCTTCCGCCCGGCAGGTCTTTTCGGAAAGCGCAGCTCATGACAGTTTCAGATCCAAGAACCGACATTCCCAAAGGCGCCCGCCCGAAAGAGCAGATCACCACGGACCCGTCCAAACCCGCGCAGCGTATGCGGTCAGGGTCGCTGGTGCTGACATTGGCCCCCTGGGTCATTGCCTCTGTCGTGCTGGCCATCCTGCCGATGGTGTTTACCAATAATTCGGCACTGACGATCATGAACCAGATGTCGATCACGATCGTTTTCGCGCTGGCCTATAACATGCTGCTCGGGCAGGGGGGTATGCTGTCCTTTGGCCATGCGGTCTATGCCGGTGTGGGGGGCTTTGCCTGTATGCACATCATGAACATGTCCGATTTCTTCTCGACCATTCCCCTGGTGATCCTGCCGGTGTTTGGTGGTCTTTTCGGCATGGGTCTGGCGATGATCGTCGGCGCGTTTTCGACCCGTAACGCGGGCACGGTATTCGCCATGATCTCGCTGGGTGTGGGCGAATTGATCGCGGCCTGTTCCGTCATTATCGTCGCGTTCTTTGGCGGCGAGGAAGGCATCAGCGGTGACCGGACCTACGCGCAGCCCTTCTTTGGCGTCGAATTCCTGCAACAGATCGAGGTCTATTACCTGACCGCTGGCTGGGTCGTGATCTCTGCCGCGCTGATGTACCTCTGGAGCCGCACCCCCGTGGGTCGCATGGCAAACGCCGTGCGCGACAATCCCGAACGGGCAGAGTTTCTGGGCTATTCCTCGCGGTGGGTCCGCTTCTACAGCTTTGTCGCCTCTGGCTTCTTTGCGGGCGTGTCCGGTGGGCTTTTCGCGATCAACTACGAAATCCTGACCGAGGAAAACCTCAACACCGCCTCGTCAGGGATCATCCTGCTGGTGACCTTCCTTGGCGGCGTCGGGTTCTTCTTTGGGCCGATCATCGGGGCCATCGCCTTTACCCTGCTGCAAACCGTTCTGAGCCTGTCGACCGAGCTTTGGGCCTTTTATGCGGGCGTCCTGTTCCTATCCACGGTGATGTTCTTCCCCGGTGGTCTGGCAGGACTGCTGATGATGCATGTGCCTGTGTTCAAGCTGGGCAAGGCATCGACGTTGATCATGCCCTATCTCAAGACGCTGCTGCCAGCGGCAATCGGTTTGATGGGGCTGGCGGCACTGGTCGAGATGACGTTCCACTATCGTCATGGGGCCACGGGTGACAATGAAATGACCGTCTTCTGGACCACATTCGACAGCCACACGCTGATGCCATGGCTGGTGGCGGGCGCGGTCGCGCTGATCGGTCTGGGCATCGCCAGGGCCACAGCACCGGCGTTGAAAGACGCCTGGAACGAAGCAAACACAGCAGGAGGCGCGTCATGAGCACACCCGCACTTGAACTGACTGGCCTCAAGAAAAGCTTTGGCAAGGCCGAGATCATCCGCGGCATCGACCTGAGCATCGGCAAGGCAGAACGCCACGCCGTGATCGGGCCGAACGGCGCGGGCAAATCGACGCTGTTCAACCTGATCACCGCACGGTTTGCGCCTTCGGCTGGAACGGTAAAGCTGCACGGAGAGGATCTGGCCGGGCTCGAACCCTTCCAGATCAACCGCAAGGGGCTAAGCCGCTCGTTCCAGATCACCAACATCTTTCCGGCGATGAGCGTGTTTGAAAACGTGCGCTGTGCGCTCTTGTGGTCGCAGGGCTATAAATACAGCTTCTGGAATCTGGTGAACCGGTCCCGTGAGCTGACCGAGGGCGCGGACCGCATCCTTGACCAGATCAACCTGCTGGAACGGCGCAACCTGCCCGCGGGCACCCTGTCTTACGCCGAACAGCGCGCGCTTGAAATCGGGATCACCATCGCGGGCGGTGCCGATGTCATCATGCTGGACGAACCGACGGCGGGGATGAGCAACACGGAAACCGACTATATCACCGACCTGATCCTCAAGGTGACCGCGGGCAAGACGCTGATCATGGTGGAACATGACATGAGCGTGGTCTTCGGTCTCGCCGACCGGATTTCGGTGCTGGTCTATGGCGAAATCATCGCCACCGGAAAACCCGAAGAGGTGCGTGCAGACGCCCGCGTACAAGAAGCCTATCTGGGCGCCGCATTGGAGGCAGAACACTAATGATGCTCGAAGTCACGGATATGCACGCCTTCTACGGCAAGTCCCACATCCTTCAGGGGGTGAACCTGAACGTCAAAGAAGGCGAGATCGTCGCGCTTCTGGGGCGCAACGGGGTGGGGCGGTCTACCACCTGCAAGGCCATCATGGGCGAGGTCGAACCTAAAGGATCGGTCAAGTTTCAGGGGCAGGAGATCAGCGGCAAGAAAGCCTTCCAGATCGCCAATATGGGGATCGGCTATGTGCCCGAGAACCGCGATATCTTTCCCGGTCTCACCACGCGGCAGAACCTGACGCTGGGTCTGAAGCCGGGCCAGAAGGATGGCGCGGGCCGTTGGTCGATGCAGTCGATGTTCGACATGTTCGAAAACCTCGACCGCCGCGCCGACGTCGAAGCCTCGGTTCTGTCGGGGGGGGAACAGCAGATGTTGACCATGTGCCGCACGCTGATGGGCGACCCCGATTTGGTCATGATCGACGAACCCACCGAAGGTCTGTCCCCGCAGATGGTGCAGAAGGTCGCCGAGGTGCTCAAAGAGATCGCCAACCGCGGGATCTCAACCCTGCTGGTGGAACAGAAACTGTCGATCGCGATGGACATCGCGGATCGGGTCTATGTCATGGGGCATGGTCAGGTGGTCTATGAGGGCACGCCGGCTGAATTGCGCCAGCGTGATGATGTGCGCAAGGAATGGCTTGAGGTCTGATGACCTAAGCCGGACCATTACCAGTAAATCATCTATTGAAATCGTCGCGGTCCGCGGCCTCATCCTCCTGAGGCGCGGTCGCGGCTCGGGAGGAAAGTTTTTTGGCGTTCGACACAAATAAACTGGGCCGCATCGGGGACTGGATGCAGACCTATGTGGACCGCAAACGGTTTGCCGGGTGTTCGGTGCTGGTGGCGCAGGGCGGGCAAGAGGTCTACTTTGATGCCAAGGGCCAGCGCGACACGGATACCGGCCAGCCGTTCACACGCGACACGATCGCCCGCATCTATTCGATGACCAAACCCGTCACCTCGGTCGGCATCATGATGTTGGCGGAACGCGGGCTGTTCCACCTTGATGCGCCGGTGTCTGATTTCATCCCCGCTTTCGCCGATATGCGCTGCCTGATCGACGGCGCGACAGCGGCGGATCAGACCGAACCCTGCCAGACGCCGACACTGCACCAGCTGCTGACCCATACCTCGGGGCTGAGCTATCCGTTCAACCCCGGCATCACGGCAAAGGCAATGGACGAGGCCGACATCCTGTTCCGCGCCGATCAAGGGTCGCTGGCAGAGATGACCGACCGCGTCGCCGCATTGCCGCTGGCGTTTCACCCCGGCACCCGTTGGGAATACTCCGTAGGCATCGACGTGCTTGGCCGCGTGATAGAGGTCGTTTCGGGCAAGTCGCTAGAGGCGTTTCTGGTTGATGAAATCCTTGGCCCCCTTGGCATGGACGAGACGCGGTTTTCCGTGCCCTCAGGTGGCATTGACCGCTTTGCCTCGCTTTACACCCCGCTGGCGGGCAGCGCCTATGGCATGAACGCGGCCAAACCAGATACGCCCGTGCTGCGCTGCGTGGACAAGCCCGACACGTCCCCCTTCCTGAACGCCGAGATGCATTCTGGCGGCGGCGGACTGGTGGGCACCATTGATGATTACCTCAAGTTCACCGAGATGCTGCGCACCGGTGGGGCGGGGCTGATCTCGCCCAAGACGCTCGACTTTATGATGCGCAATCATCTGCCCGGCGACATCGCGTCGATGGGGCCCGCCAGCTTTGCCGAACAACCGATGGAAGGGATGGGCTTTGGCCTTGGCGGTGCCGTGGTGCTGAACCCCGGTCGCGTCCGCGTTCCCAGCAGCCTAGGTGATTTCAGCTGGGGCGGCATGGCCTCTACCTTCTTCTGGATTGACCCGGTGCTGGATCTGTCTGTCGTATTCTTCACGCAGCTTGCGCCGTCCAGCTCGTACCCCGCGCGCCCCCAACTCAAGGCCCTCATCCACGGAGCGATGACATGAACGATATCCTTTGGACCCCGACAAAAGAGCGCGCCGATGCCTCGACCATGGCGGAATTTGAACGGTTCCTGAAAGACCAACGCGGGCTGACGTTCGACCACTACAACGCCATGTGGGAGTGGAGCGTGACCGACCTTGACGGGTTCTGGTCCGCGATCTGGGACTATTTCGACGTGCAGGCCAGCGCGCCCTACACGACCGTCATGGCAAAGCGTCAGATGCCCGGTGCCGAATGGTGCCCCGGCGCGATGCTGAACTACACCGACCAGATCATGAAGCATGTGGACAGCCAGCCTGACGGCGATGCGCTGATCGTGCAGTCCGAAACCTTTGGCCGCAAACGTCTGTCGTGGTCCGAGCTGCGCGCACAAGTGGCAAGCGTCGCCGCGCATCTGCGGGATATGGGCGTGACCAAAGGCGACCGCGTTGTTGCCGTGCTGCCCAATACCGAAACCGCGATGATCGCCTTTCTGGCCACCGCGAGCATCGGCGCGATCTGGTCGCTTTGTGCCCCCGATATGGGTCATGTCGCCATTCTGGACCGGTTCAAGCAGATCGAACCCAAGGTGCTGATCGCGCAAGACGGCTATGTCCACGCGGGCAAAACCGTGGACCGTCGCGAGATCCTCGCGGGGCTAGAGGCGGCGCTGCCCAGTCTCGTGCAATGCGTCACGGTGCCTTTTGTCGGGGATCTGCCCAAGGGGCATATGGCGTGGGACAGTCTGCTGGACCGCGACGCACCCTATGAAAGCACGCAAGTCCCCTTCGATCATCCGCTGTGGATCGTCTATTCCTCCGGCACCACCGGCAACCCCAAGCCGATCGTGCACGGGCATGGCGGGATCATTCTGGAATCCGCAAAACAATCCCTACACCACGATCTTCGGCGCGGCGGACGCTATTGCTGGCTGACATCTTCGGGCTGGATCATGTGGAACTCGCAATTCACCGCACTGGGGCAGGGCACCACGGTCGCGATGTTCGACGGGGCACCGAATTATCCTGACATGGGCGTGATCTGGCGCTTTGTCGCGGATGAAAAGCTTGATTTCTTTGGCGCGGGCGCGGCCTTCTTTAGCGGTTGCATGAAGGCAGGGCTAACCCCACGGGACGAGGTCGACCTTTCTGCGCTGCGCTCGCTCGGCTCGACCGGATCACCGCTGAGCTCTGATGCCTATGACTGGATATACGCACAGGTGAAGCAGGACGTCTGGCTGGCGCCTATCTCGGGCGGGACCGATCTGGCGGGGGCCTTTGTGCTGGGCCATCCCGGCATGCCGGTGCGCGCAGGTGAAATGCAGTGCCGCGCGCTTGGCAACGCGGTGCGTTCCTTCGACGAGGATGGCAATGACCTGACCGGCGTGGTGGGCGAATTGGTCTGTACCGAGCCGCTGCCGTCGATGCCGCTGTTCTTCTGGGGCGACGATGATGGCAGCCGCCTGCACGACAGCTATTTCGACACCTATCCCGGCATCTGGCGCCACGGCGACTGGATCGAGATCAACGAAAACGGCGGGTCGGTGATCTATGGCCGCTCTGACGCCACGATCAACCGCAAGGGTCTGCGCCTTGGCAGTGCGGAAATCTATCAGGCCGTCGAAGGGCTGGACGAGGTGATGGACAGCCTTGTTGTCGACCTCGAATTTCTGGGGCGCGAAAGCTTTATGCCGCTCTTTGTGGTGCCGGCCCAAGGCGTCGCCTTTGATGACGCCTTCAAGGACAAGATCAACGCGGCAATCCGCAAGAACGTCTCGGCCCGGTTCATCCCGAACGAGATCATCGAGGTCGCCGAGATCCCCCGCACCCTATCTGGCAAAAAGCTTGAGGTTCCTGTGAAAAAGCTATTGCTTGGGCAGGATCCGGAAAAGGTGGTGAACAGGGATTCAATGGCCAATCCGGACAGCTTTGATTTTTATGTCGCCTACGCCAATGCGCGTGCGACCCAGAAGGACTGAACCCAGATGACCGATGTGGCCCGCCAACTCCTTGAATTGCTGGATATCGAACAGCTTGAGATCGACCTGTTCCGCGGCATCGGGTCGGGCGGGGAAACCACCACGCGCATTTTTGGCGGCCATGTTATCGCGCAGGCTTTGATGGCCGCCTATCGCACGGTGCCGGACCGGATGTGCCATTCGCTGCATGCCTATTTCATCCGTCCCGGTGACCCGTCGATCCCGGTGATCTATCAGGTCGACCGCGCCCGCGACGGGGGCAGTTTTACCACGCGGCGGGTCGTCGCGATCCAGCACGGCAAGCAGATCTTCAACCTCTCGGCGTCGTTCCACGTGCAGGAAGAGGGCTGGGACTACCAGCACAAGATGCCTGACGTAAAAGGGCCGGAACACTGGCTTGACCGCCCCGACCTGCGCGAACCCTATATCGAAAAAATCTCGCCTAAACACCGCGACGATTTCCTGCGCGAACGCCCTATCGAAATCCGCGAGGTTGATCCGCGCGATCTGTTCGAACCGGAAAAGACCTCGGACAAGAATTACCTTTGGTTCCGGATGGAGGCGGCAAAGGGGCAGTCCCCGATCATGCAGCACTGCCTGCTCGCCTATGCGTCCGATATGAACCTGCTCGGCTCGTCGCTGCGGCCCCACGGGCTGACGTGGTTCCAGGGGCAGGTCATGACTGCCAGCCTTGACCACGCCATGTGGTTTCACGCGCCGATCGATTTCTCTGACTGGCATCTGTACGAACTTGACGCCCCCTTTACTGGCGGCGCGCGCGGGTTCAATCGCGGGCTGATCTACAACCAGAACGGCCAACTTGCCGCGACAACGGCGCAAGAAGGGCTGATGCGCCCCTATAAAAAGAAAGAAGCTGCTTCATGACACAGACGGGGGGCCGCTATCCGGGTTGGCGACCGGGGATCGAACTGCGCGACGACTGGCTGGGACTGGTCCCCGAGACCGCAATCGACCCGCACCGCGAGATTGTGGACCCCCACCACCACCTCTGGCGTCACGGCACGCCCGACGCCCCCGCCGTCTACGAGATGGACGCGCTTTGGCGCGACACTGGGGCCGGGCATAACGTGGTGCAGACGGTCTATATCGAATGTCGGTCCTATTGGGATCGCGACGCGCCCGCGCATCTGCAATCGGTGGGAGAGACCCGCACCGTGGCGCAGATGGCGGCGCAGGTGCCGCGCGGTCAGGCGCAGATCGCGGGCATCATCGCGCAGACCGAACTGGTGCTGCCCCCCGACCAGCTGCATGCCGCGCTTGACGCGCATGAGGCCGCAGGAAATGGACTGTTCAAGGGTATACGAAACTCCGGCGCGCGCGATGCGGAACCGCAGCATCTGGCGATCCCCGGACGCGGGGTCGAAAACCAATACGGCGATCCTAACTTCATCCGCGGTGCCGCGATCCTGGGCGAGCGTGGGCTGACGCTGGACAGCTGGCATTACCACCATCAACACCAAGAGTTTCTGGACCTTGCCCGCGCGGTGCCGCACACCACGCTGATCCTTGACCACTTCGGCACACCCTTGGGCGTTGGCCGGTTCGAAGGCAAACGCGACGATATCTTTGCCGCGTGGAAAGACCATATGTCAGAGCTGGCGGAATGCCCCAATGTGATGGCCAAGCTGGGCGGGCTTTGCATGCCCGACAATGGGTATGGCTACATGCATCGCGACCTGCCACCGTCCTCGGACGAGATCGTAGAGACGCAGGGCAAATGGTACGCGCATATGCTGGATGTCTTCGGCCCCGAACGCTGCATGTTCGAAAGCAACTTTCCCGTGGATCGCACGGCGGTCAGCTATGTGGTGATCTGGAACGCGTTCAAGAAGATGTCAGCGCATCTGGATGACGCGGCGCAGGCGGCGCTTTTCTCTGGCACAGCGCGGCGCGTCTACGGGCTGCCGCCCGCGTGACGCGGACGGCAGATTTTTACGTTAGGCGAATTTGAAAAAGCACAGTTTGTTGCCATCAAGGTCGCGAACATAGGCCCCGTAGAACCGGTCCGGCACCCTTTGCCCCGGCGCGCCCTCGTCTGTCGCACCGAGCGAGATCGCCTTGGCGTAGATCTCGTCCACTTCCTCTTTGCTGTCAGCGGTAAAAGCGACCATCACCCCGTTGCCGGGGGTGGGGGCCTCTTTGTTGTAGGGTTCGCAGACAGAGATCATGGGCGTGCCGCCGCCGGTGCCGATCATGGCAATCCGACCGCTGTCGATCAGCACCTTGGCACCCTTGCTTTCGAACAGGTCGCAATAGAACTGCTTGGCGCGCGCCATGTCGCTGGTGCCCACCGTGGTATAGCCGATCACGATACATTCCCCTGTGGGTTTCTGCGGTCGCCGTACATCCGGTGCAGCTTGCGCATACCCCCGATCCAGCGATCGTAGTTCTCGGTTTTCTTGCGCATATACTCCAGCACTTGCGGGTGGGGCAGCACAAGGAACGTCTCGTTGCGGATGGTTTCCAGGCAGGCTTCGGCCACGGGTTCCGCTTCAAGCAGACCGTCGAGCGCGGCGACAGAATCCTCGTGACCGCGGGTCATCTCGCTGCGGACAGCCTGAGGGCAGAGCACCGACACCTTGATCCCGTCGTCACCATGGGACATCGCCAGCCATTCGGCCACAGCAACGGCCGCGTGTTTGGTCACGCCGTAAGGCGCGCAGCCGACCTGGTTCAGCAGCCCCGCCGCCGACGCGGTGTTCAGCAGATAGCCGCCCCCGCGTTCGGTCATGCGCGGCACCAGATGACGGGCGGCCCAGATGTGGGCCATCACATTGATGTCCCAGATGCGCTGCCAGTCTTCGTTCGGCACTTCCATGCCGCCCGCGATCAATATGCCCGCGTTAGAGCAGAACAGATCAATCGGGCCGATGTCGTTTTCCACGGCATCGATCATATCCGCGATCTCTTGCTCGACACCGACATTCACACCGAAAGCCACGCCGTCGATCTCGTTGGCGACCGCCTGCGCGCCCTCTTTGTTGAGGTCGACACAGACGACTTTCTTGGCCCCTTCCGCGGCAAAGCGGATGGCCATCGCCTTGCCGATGCCGCTTGCGGCACCGGTGATGACGATGATTTTATCCTTCAGTTCCATAGCAGCCCCTTACGTCCACATGTTCGACCCGCCACAAACGGTCAGCGCCTGACCGGTCATGTAGCGGCTTGCATCAGAGGCGAGGAACACGGCGAGCCCCGCAAAATCCTCTGCCTCGCCAAGGCGGCGCAGCGGGATCTCGTTCTTGATGCGTTTCTCGACATCGGGATTGTCCCACAGCTCGCGCGCGAATTCGGTTTTCACCAGACCCGGACAGATCGCGTTGAACCGCAGACCCTTGGGCCCGAATTCGGCGGCAAGGTTGCGCACAAGGCCGATCAGCGCCAGCTTGGACATGCCATAGGTGCCCAGCATGACCGACGGTTTGAACGCCCCGATGGACGAGGTGAACGCCATCGACCCGGCGCCTTTCTCGATCATATCGGGGGCCACCATCTGTGCCAGCCAAAGATTGGACAGCACATTGGCGTTCATCGTCTTTTCATAGGCATCATCGGGGATCTCGGACGTGGGCCCATAGTAGGGGTTCACGCCCGCGTTGCCGATCACGATGTCGATCTTGCCTGCCAGCTTGTGGGTCTCGTCCACCAGCGCTTGCAGCTGCTCTTTATAACCAACGTTGCAGGCGACGCCGAACGCCTTGCCCTTGCCAAGCGCGTTGATCTCGGCGGCGGCGGCGTCCAGCTGGTCTTGCTTGCGGGCCGAGATGACGACGGTCGCGCCATGCTCGGCCAGACCCTTGGCCATCGCCAGCCCCATGCCCTTGGAGGCACCGGTCAACAGCGCCACCTTTCCGGTCAGATCAAATAGGGTCATACGCCACCTCGCGTACGGCCTGTGGCGATCTCTTCACGGGCGCGCGATGTGCGCAGGTTGGATTCCTGATAATCCTTGACCTCGGCGCGGGCGATCACGTGGTGGTGGACCTCATCAGGGCCATCCGCATAGCGCAGCGTGCGCTGCGACGTGTACATGCCCGACAGCGGCGACCACTGCGAAATACCTGTCGCACCATGCACCTGCATCGCCTGATCGATGATGTTGCAGACTTTTTCCGGCACCATCGCCTTGATCATGCTGACCCAGATGCGGGCCTCTTTGTTGCCCAGAACGTCCATCGCCTTGGCGGCTTTCAGCACCATCAGGCGCATGGCTTCAATCTCGATCTTGGCGCGAGAGATCGTTTCCATGTTCTTGCCCAGATCGATGATTTTCTTGCCAAAGGCTTCACGGCTCAGCCCGCGTTCGATCATCAGGTCCAGCGCCTTTTCCGCCGCCCCGATAGAGCGCATGCAGTGGTGTATACGGCCTGGCCCAAGGCGCACTTGGGAGATTTCAAAGCCCTTGCCTTCGCCCCAGAGGATGTTTTCCTCGGGCACGCGCACATTGGTGAACTTGATATGCATGTGACCGTGCGGCGCGTCGTCGTGACCGAAGACATGCATCGGGCCGACAATTTCAACACCGGGGGTGTCGATCGGCACGAGGATCTGGGACTGCTGGCGGAAAGGTTCGGCGTCGGGCGACGTCTTGACCATGGTAATCATGATCTTGCAGCGCGGATCACCGGCACCGGAGATATAGTATTTCTCGCCGTTGATGACCCATTCACCGTTTTCCAGCACGGCAGAGGTAGAGATATTCTTGGCATCCGAGGACGCCATATCGGGTTCGGTCATCGCGAAGGCCGACCGGATTTCACCGGCCAGAAGCGGCTTGAGCCATTTTTCTTTCTGCTCTGGCGTCCCGATCCGCTCCAGCACTTCCATGTTGCCGGTGTCGGGCGCGGAACAGTTCAGGGATTCAGAGGCCAGCGGGCTTTTGCCAAGCTCGGCCGCGATATAGGCGTAATCGAGGTTCGACAGACCTTCACCGGTTTCGGCATTGGGCAAAAAGAAATTCCACAGCCCATTTTCACGAGCCTTTTTCTTGGCGGTTTCCAGCAGCTCCAACTGGCCGGGCGCGTGTGACCAGCGGTCGGCACGACCTTCGCCAAGGCGGAAATACTCGTCGGTGATCGGATCGACATTTTCGCGGATGTGTTTGATGACGGCGGCCAACAGCGGCTTGGCCTTCTCGGACATCTCGAGATTATTCATTCCGGCCATAGCTTCGTTATGTGACATAGAGTGCCTCCTGGCAGTTGGTTCGATTATTTATTGACCCAGTTGGGTTTGCGTTTTTCGACAAAGGCGTTCACGCCTTCCTTGAAATCTTCGGTTTTGCTGAGATCCGCGATCACCTCGCGTGAATAGGCGATGCTGTCCTGCATCCCGTCGCGCTTGTACATGTCGTTCAGGACGCGTTTCGTGGCCTTGACCGCCGACGGCGACACGGCGCACAGCTCTTCGGCCTTTTCCATCGCTTTCGCCATCAGCTGGTCGGCAGGGTAGACCGCGTTGACGCAGCCCATCGACAGCGCCTCATCGGCCATGATGGTGCGGCCCGTGAACATCATCTCTTGCGCGGCAAGACGCCCGATATAGCGCGACAGGCGCTGCACGCCGGACGCCGCGGCGAAGAAGCCGACCTTGACCTCGGGCAGGGCGAATTTTGCCTGATCAGAGGCGAGGATAATGTCGCACGACAGCGCGGTTTCAAATCCGCCGCCCATGGCGAAACCGTTGACGGCTGCGACGATGGGCTTTTCCAGATCAAAACGCGAGGACAGACCGGCGAAGCCGCTGGCGGGCATTGTCGCCTTTGACCCGCCCGCGGCTGTGGCTTTCAGGTCGTTCCCCGCGGAGAACGCCTTGTCCCCCGCACCGGTCAGAACCGCGACCCAAAGATCCTGATCCGCTGCAAAAGCGTCCCAGCAATCGGCCATTTCATTATGCATGTCGACGTGCACGGCATTGTACACCTCGGGGCGGTTCATGGTCACAACAAGGATGTGACCCTTCTTTTCGGTGGTGATATATTGATAGCTCATACCTTCAGCCCTCCGGTGTCGATTTCAGTGAATTTCCCGCCATTCTTGGCCAGGTCGCGCAGCAGTTCAGCGGGCGCGAATTCGGGGTCTTCGGCGCCCAGCTTTTCCATCACGTCCAGCACGGCCTGCGCACCGACCATATCGCCATAGAACATCGGGCCGCCCTTATCGGCGGGCCAGCCATAGCCGTTCAGCCAGACCACATCGATGTCAGAGGGGCGCTGCGCCTTGTTTTCCTCGAGGATTTTGACCGCTTCGTTGATCATCGGGTAGATGCAGATCTCGATGATCTGTTCCTGCGACATCTGGTTGGTTTCCGCACCTGTGATGTCCTTGATCACACCGGCAACCACATCCGACGGGATCGGGCGGCGGGATTCATCATAGTCGTAGAAACCCGCTTGGGTCTTCTGGCCGCGACGGTCCATTTCACACAGCGCATCGCGGATCGGGTTTTCGGTCTTGGCCCCTTTGGACCAGCCGATATCCAGACCGGCCAAATCGGACATCTGGAACGGCCCCATCTTGAAGCCAAAGGCGTTCAGCGCGGCGTCCACATCCCAGGGCATCAAGCCCTGTTGCAGCAGCTTGTTGGCCTGTTTCTGGCGTGCGAACAAAATACGGTTGCCGACAAAACCGGGGCAAACGCCGACGAGCACAGCGATCTTGTTGATCTTGGCCGCCAGATCCATCGAGGTCGCGACCACATCATCAGCAGTATGTTTCGCGCGCACGATTTCGAGCAGTTTCATCACGTTGGCGGGCGAGAAAAAGTGCAGCCCGATCACGTCTTCGGGACGCTTGGTCATCGCCGCGATTTCGTCGATGTTCAACGCCGAGGTGTTCGTCGCAAGGATCGCGCCCGGTTTCATCACGCGGTCCAGCTCGGTGAAAATCTTGCGCTTCAGCTCCATGTCTTCGAACACGGCTTCGATCACCAGATCACAATCGGCCAAGGCCGCCAGTTCCAGCTTGCCGTCAAAGCGATCCATCCGCGCTTCGACTTCTTCTTGCGGGAAACGGCCCTTATCAGCGCTGCGCTGGTAGTTGCCGCGCACGACCTTCAACCCGCGGTCCAGCGCCTCTTGCGTGGTCTCGACGATGGTGACGGGGATGCCCGCGGTGGCAAAGTTCATCGCGATGCCGCCGCCCATCGTACCCGCGCCGATGATGCCTACGGATTTGATCTCGCGCTGTTTGGTGTTGGCGGGCAGGTCCGGGACCTCCCATGCGGCTTTGCCGGCAGCACCGATATAGGCACCAATTTCTGCGTCGGTTGGGGTGTTCATAGTCTTCCTTTCTTCCGGCCCGGTTGGTGGGCCTTATGTGTCCAGACAGGCCGCGCGGATCGCACGGCGGTCAATCTTGTCGGTGGCACCACGGGTCAAAGGACCGTCCTGGCACCACAGTTTTTCGGGTATCTTGAATTTGGCCAGCCGCCCGTCGAGGTGCGCCGCCATGTCGGCTTGCGTCAAAGGCTTGCCATCGCGGGTCTGCACAGAGGCCCCGACGACTTCACCCAAGCGCGGGTCCGGCACGGAAAACGCGCAAGCCTCGATCACATCGGGATGCGTGTGCAGCGCGCCCTCGACATCCAGACAAGCGATGTTCTCGCCGCCCCGGATGATGATGTTCTTCTTGCGATCAAGGATGGTGATATAGCCTTCGGCGTCGATCACACCCAGATCACCGGTGCGCAGCCAGCCGTCTTGCATCGTCTCTTCGGTGGCTTCCGGCTTGTTGAGGTAGCAGCGCATATTGGCGGGGCTTTTGACGGTAATCTCGCCCAATTCGCCCTGCGGGACATCGTTGCCCTTGTCGTCCAGAAAGCGGATGTCTTGCAGCGGCGGATGCAGCTTGCCTGCGGCGTCGGGGCGTTTGTTGTATTCCTCGCCCACCATGCCGATGCCAAGCGCGTTCGTCTCGGTCATTCCCCAGCCTGTCGCGATATCGGCGGCGGGGAACTGGTTTTTCAACTGCGCCACCTGCGCCGCAGGGCGTTTCGCCCCGCCTGCGCCAAGCCAGGTGAGCGTCGGCAGGGTTTCCCCCATACGCTTTGCGGCTTCCAGCAGGTCGGCAGATTGCGTCGGCACCCCCAGAAAACGGGTCACGCCTTCGCGGTTGATCACGCGCACCGCTTCTTCGGCGTCCCACTTGTGCAGCAAGGAAATCTTGGCACCGGCGGGCAGGCTAAGCAGAAACAGCGGATGCGTCGCGGTGACGTGAAACAGCGGTGTGACGATCAACCCCGACGGGCGCGGCGCGGGCGGTGCGCCGGGTTCAGGGGGGGCGACCAGCGGCGCGGCGACGGCCTGTAGCAGCCAGCTGAACACCGCGCTAAGCGCGCCACGGTGGGTCTGCACCACCCCTTTCGGCTTGCCCGTCGTGCCAGAGGAATACATCACCGCAAAGTCATCGTCCGTGTCCAGATCGACCCCTTCGGGCGGCGTTTCGGCCATGCCCTGCATCAGCGCCGACAGCTTGTGCGGGCCCATTTCTTCGGCATCGCGCACGCCGATGAGACGCAGGCCCAGATCATCCTCGAGCGGTTTCATCCGTTCAAAACGGGGGCCATCGGCAAAGACCGTCTTGGCCCCGCTGTCTTGCAACGCATAGTCAAGCTCTTCGGTGGTCCACCACGCATTGACGAACACCACCACAGCACCCGCCGACGCGACCGCCAGCGTGAGCATCAGCAGTTCGGGATAGTTGCGCATCGCGATGCCGACACGGTCGCCGGTCTTGATCCCCAGCGTGTCGCGCAGCCCGTTGGCGATGCGGTTCACATCGGCGGTGAAAGCATCATAGGTCCAGCGTTCATCCTGATAGACCAGAAACTCTGCCGCGCCATTACCCTGGATTTCGCGGCTCGCCTGGATCAGCCCGCCCAGGGTTTTCGGGATATTCTTGAATGTTTTATAGGTGACGCCACGGATATTACTTTCGGTTACTTCGAACGTCGGGTTCGTTGAAACCACGTGGCGAATGGCTTCTTCGGGGGTCATTGCGGTCATATGCACCCGCCCGCAGACAGCATAGATACAGATAGTGTGGCCATTTCGTCCTCCCTTATCGAGCCTGTTGCCGGACACTCCTCCACGATTGTCCGCGACTCTGATTTCTGCAGCCTAAGCGCTAAAATTCAAACTGCCAATACCGCATGATGGAACGATGTTCCGCAAGCTGACGTTTGACAGGATTTTACGCGCACCAAGGCCCTCCGCACGTGCGGCCCCATATCTCGGCGAAAATTGACCATGAATATAAAGGTAAGGAAAGCCCTACTTTCCCCGAAACCGGGGAAAGCGGCCAATGGCACCTGCGATGTCATTGAAACATCGCGTCACTTGCGGGGCGGCAGATCCCCCGCCGCAGCCGCTTATGTCAGCGCTCAGGCGCCGACGGTGCCGCAAATCAGCTCGGGGAGCCGCGTGGCAGGGGGCGTATTCCGGCTGCGCAGGCTGCGTACCACGCCATCAATCACCGTCATGCCAACACCGGGCAGATTACCCAGTTGCACCGATTCAAGCATATTTTTGCCGGGCGCATGCTGTGCCTGATCCATCAGGACGAAATCGGCGCATTTGCCGACCTCGATCAATCCGGTGTCCAGCTTGCGTTGCCGTGCGGTGTTGCCGTTGGCAAAGCAAAAGGCGACCTCGGCAGGTACATCGCCAAGCGACGACAGCATCGCAACCATGCGCATGATCCCCAAAGGCTGCACGCCGGACCCAGCCGGACCGTCGGTGCCCAGGATCAACTGATCAAGCTTGCCCAACTCGCGCGCTGTGTTCAGCGTCAGCAAGGCGGCGCGTTCGTTCCCGTTATGCACGATCTCAAGCGCAGCCTTGCAGCCCTCGCACAGGCAGATGATCTGATCGTCGGGCAGGGCAGAGTGCCCGCCGTTGATATGCCCGACCACATCCGTTCCTGTCTCAAGCACCATATCCGCATCGATCAACCCTGATCCGGGGATCGACGGGCCGCCGGTGTGGATCGTGCTTTGCATGCCGTATTTGCGTGCCCATCCGACCATCTGCGCGGCGGTCTTGCCGTCCTTGACCGTGCCCAGTCCGACCTCGCCCAGCAGGGTCACGCCGGCCTTGGCCATCTCGGCAAAGTCTTCCTCTACCATGCCCTGTTCGATCACCGGCGCGCCCGCGTGAACCTTGACGCCCGAGGGGCGGAAGTTTTCGTACCAACGCTGCGACGCGATCGCCATCGCCTTGAGACCGACGATATCCTTCGGGCGGCCCGGCATATGCACTTCGCCGGCAGAGATCAGTGTGGTCACCCCGCCGTGCAGCGTTGAATCGATCCACCCCAACTGCTGCTGGCGCGGGGTATAGTCGCCCACCACCGGGTGCACATGGCTGTCGATCAACCCCGGTGCCAGCGTCGCGCCATGGGCGTCGACTTCTGTCGTGGCCCCGTCGCAATCCATATCCTTGGCATAGCCCCATTCCGTGATCTTACCATCCATCGCGATCAGGCAATCCCCGTCGGCAATGGGGTCTTCCATCTTTCCGGTCAGGATCATCCCGATGTTCCGGATCACGAGTTTTGCAGAGGTGTCTGACATGGGGCACGCCTTTCAAGCAGCATCAGTTTCATTTGAACGCTAACAGAAAAATACGACCGATCAAGATGAAACACTTGACAGATAATCATTCGCATACAAACAATAATACATCCGCAGCCGATAAGGACTTTCCATGGACGCCGCTTCTCTCTCTCGCCCTAGCTTCCCGATCCCCGCAGGTGTCTTTGCCGAAACGGTGACGCAGGTGCAGCATTATACCGACAGCCTGTTCCGCTTCCGCATCACCCGCGACCCGTCCTTTCGCTTCCGGTCGGGAGAGTTCGTGATGATCGGGCTACCCAATGCCGAAAAGCCGGTGTTTCGTGCCTATTCCATCGCGTCGCCGTCGTGGGACGAGGGGGTCGAGTTCTATTCTATCAAGGTGTCGGACGGGCCGCTGACGCAGCACCTGCAAAAGCTTAAGGTCGGTGATACCGTGCTGATGCGCCGCAAGCCGACGGGGACGTTGGTGAATGACGCCTTGCTGCCCGGAAAACGGCTGTGGATGTTCGCCACGGGGACCGGCATCGCGCCTTTCGCGTCGGTCATCCGTGACCCCGAGACGTATGAGAAGTTTGACGACCTGATTCTCTGCCACACCTGTCGCACCGCCAAAGAGCTGACCTATGGCCGTGATCTGGTCGCCAGCCTCAAGGCCGATCCGCTGGTGGGGGAATTGGCGCAAAGGCTGACCCTATACGACACGCTGACCCGCGCGCCGTGGCCGCGCGAAGGGCGGCAAACCGACCTGATGGCGTCGGGCAAGATGTTCCTCGACTTGGACGTGCCGCCGATCTCTCCTGATTCCGACCGCGCGATGATCTGCGGGTCGATGGCCATGTTGAACGACACCAAGGCCGCGCTCGAATCCTTCGGGCTGGTGGAGGGGGCAAATAACCGCCCTGCCGGTTTTGTGGTCGAAAAAGCCTTTGTCGGCTAACGACATGCGAATTGATTTGACACGAAGGCACCCGACGCACTTCTATTCGTATACCAACAAGTTTTACGCCCGCAGCAAAAGGTGACCGGATGAGCTACCTGACCGCGACGACATTGGATCAAGCGTTAACCACATTGGCCGCGGGGCCGGTGTCGATCATCGCGGGGGGGACCGATTGGTTCCCCGCACGCGGCGACCGCCCGGTGACGGGCGACCTGTTGGATATCACCCGCTTGCCAGAGCTGCGCGGCATCAGCCAAACAGACCAAGGCTGGTGTATCGGGGCGGCCACCACATGGACAGACATCATCCGCGCTGATCTGCCCGCCGCTTTCGACGGGCTCAAGCTGGCGGCGCGCGAGGTCGGGTCGATCCAGATCCAGAACGCAGGCACCATCGCGGGGAATCTGTGCAACGCTTCTCCTGCCGCCGACGGGGTGCCGCCGCTACTGACACTGAATGCCGAGGTAGAGCTTTGCAGCGCAAACGGATCGCGGGTGCTGCCCTTGTCGCAGTTCCTGCAAGGCGTGCGCCAGACCGACCGCGCCCAGAACGAGCTTGTCACCGCTATCCACATCCCCGCGCCCCCGGCTGATAGTCACAGCAGCTTTGTCAAACTCGGTGCGCGGAAGTATCTGGTGATCTCGATCTGCATGGTCGCGGTACTCGCAGAGGTCGAGAGCGGCAGGCTCACCGATATCCGCATCGCCATCGGCGCCGCATCACCCGTCGCGCAGCGGCTGACCGCGCTTGAGGATCAGCTTCGCGGTAGCGCCCTTGGCGATGTAGAAAACCGTATGGGCGCGGATCTGAATCAATCGCTAAGCCCCATTACAGATGCCCGCGCCAGTGCCGACTATCGCCTTGGCGCCAGCGTCACTTTGGTCCGCCGCGCTGTGATGCGCGCCTTGAAAGGGGCCCTGTGATGGATAAACCGACCACGACAGAAGTGACCTCTTTCACCCTGAACGGCAGTATTGCGCAGGTTGAACCGCTGCCCGGTGAACGCTTGTCTTACGCGCTGCGCGAGCGGCTGGACCGCAAGGATGTAAAGATCGGCTGCAACGCGGGCGATTGCGGGGCCTGCACTGTGCTGGTCGATGGCGCGCCGGTCTGCGCCTGCCTGATGCCCGTGCAGCAGGCGGTGGGGCGGCAGGTGGAGACGCTGGCAGGGCTGGTGAAAACCGACCACGACGCGCAGGCGTTGATGCAAAGCTTCCAGCACCATCAGGCCGCGCAATGCGGGATTTGCACACCGGGGATGATGGTCTCTGCCGTGGCGTTGTTGCGCGAGGTGCCGCAGCCGAGCGCGGCGCAGGTGCAGGATGCACTTGGCGGCGTGCTGTGTCGCTGTACCGGTTATCGCAAGATCATCGACGCGGTGGTCGGGGCCCATGCTGCCGACGGGCTGACTGTCGCCTCTACCGCGCTTGGCCAGCCTGCACGGCGGCTGGACGGGCAGGCCAAGGTCGACGGGTCAGAGGCGTTTGGCGATGACATTGCCCCAGCCGGTGCTTTGGTCGCGCGGGTCATCCGCGCGCCCCATGCCTCGGCCGGATTTACCTTCGGCGATCTTGAGGCATGGCGCAGCGCGCAGCCCGGTATCCATTGCATCCTGACCGCACATGACGTGCCCGGCCTCAACGCCTTTGGCGTGATCCCCGGCTTCATCGATCAGCCGGTTTTCGCCGTGAACCACATCCGGTTCCGGGGGGAGGCGGTTGCTTGCGTCGTGGGAGAGGCGGAGGCGATGATCGCCCTTGATCTGGAAAGCTTCCCTGTCCGTTGGTCGCCACAAACTGCGCTTGCCGATACCGATGCCGCGACCGCCCCCGACGCGCCACAGCTGTTCGAGGATCGCAAAGGGAACATCATGTGCGGCGGCTTCGTGCAATGCGGCGATGTGGAGGCCGCGCTCGGCGCCGCCGATGTCACGGTCGAGGCGCAATATACCACCAGTTTTGTCGAACATGGCTATATCGAGCCAGAGGCAGGCTTTGCCCAAGTGATCGACGGGCGCATCCATGTGCACGCTTGCACCCAGGCACCGGGTATGGACCGCGAAGCACTGGCCGCGATCCTTGACCGTCCTATGGCTGACATCCGCATTGTGCCGACGGCGGTCGGGGGCGGTTTCGGATCCAAGATTGACCTGTCGTTGCAGCCCTTCATCGCGCTTGCCGCGCTCAAGACGGCGCGGCCCGTGCGCATGACCTATGCGCGCGCCGAGACGATGCAATCGACCACCAAACGCCACCCCGCGCAGATCACGATCAAGGTCGGGGCCAAGGCGGATGGGACGCTGTCGGGGCTGCGGTTCGACGGGGATTTCAACACCGGTGCTTATGCAAGCTGGGGTCCGACGGTCGCCAATCGCGTGCCGGTGCATGCCTCTGGCCCCTACCACGTCTCTGATTATCGCGCACGTAGCCGTGCCGTGCATACCCATTGCCCCCCCGCGGGTGCCTTCCGTGGCTTCGGCGTGCCGCAATCGGCCATCGCACAGGAAACCGCCTTTGACCTGCTGGCCGAAAAGCTGGGGCTTGATCCGCTGGAGTTCCGTTTGAAGAACGCGCTGGCGGACGGGGTGCCCACGGTCTGCGGGCAGGTGTTCGATCAGGGCGTCGGCATCGCCCCCTGCCTAGAGGCGCTGCGCCCCGCGTGGGAGGAGGCGAAAGCCGAATGCGCCCGGTTCAATGCAAAGGATGACACGGTGAAACGCGGTGTCGGGATCGCGGGGGCGTGGTACGGCTGCGGCAATACCTCGCTGCCGAACCCGTCGACCATTCTGGCGGGCGTGCGGGCGGATGGCACGGTGGTGCTGCATCAAGGCGCGATGGACATCGGGCAGGGGGCCAATACGGTGATCCCGCAAATCTTTGCCCAAGCGCTTGGGCTGTCGGTCGAGGGGATCAAGATCCTGGGCGGTGACACCGATATCACGCCGGACGCGGGCAAAACCTCTGCCTCGCGGCAGACCTTTGTGTCGGGCAACGCCGCACTGAGGACCGGAGAGGCACTGCGGGCGCAGATTCTGCGGCAGGTCAATGCGGGCCCCGCCGCGCAGATCGACTGCCAAGACGGGCAACTCACGGTGGCCGACGGCGGGCGCACGCAGCGCCTTGATCTGACGCGGCTGCCGGTCGATGCGCAGGGCTATGTGCTGCAGGCGCAGGAAAGCTATGATCCGCCGGTCAAACCACTGGATGAAAACGGGCAGGGCGTGCCCTATGCGCAGTTTGGCTATGCCGCGCATCTGGTGGTGGTCGAGGTGGATATCGCCCTTGGCCTTTGCCGCCCGCTGCGCTTTGTCGCCGCCCATGATGTGGGCCGCGCGATCAACCCGTTGCTGGTCGAGGGGCAGGTACAGGGTGGCATCGCCCAAGGGCTCGGTATGGCGCTGATGGAGGAATATATCCCCGGGCGCACCGAGAACCTGCATGACTATCTGGTGCCGACCATCGGCGACGTTCCCCCGATCGAGACGCTGATCCTGGAGGTGGCTGACGCCCATGGGCCCTACGGCGCGAAAGGTCTGGGCGAACATGTGCTGATCCCCACCGCCCCCGCGATCCTCAACGCGATCTACCATGCCACCGGTGCGCGCGTGACGCAGACACCGGCCACGCCGACGCGCCTGCGCGCCGCCCTGAAGGAGGCCGGACATGCCTGACGACCTGCGCGACCCCAAGCCTGTGAAAATCCGCTGCGATGCCTGCCCGGTGATGTGTTTCATCGCCGACGGCAAATCCGGCGCCTGCGACCGCTATGCCAACCACGCGGGCGAGCTGGTGCGGCTGGATCCGCTGACCGTGATCCAGTCGGGGGCCAAGGCCGTCGCTTTTCTGGATCAGGGCGACAACGCGCAAGATTGGGACGGCGACGTCATTCAGGGCGGGCGCGATTTCGTCACCGCCGTAGGGGCGGGGACCACCTATCCCGACTACAAACCCGCGCCCTTCATCGTCAGCCAAGAGGTCGAGGGCGTGGATATGATCACCGTCGTGACCGAGGGCATTTTTTCGTATTGCGGGGTCAAGGTGAAGATCGACACCGACCGCCACATCGGCGACGAGCGCGCCGTGGTGCGCGTTGACGGAGAAGCGATCGGACACGTGATGACCTCGGAATATGGGTCCAAGATGCTGTCTTTGGGCGGGGTCGAGCATCTGACCGGCGGCTCCAAGAAAGAAGGCCGCGTGACCTGTGACGCGCTGCTGCGCCTATGTAACCGTGAACCGGTCGAGGTTACCATCGACGGCGGCGTCACCATGGTGGTCGAGGCGGGCAAAGCGCCAATCATCAACGGCGTCCCGGAAAAGCTGATGCGCGTGGGCTGTGGGTCAGCGACCATCGGAATGTTCGCCAAACAATGGCACGGGCATGTGGACGAGGTCGTCGTTGTCGATGATCACATCACCGGCGTGCTGACAGAACACGAGGCGGGCAAAGGGCTGGATATGACCCCCTCTGGCATCCGCGTGAACGGGCGGCGGTCGACGCCGGGGCGGTATTTTCAGGTGGCGGACCCCGGCACCGGATGGGGCGGTACCGATGTCGAAGACCCGCTGACCATCCTGCGTGACGCTGACCCGAAGCGAGCCTGGCCGGGGCTGCGGCTGCTGATGATCTCTACCACCGGAGAGCAATGGGCCTATTTCACGCTGGATGACGATCTGATCCCGCAACCCGCCAAGATCACGCCCGAGCTGCTGGTCGTCGCGGACCGGATCGCCGAGAATTGCGAACCCTCGCTTTGTTCGGTGCTGTTCATGGGAGGGGCGGGCGGCAGTCTGCGCGCCGGCGTGACAGAGAACCCCGTGCGGCTGACGCGGTCGGTCAAGGAATCGCTGACCCATGTGTCCTGCGGCGGGGCCGAGGCCTATGTCTGGCCGGGGGGCGGCATTACCGTCATGGTGGATGTCATGGATATGCCCACGAACTCTTTCGGTTATGTACCCACACCCGCGCTGGTGGCACCGATCGAATTCACCCTGCGGCGCGAGGATTACGGCACGCTTGGCGGGCATATGGAGCATATCCAGCCCGTGCGTGATGTGGTCACCGATGATGTGCGACGGGTGGCGCAGCAACTTCTGCAACCCGACCCTAATGCGCGGGAAAACTACGGCTGGTCGAAGGACAAGACATGACGGCACAGGCGGCTCTTCTCCCCGGTGGCAGGCTGCATCTGTCCCACGGCCCGATTGATCTGGTCATCGGGGCGGATGGCGCGCGAGATCTGGCGTTTCGCGCGGGTTTCGATCGCTTTGGCACGATCCTGTCCGAACTGACGGCAGAGCTGCCCCTGCTGCGCCGCCCTGTGGGCACCAAACCGAAAGGCAAGATCGCCCGCGCCATGTACCGCGCCGCCTTGCCCCATGCCGACGGGCTGACCACGCCGATGATCTGCGTCGCCGGTGCCGTCGCGGCAGAGGTATTGTCGGCCATGGTGGATGCCGCCGATCTGACCCGCGCCTATGTGAACAACGGTGGCGATATCGCGCTGCATCTGACCGAGGGCGCGCGTTTTGACGTGGGCATCGCGGGGCTGGACGGGCGGTCGCTTGGCACCGTCACGATCCGCAGCAATGACCCCATCCGCGGCATCGCCACCAGCGGGCAGGGCGGGCGCAGCCAGTCTTTGGGCATCGCCGACAGTGTCACCGTGCTGGCCCGATCCGCCGCGATGGCCGATGCGGCGGCGACCAAACTTGGCAACGCCGTTGATCTGCCCGCCCATCCCGCGATCCGGCGCAGCCCCGCGAACCGGTTGCACGACGACAGTGACCTTGGTGCGGCCCCGGTGGTCACCCATGTCGGGCCGCTCTCCCCTGTCGATGTTAACCACGCCCTCAATGCAGGCGCGACAGCGGCGCAGGGTTTGCGCGACCGTGGCCTCATCTCTGGCGCGGCGCTTTTTCTGCGCGACAAACATACTGTCATCGGCTTGCCCGAAACCCTGAAATCCCTAGTGAAAGCCCCCGAATATGCCTGAGGTTATGACCCGCAAAATCGTCACCAGTGTCGAAGAGATTTTCCACGAAGGCGGCCCCCGCGCCAATACGCCGCTGAAACGCGGGTCGGTCATGGCTGTGATCCAAAACCCCTATGCAGGCTCTTATATCGAGGACATCCAGCCCTTTATGGAAGACCTCAAACCGCTGGGGGTCGCGATGGCGCAAAAGCTGCTGGCGGCGCTCGGGGTCGAGGCGGCACAGATCGAAGGCTACGGCAAAGGCAGCATCGTCGGCACGGGTGGAGAGCTGGAGCACGGTGCGCTCTGGCACGCCCCCGGCGGCTATGCGATGCGCGATGTATTGGGCGGATCGAAGGCGATTGTGCCGTCGACGAAAAAGGTCGGCGCGGCGGGGGTGCGGCTGGATGTGCCTGTGACCCATGTCGATGCCTCATATGTCCGCAGCCATTTCGATTCAATCGAGGTCGGCCTGAACGACAGCCCCCGCGCCGATGAAATGGCGGTGATCCTTGTGATGACCACAGGGGCACGTATCCACAACCGCGCGGGCGGGTTGGATGCAAAGGAAATCGAAGGAAAGGATGGCCTGAGATGAGCGCCGAAATCCGCAAAATCGCCACTTGGGTCGAAGAGACTCACCGCGAGATCGGGCAGCAGATATCGCCCCCCACGCGCAAGGCCGTTGCTGTGGCCGTGATCAAAAACCCCTTTGCAGGCTCTTATACGGAAGACCTGACCCCGCTGATGGACATCGGCGCAGAGCTGGGGGGATTGCTGGGCGATAAATGTGTTGCGGCCCTTGGGATCACCCCCGCGCAGGCCGAAAGCTATGGCAAGGCCGCGATGGTGGGCGAGGGGGGAGAGCTGGAACACGCCGCCGCGATCCTGCACCCGAAGCTAGGCGCACCGCTGCGGGTCGCGGTTGAAAAGGGGGCCGCACTGGTGCCGTCTTCCAAAAAGATGGGCGGGCCGGGGCAGGTGCTTGACGTGCCTTTAGGGCACAAGGACGCGGCCTATGTGCGCAGCCATTTCGACGGGATCGAGGTGCGGTTGAACGACGCGCCGCGCGCGGGCGAGATACTGGTGGCCGTGGCTGTCACAGATTCCGGGCGCCCCTTGCCCCGTGTCGGCGGGCTGACCCATGCCGAGGCCGAAGGCAAGGACGGCCTGCGTTAGAGCCTATAGTTTCTCGAGCAAGGCCAGTAGCCGGTCGACCTCGCGCGGGGTGAGGTTGCCGACCGTCTCGGCCGAGATTTCCTGCGCGGTGGCAATCGCCTTGGCGGTCACCGCGATGCCTTCGTCGGTCAGCGAAATCTCCAGCCGCCGCATGTCGGTCTTTGACGGGGTCGAATGGACCAGCCCCTTTTTGCGCAACCGGTCGATCACGCCTTTGGTGGTCGCCGCGTCCATCCCGACCAGACGCCCCAGGTGGTTCTGGCTGATCCGCGCCTCGTCGCGCAGCTTGGCCAGTACGGCGAATTGTGTCGGCGTGATATCCGGCATCCGCCGGTTAAAGATCTCAAGGTGGCGCTGGTTCGCGAGGCGCAGCTTGAACCCGATCTGTTGTTCCAACGCATAGTCTGCGGTCAGGGTCAGGTCTTGTGTGGTTTCAACCAAGGTTCTTATCCAGTGCTCTTGGGTCAATGCGTATAGATTAGGCACTATCATCCCACGGTTTCCATCTGGGGTCTATATCAGATGGGGTGCAAGAAATTGTTTGACAGCTAACAATTTTTTGGTCCTTCATGAAGCTGTGCAGAGCAAGGAGTGAACCGATGTCCTTTGTCAGAAACGCTTGGTACGTTGCGGGTTGGTCTACCGACTTTGGCGATGAGCTGGTGCCGCTGACATTGCTTGCGCAGAACCTAGTAGCCTACCGCACCAGCGATGGCCAGATCGCCGTGCTCGAAGATCGCTGCCCGCACCGGCTGCTGCCGCTGTCCAAGGGCAAGCGCATCGGCGACACCATTCAATGCGGCTATCACGGTATGACCTTTGGCGCGGACGGGGCCTGCGTGCGGGTGCCGGGGCAATCGAACCTGCCCAAATCCGCCTATGTTGACAGCTATCCGGTGCTGGAACGCCACGGCATTGTGTTCATCTGGATGGGAGACGCCGACAAGGCCGACCCCGCGCTGGCCTTTGACTTGCCCGAGCTGGGTCAGGAGGGGTGGCACGTCCACCACGGGGACAAGCTGCATATCCGCGCAAATTACCTCAACGTTGCCGAAAACCTTGTTGATCCGGCGCATGTCAGCTTTGTCCATCCGACGACATTGGGCAATGCGGCCTCTGAAAACGTACCCGTGCACGTCAAAACCGCAGATGAGGTGATCGTGGCATGGCGCTGGATCAGAGACGCGGAACCCATCGGCTTTTTCAAGGCATTCGGCGGCTTTAGCGGCAATGTGGACCGCTGGCATTATTACTATCTGCACATGCCCTCGACCGCCGTGATTGACTTTGGGTCGTCCGATGCAAAGCTTGAACTTCCCGAAGATCAGCGCAACAAAGGCGTGCGTATCTTTGCGCTCCATTTCGTCACACCCGTGACAGAGGACTATACGATCGACCACTGGATGCACCTGCGCAACACCGCCCTAGGCGATGACGCCGCGTCGGACCAAATGGACGCGATGTTCCGCGTTGCATTTGCCGAGGACAAGGCGATTTTG
Organism: Sulfitobacter sp. CB2047; assembly: GCF_000735125.2. NCBI lineage: Bacteria > Pseudomonadati > Pseudomonadota > Alphaproteobacteria > Rhodobacterales > Roseobacteraceae > Sulfitobacter > Sulfitobacter sp. CB2047. The sequence continues at coordinate 37,047 of NZ_CP072614.1, read as the reverse complement.
GAAGCCGTCCACCAAGAAGAACAGCGCCCCCAAAAACGCAAACCCATCCGCATCGCTATCGACAAAGCGCCCAACGTCTACCGCAAACGCATCCGCGACCGGATCGAGGCAGAGGCGACGGACGATCTGGGCGACCCCGTCGCACCGGTCTTTGTCCAGCATGATTGATCCATAAAAAGCAAAGCCGCAGCAGACGGCACACCCCAACACGAGAGGACCATCACATGAACAGAAAGACATTCCTGAACAGCGTCATAGGGGCCTTTGCCCTTGGCGTCACCGGCTTTGCCGCAGCGGCGCAGTCGGGCGACCCGATCAAAGTCGGAGAGATCAACCACTACAAACGTCTCGCCGCCTTTGCCGAGCCGTATAAACAGGGCATCGAACTGGCGCTCGAGGAAATCAACGCCGATGGCGGTGTGCTGGACCGGCCGCTCGAATTTATCTTCCGCGACGATCAGGGCGACCCCGGTGAAGCGATCAAAATCGCCGAAGAACTGATGACCAGCGAAGGCACCGTGATGATCACCGGTTCGATCCTGTCGAACGTCGGTCTGGCGATCTCCTCGGTCGCGGCGGAAAAGGGCTGGGTGTACCTCGCCGCCGAACCGCTGGCCGATGCCCTGACCTGGAGCCAAGGCAACCCCTGGACCTTCCGCCTGCGGACCTCGACCTATATGCAAGCCGCGATGCTGGCGGAACAGGCCGCCAAGACCGATGCCGTGAAATACGCGACCATCGCACCCAACTACGCCTACGGCAAAGACGCGGTGGCCGCCTTTAAGGAAGTGCTGACCGAACTGAAGCCCGAGGTCGAATTCGTCGGAGAGCAATGGCCCGCCCTGTTCAAAATCGACGCCGGCGCCGAGGTTCAGGCGCTGGAGCGGTCCAAGCCGGACGCGATCTATAACGTGACCTTCGGCCCCGACCTTGCCAAATTCGTCCGCGAAGGCACCACCCGTGGTCTGTTCGACGGGCGCACGGTCTATGGTCTGCTTTCGGGCGAACCGGAGTACCTTGAACCGCTAGCCGACGAAGCCCCCGAAGGCTGGGTTGTGACCGGTTATCCCTGGTATGACTTCTCGGATGAAGATGGCGCGAACAAGCCTTTCGTTGATGCCTATCAGGCGAAATTCGACGAAACGCCAAAGCTCGGGTCTCTCGTCGGGTATATGACCGCGCAAAGCATCGCGGCCGCGATCAGCAAGGCGGGATCGACCGAGGGTGACGCGATCCGTATGGCCTTCGAAGGGCTGGATGTGGCGACGCCCGTGGGCGACATCACTTTCCGCGAGATCGACAATCAGGCCACCATGGGGGCCTTTGTCGGGAAGACCATGCTCAAGGACGGTGCGGGCGTCATGACCGACTGGACCTATCTGGACGGTGCCGACTACCTGCCGTCTGACGAAGAGGTGTCGAAACTGCGTCCGGCAGAATAATCCGGACCCGCAGCCAAGGGGGGAAGCCCCCTTGGCTGCATCTGACCCCATCCCCAACATCAAGAGGTGCCCATGGGCCTTTTCATCGCACAGATTCTGACTGGGCTTGCCAATGCGGGTGCGCTCTTCATGGTTGCCTCTGGGCTGTCGCTGATCTTTGGCGTCACGCGGGTGGTGAATTTTGCCCATGGGTCGTTCTATATGCTGGGGGCTTATGTCGGCTATTCGCTGATGCAGGTGTTGCCGGGCATGGTCGGCTTCTGGGGTGCGATCCTGCTGGCGGGGCTGATTGTCGGGCTGATCGGGGTGATCGTCGAGATCTGCGTGCTGCGCCCTGTCTACAGCGCGCCTGAACTGTTCCAGCTGGTCGCGACCTTTGGCGTGATCCTTGTCATTCAGGATCTTGCGCTGATGATCTGGGGCCCGCAAGATCTGCTGGGCCCGCGCGCGCCGGGGCTGAAAGGGGTGATCCGCATCATGGGGGAACCCGTGCCGCAATATGACATCGCGCTGATCATCATCACGCCCTTCGTCGCCATCGCCCTGTGGTATCTGATCACGAAAACCCGTGTCGGCACTTTGGTGCGCGCCGCCACGCAGGACCGCGAGATGGTCGGTGCCCTTGGGGTCAATCAGGCGTGGCTGTTCACAGGCGTCTTCTTTCTGGGCTGTGCGCTTGCAGGGCTTGGCGGCGCGTTGCAACTGCCCAAGGGTGGTGCCGATCTGCTGATGGATTTCAGCATCATTGGTGCGGTCTTTGTGGTCGTGGTCATCGGCGGCATGGGGTCGCTGCCGGGGGCCTATCTGGCGGCGGTGATCATCTCGGTCCTGAATGTATTTGGCGTGACCTATGCGCCGCAGTCGACGCTTGTTCTGATGTTTGTCGTCATGGTGATCGTCCTGATGTTCCGCCCCTTCGGCCTGCTCGGGAAAGAGGAGATCGCGGGCGAGCATGGCCAGACCGGAGAGCCGGAGCGCCCGATCAAGCCCGCGGGCAATCGCATGCGCTTGCTGGTGATGGCGGGGCTGTTCATCCTTGCGCTGCTGCCGTTCTACGGCGGGAATTTCGCCGTGGTGCTGGTGACCGACATCATGATCTTCTGTCTCTTCGCCGCCTCGCTGCACTTTATGCTGGGGCAGGGCGGACTGGTCAGCTTTGGCCATGCGGCCTTCTTTGGCGGGGGGGCCTATGCCGCGGCGCTGTTTGTGACCTATGCCGACACCCCGATGGAGCTGGCGCTGGTGCTGGCCCCGATCTGCGCGGGGCTGGCCGCCGTGGTGATCGGCTGGGTCTGCCTGCGGTCCACCGGTGTCTACTTTGCCATGCTCACGCTCGCCTTCGGGCAACTGCTCTGGAGCCTCGCGTTCCAGTGGGGCGACGTCACCGGCGGCGACGACGGGCTGGTCAACATCTGGCCGTCCGATTGGGCCTCTGACAATGACGTCTATTACTACCTCGCTTTTGTCTTCTGCATCGGGGGCATCCTGCTGCTGCGCCAAGCTGCACATGCGCCCTTTGGCTATGCCATGCGCGCGGCCCGCGACAGTGCGCGACAAGCCGAGGCGATGGGGATCAACACCAAACGCATTCAATGGGTCGCCTTTACCTTTGCGGGCATCATGGCGGGGCTCGCGGGCGGGCTGTTCGTCTTCTCCAAGGGCAGCATCTTCCCTAACGAGCTTGAAACCGCCCGCAGTTTCGACGCGCTGATCGTGGTGTTTCTGGGCGGGGTGAAGACCCTGTCGGGCGGCTGGGTCGGCGGGGCCTTCTTTGAAGGCGTCAAAGACTATCTGACCCGTTTCGAATATTGGCGGCTCGCCTTGGGCCTGCTGATCATCTTTGTCGTGATCCTTGGCCCCGAAGGTATCGTCGGATCGCTGCGCAAAGCGGGCGAACGCATTGGCCTGCTGAAAACACCGGAGGACGCGAAATGAGCCCGATCCTGTCTGTGCGCAACCTGTCCCGCAATTTCGGTGCCATCAAGGCGGTGGATGACGTGAGCTTTGATCTTGCCAAGGGCGAGCTGCTGGCGCTGATCGGCCCCAATGGCGCGGGCAAAAGCACCTGTTTTAATATGCTGATGGGGCAGCTCAAGCCGTCGTCGGGCACCGTGCAGCTGATGGGCAAGAACATCGCGGGCATGCAACCGCGCAAGATCTGGCGCATGGGGGTGGGGCGGACGTTCCAGATCACCGCGACCTATGCCTCGATGACCGTGGTCGAGAACGTGCAGATGGCGCTGATGTCGCATCACAAGCGGCTCTATTCCCTGACCACTTTCGCCCATAAACTCTACCGCGAAGAGGCGCTGGCGCTGCTTGATACCGTGGGCATGGTCGACCAGTCCGAACGTCACTGCGCGGTGCTGGCCTATGGCGACCTCAAACGGCTGGAGCTCGCCGTGGCGCTGGCCAATGACCCGATCCTGCTGCTGATGGATGAACCCACCGCTGGCATGGCCCCGCGTGAACGGATCGCGCTGATGCAGCTGACCGCCGATATATTAGAGCAACGGGGCATCAGCGTGTTGTTTACCGAACATGACATGGACGTGGTCTTTGCCCATTCGCACCGCATCATGGTGCTGAACCGTGGCCAGCTGATCGCCGACGGCACCGTTGACGAGATCCGCAACAACCCGCAGGTGCAAGAGGTCTATCTGGGCGGCGGCACCCTGTTCAAAGCGCAGGAGGATGCCCATGCTTGAGGTGAGCGGCGTCAATTCATTCTACGGCAAGGCGCAGGTGCTGAATGACCTGAACTTTACCGTGGATCGCGGCACTGTCGTCGCCCTGCTGGGGCGCAATGGTGCGGGCAAGACCACGACGATGAAATCCATCATGCAGCTGGTGCGGCCACGGCAGGGCAAGATCATCTATCAGGGCCAGGACATCACCGGCTGGCCCAGCCACAAGGTCGCGCGCAACGGTCTGGGCTATGTCCCCGAGGAACGCCGGATTTTCACCCAGCTTACCGTGATGGAAAACCTTGAGGTCGGCCGCCAGCCCCCCCGCGACGGCTGCACCACCTGGACCGAGGACATGGTTTTCGACCTCTTCCCCAACCTCGCCGAACGCCGTCACAACCGCGGCAAGGCGCTGTCGGGGGGCGAGCAGCAGATGCTGACCATCGCCCGCACCCTGATGGGCAACCCCGCATTCATCCTGCTGGACGAACCCTCCGAAGGCATCGCGCCGGTGATCGTCGAACAGATGGCCCGCGTGATCCTGCAACTCAAGGCAGAGGGGCTGACGGTGCTGCTGTCCGAACAGAACCTGCATTTCGCGCAAGCGGTCGCCGACGGCGTGGTGATCATCGAACACGGCACACAGAAATTCGTCGGCACGCTCGCCGCGCTGCAATCGCAGCCGGAAATTCGCGATCAATATCTGTCGGTTTAGGGGCGGTGCCCGCGATCACAAGGCTGGTTCAGGCAAAGGTCTCTGCCACGATTTCTTTCGCGAAAGCCGCATCCAAGACGCCGCGGTTCAGCAAGCGATACCAGAATGCACCGTGGATCATGGTCGACAATACCTCGACGTTGCGCGCGGATGAAAGTGCCCCGTGGTCCTGCGCCCGACGCAGCATCAGCGTCATCATCTGCTCGCGCGGCAGAACGAATTTGGCATGGAACGACGCGTGAAACTTCGCGTCTTGCTGTGACGATGCAATCAGCGACCGGATCGTTGCGCCGTCCAGCTTCAGGTGCTCGAAAACCTTGATCAGGAAGTCTTCAAGCTGCGCCCTATAGTCTTGCGCGCTATCCAAAGGCGGTTCAGCGGCATAAGAATTCGTCGCCTCGAAAATCGCTTCGAGGATGAGGTCCGCCTTTGTGTTCCAGCGGTTGTAGAGCGTTTGGCGTGCAACGCCCGCCTCGGCAATAATCGCCGCGATAGAGACCTTTTCGTAGCCCGTTTCCCGCACAAGCCGCAGCGCGGCGGCTTTCAAAGCGGCGCTGGCTTCCTCGTTCGCGGGGCGTCCGCCCGACCTCTTTACCGACATGCACAGCTCCTGTTCATCGATGCAGCGTGGTATGACGTTGATTGTTAGACTGCGATCTACTAAATGCAAGTAGACCGCAGTCTATTATCCCGTTGGAGCGAAGATGTCTCAAATTTCCCTATCCCCCCGCCGCGCCTTCGCGGTAACCGCGACCCTCGGCCTGCTCTCCCTTTTTCCGCCCTTGGCAACCGACATGTATCTGGCCGCCCTCGGGGATCTCGCGACCTCGATGGACGCCACCCATACGGCGGCCGAGCTGTCGCTCTCTCTCTTTTTTCTGGGGCTCTGTTTCGGGCAAATCCTGATCGGCCCCTTGACCGATACCTACGGGCGCAAGGGGCCGCTTTTGATCGGCACCGTCCTTTTCACCGTGACCTCTCTTGTTCTGCCGATGCTCAGCGACATCGCGTGGTTCAACGCACTTCGTTTCATTCAGGCCATCGGGGCGAGCGCGGGCATGGTCGTGGGGCGCGCCATGATCAAAGACCTGTACGAAGGGCGGAAGGCGGCGAAAGTCATGACGGTACTTGTCATGTTGCTGACGCTGGGCCCCATCGCCTCGCCCACGTTGGGCAGCCTGTTGCTTGAAGCGTTTGGTTGGCGTTCCATCTTTGCGACGATGGCCCTTATCAGCCTTGTCGCGCTGGTCTTGTCCGTGATCACCTTGCCCGAGACACTGCCCACCGAAGGCCGCCAGCCTCGGCCCTTCCGCACGGGTGCAAAAACCGCCAAGCGGCTCCTGTCCGAGCGCGGATTCCTCATCATGGCGCTGGTTGCGGGGCTTATTCAAAGCGGCATGTTCGCGTTTATCACGGGATCCTCTGGGGTCTTCCAAGGGATCTTCGGGCTGAGTTCAATCGGCTTTGGCCTCATGTTCGCGGCTATTGCGACCGCACTTATCATCTTTGGCCGCATCAATGGCATGCTGTTGAACCACTATAGCCCCGAACAGATCCTCACCGCCGTCTTGCCGCTGTTTTTCGCCGCTACTTTGGTGTTGGCGCTGCTGTCGCAGACAAGCTCGCTTCTGGTATTCGCCATTCCGCTGTGGATATCGATTGGCTGCGTCGGGCTGCTGTCGGCGAATGCGATGTCCATCGCGATGTCGCTGACAGAGAAAGCTGCCGGCATGGGATCGGCGTTGCTGGGGGCGATCCAGTTCGCCCTTGCCTTTGCGGTCTCGACCTCTGTCGCGATTGGCGGGACAGCTACGGCGCTCCCCATGTCCCTCGGGCTTGTGGTCCCCGCGGGATTGGCAACGGTATTGTTCTTCGCGGCAGGGCGCTTCACCGTGCTCTCGTCATCGCGACTGACCTCCTAAGCCCCATGCGTGTTGAGGTGGGCAGTGGCACCCGCCCACTCTAGCCCCCGCGCAGACGGTCTGCGGTAAAGCGGACTGCCTGCGCGGGGGTTAGAGTTGGCCCTTCTTGATCGTGGCGGCCTACACGTCTTTCACCAAGCGCAGCGCGTCATAAATTGCGACGTGGGTGCCGCGGTCCGACACGGCATCGCCAATACGAAACAGCTCAAACGCGCCACCCGACAGCGACATCCAAGCGTTTTCGACACCACAAATATGAGCCGGGATATGGGTGCGGCTGGCCGCTGGGTTGAACATATTGTTACATAATTATGATTATCAGCTACAAATTTCCGCACAAGGCGCGCCAGGGAACGCAGCTCGTTTTACGAGAGTTCTCTCCGCTCTTGCCGGCTACAACGAACGTCAGCGATAGCATCCCAAGTCTCGATGCGGCTTCAGACGCCGGACGCCCCTATCTGGCGGCGGCCAATGCTGCGCGCAGGATATCTCTGTCACCGATATGGTTCGCGAGGATGAGGATCAGGCGGGCGTTGAATGCGTCGCTTTCGTCCTTGCTTCGCCCTTCATGTGCGCAAAGCAATTCATCATAGAACCCGTCCGGATCCTTGATGTTCGGTTGAAGGTTGAGCCCCATCGTTACTGCCCCTTTCCTGTTGCGATGTCTACGGCTGACCGGATGTCTGCGGCGCTTGCGTGGGCCCACCGTGCGGCGACATGCTGGTCCGGGCGGATCAGGTAGATGCCGCAGGGCGTGTCGCCGAGGTAGCGTGCCGCAATAGCACCGCTGGGATCGTCGGTTTGCGTGTTCAGCGTGACGGTGTTTACCGTGACCCCGCCAACCTCGGCCAGCGCGGGCGGGTCGGTATTGATCGCCAGAACGGTGAACACGCCGCCCACCACGTCCAGCAAGAACCCGTCCCTCAAGGGCGCGTCGCTGCAGGTGGCACCGACACGGCTTGTCGCGGGGCCATTCAGCGCATCGGGGCCGTTCAGCGACAGCCCGTCATAGACACATGGCACAGACAAACGACCGGAATTCACCAGGGGCCGTGCAAAGGGGTGACGGTGTGCGAGGTTCAACACCGCATTGCGGAAAATCTTGCTCATCTCTGTCTTCGGAGTGAGAAAGTCCGTTGCGCGGGTGGAATTCAGGATATTCTCGTCAGCGCCGTGGACCCGCTCTTGCGAATAGCTGTCCAGCAGGCGGTCGGGTGCCAAGCCCTTGATCACCAGATCAAGTTTCCACGCCAGATTGTCCGCGTCCTGCACGCCAGAGTTGGCCCCCCGCGCCCCGAAGGGAGAGACCTGATGCGCGCTGTCGCCCGCAAAGAGTACCCTGCCGTGTCGAAACTTTTCCATACGCCGACATTGGAACGTGTAGATCGAGGTCCATTCGAGCTCGTATTCCGCCCCCTCGCCCAACATGGCATCCACGCGGGCGCGGATATTCTCGGGCTTCAGTTCCTTGGCGCGGTCAATGTCCCACCCCAGTTGGAAATCGATCCGCCAGATATCGTCGGGCTGCTTGTGTAGAAGCGCCGACGCGCCGCTGTCTTTGAAGGGCGGCTCGAACCAGAACCAGCGTTCGGTCGGGAAATCGGCCTTCATCTTCACATCGGCGATCAGGAAATTATCCTCGAACACGCGGCCCTCAAAGCTCAGGCCCAGCTTCTCGCGCGTGGGAGACCGTGCGCCATCGCAAGCGACCAGCCAGTCGGCCTCAAGCTGGTAGGGGCCGTCGGGTGTGTTGATATCCAGCGCCACGTGATCGCCCCGCGGTGTCACACCCGTGACCGCGTTGCGCCCGCGGATTTCAATGGGCGCGCCGTCAGATTGCGCCACACGGATTTCATCCACGAGGTATTTCTCGAAATAGGGCTGTTGCAGGTTGATAAACGCCGGAGCCTTATGGCCGTCTTCGGGTTGCAGATTGAATTCGAACACCCGCTCATCGCCATGAAACACTTTGCCGACGTTCCACTGAACGCCCTTGTCGATCATTGCTTTGCCCGCGCCAAGGCGGTCGCAGATCTCGAGCGTGCGTTTCGCAAAACAGATGGCGCGACTGCCCTGTCCGACCCCTTCATGATCGTCCAATACCACAACAGGCGTGCCCTTACGCCCAAGATCAAGCGCCAGCGCCATCCCGATGGGCCCGCCCCCGACGATCACCACAGGGTGACGCCGGGGGGCAAGATCTTGATCCGCTCCCTTTTGGTAAGGGTATAGTTTGAACGCGATATCATAGCGGGCGTCGACCATGGTTTGCCCTCCCAGACCCGGCCTTAGCCCTGCAACTGCGCCCACATTTCCAGATCGCGCTTGTCTGTCCAGATACGCGGATGCCAGATGCCGCGGGCCTCGTCGAAGGCGCGGCTGACGTTGAACGGCAGGCAGTGCTCGTAGATCGCGTAATCCTTGAACTTCGGGTCGCATTCCGCGCGCACCGCATCCCATGCCTCTTTCAACGTGCCGCCTTTCATGGCGACCCGCTGCGCCGGCTTGAAGGTGCTTTCGACGAAATCACGCGTGCTTTCAATCGCACGCTCAACGGCGTCCTTGCCGATCAAGGCCCCCCCACGACCCGGTGCGATCGCATCCACGTCATAGGCTTTGATGTTATCGAGCGTTTGCCCCCAGTCGCCGAAGTATCCGTCACCGCAATAGCAGGCCGAATGATCCTCAACGATGTCGCCCGTGAACATGACGTTCTGATCCGGCACATGGATCACCGCATCACCCGCCGTATGGGCGCGGCCGACGTGTTTGATATCAACACGACGTTTGCCCAGATAGACGGTCATGCTGTCGCTGAATGTGGTGGTCGGGTAAGTCAGCCCGGGGATTGATTCATGCCCCTCGAACAACCGGGGAAAGCGTTGGAACTCGCTGTCCCAATCTTCCTGTCCGCGTTCCTCGACCATCGCGCGGGCAACGTCGGACATGATGATCTGCTGTGCCCCATAGGCAGAGGCCCCCAACACGCGCACCGCGTGATAATGGGTCAGCACCACATGGCTGATCGGCTTGTCGGTGACTTCGCGCACCTTCTCGATGACCTTATTGGCCAGACGCGGCGTCGCCTGTGCCTCTACAATCATGACGCTGTCATCGCCGATGATCACGCCCGAATTCGGGTCGCCTTCCGCGGTGAAGGCCCACAGGCCCTCGCCGACTTCGTCAAAGGTGACTTTCTTCTCTGTCATATCCCCTTGGGATGCGAATGCTTTTGCCATGGTTCTGGTCCTTTTACTTAGGGGGAATTTGTTGCGGATCGAACGATGCTTTGGCACCTGCCCAACCTCATCTGATACCCGTCACGCCCTGCGGCATCGCGCCGGGTCAACGTTGTGCTTTCACCGGCCGGAGTCCGCTTCATTTCTTGCCCGGTGTCCCGTCGAACTTCTTTTCGATGTCCGCCCAGCAATCGATGTAATCATCCTGCAAGGGGGCCTCCTGTCCGGCGAATTTCGTGAGTTGCTGCGGGAAGCGGGTCTCGAACATGAACGACATCGTATTGTCGAGCTTTTGGGCCGTCAGCTCTGCGTTGGAGGCCCCCTCGAAGGCATTGCGATCAGGCCCGTGCGGCAGCATCATATTGTGCAAGCTGATCCCGCCGGGAATAAAGCCTTTGGGCTTCGCGTCATACTGGCCGTAAATATTGCCCATCAATTCGGACATGATATTCTTGTGATACCACGGCGGGCGGAACGTATCTTCCGCCACCATCCAGCGTTCCCGGAACAAGACAAAGTCGATATTCGCCGTACCTTCGACACCGGACGGCGCGGTGAGAACGGTAAAGATCGACGGGTCAGGATGGTCGAACAGCACCGCCCCCACAGGGCAATAGGTGCGCAGATCATATTTCACCGGCGCGTAGTTCCCGTGCCATGCCACCACATCAAGCGGCGACTGCCCGATCTTGGTTTCATGGAACGCCCCGCACCATTTCACGGTCACGGTAGAGGAGACTTCGCGGTCTTCAAACGCGGCAACGGGTGCTTTGAAATCGCGCGGGTTGGCCATGCAGTTGGCCCCGATCGGCCCACGATTAGGCAGCTCGAACTTTTGGCCGTAGTTCTCGCAGACAAACCCGCGGCACGGCCCTTCAAGCACTTCGACACGGTAGACCAGCCCCCGCGGGATGATCGCGATTTCCTGCGGCGCGATATCAATGATCCCCAGTTCAGTGGAAAACCGAAGACGCCCTTCCTGCGGGACAATCAGCATCTCGCTGTCGGCAGAATAGAAATACGCATCAACCATGGAGGCATTCACAAGATACACATGGGTCGCCATGCCGACCTGCGTATGGACATCGCCCGCCGTCGTCATCGTGCGCATCCCCGTCAGCCATGTCAGCGGCGTGTCTGTGTGCGGCAGCGGATCCCAGCGATATTGCCCAAGGCTCGTGACGTCCGCGACAATGTTGGGCGCGGATTTCCAAAGCGGCAGATCGATCTTGTGATACCGGTGCGAGTGTTTGACCGACGGGCGAATGCGGTAGCACCAGGTACGTTCGTTCTGATGGCTTGGCGCCGTAAAGGCGGTCCCGCTAAGCTGCTCGCCATAAAGCCCGTAGTTGCATTTTTGCGGGCTGTTCATTCCTTGCGGCAAGGCATCCGGCAGCGCTTCTGTCTCGAAATCATTCCCGAAGCCCGGCATATATCCGGCGTTGGCCCCGGGAAGAGACGGGGCTTGGGTCATACGGGTCGGATGTTTTTCGACAGTCATACTCGGCTCCTCGCGTTCCACTAGCGCTTGCCTAAAGGTTGCATTTGTAACTAACAACTGGTTTTTGCGTTGCGACATGAAGGGGGGCAAGGGATGGGTAAAGCATCTGGCGTCAGTTCCGCCGCACCAAGGCTGGCCCCGCTACAGCCACCGGACACGTCCCGAACAGATAACGGCATCTTAGCACGGCATCCTTGCAAAAACCGTTCTGGACTTCACAACGCCCGTACGCATTAGCTACCGTTTGGTCTATGCAACGCCCAAAGCGCGTATTGGAGAAGAATATATGAAAACGATAGTTCTCGCTGTTTTCAGCCTACAGGGCGGTGGTGCAGAGCGCGTTGTTCAGACCTTGGCCCGCACTATGAATGCCATGGGCCACCAAGCACATATCGTAGTTTTTAAAGACGACATCGATCACGATCTCGACCCTGAGGTGCCAATTCACAGGTTTCCATATCGGCTTTGGCGTTCATTGCCGCGAAAAATCCGGGGCAAAGTCGCGGCCATGGCTTTCGACAGATTTGTCAAAAAACATATAGGTGTGCCTGACCTCGTTCTCTCTAATCTGTTCCCAGTTGATCTCATCCTCTCGCAAAGCCAACTGCCGAATGTTCACTTTGTCATGCACAGCACTGCGTCACATGAATATGCCCTAGGGGGTCAGCAAAACGCGGAGCTGGAAAAACTGCGCCGCGTCTACAGCGGAAAAAAATGTATCTGCGTCAGCAAAGGCGTCGAAGAGGACATGCAGGCGCTGTTTGGGAAATCGCTCGAGACCCGCACAATCTATAACCCGGTTGAACCGGCTTTGATCCAACGGCAGGCCGGTGAACCGGTGCCGCCCCGGAAGGACTATATCGTCAACGTAGGCAAGTTCAAAAAAGCCAAGCGCCACGATCGGCTCCTACATGCATATGCGCGGGCAAAGACCCCGTATGACCTGCTGCTCGTCGGGTCCGGACCCTTGCTGGGAGAAACCAAAGCATTGGCGCAGTCTTTGGGCATCGCAGACCGCGTGCATTTTGTGGGCTTCCAGAAAAACCCGTTCCCGTTGATCAAAGCGGCAAGATTCATGGTTGTATCGTCGGAATATGAAGGGCTGAACATGACAATCCTCGAAGCGATTGCCCTTGGTGTCCCCGTCATCAGCACGGATTGCCCCTCGGGGCCGGCTGAAATACTGCCCACACAAAATCTCGTGTCACCACCCGACAATATCGAAGCGCTTTCAGCCCGAATGACGGAAGCCTCAGACAACCCGGAGCGCTTCAGGATCGACTTCCCCGAAAAGTTCGATGCCAAGGCCGTGACCCGCGCTTATATGAGCCTCAGCGCTTGATGGATGTGTCGGAAACATTTGACGACAAGACGGTGTGACGTCCTTGGGGCTTAATACTCCGCACTCAATATGCCCACGCGATACATAGCTTTCGTAGTCCGGTCACGGGTTGTTGCGCCTGAAAGTGGGGAATGCCTCGTGAATACCAGATATGTGGCGTCTATGAGTGCTCTTGACCAACAACCTGAAGTCGTATCCTAAGGAGTATTCATGAATATGTGGTCCGCTCAAGGTTTTGGCCACACAAGCGCAAACTGGAACAAATAAAGGTACCGGGTACTGTCCAGTTGTAAATAACGAGGAACTCTGTGGATACTTACCTGATCAACCTAAAGCGGCGCCCTGATCGACTGTCGGAAGTTTCGCGAAAGATGGCTGACCTAGGGTTGCCATTCAAAATCTTCCGCGCCGTCGATGGCCATGACGATGATGCTAAGCTCCCAGATTTGAATAGACATCTATTTGTGATCAATCAAAAAAAGCAGCCCGTGCGCGGTGAAATTGCTTGCGCAGCCTCGCACATCGCCGTTTGGCGGCAGTTTCTTGAAACAGACGAAGAATATGCACTGATCATTGAAGATGATATTGATATCGCACCGGATTTGGAGATGGTTCAGAAGCAAATGCCCGGCCTTGGCCTGGATTTCTTGAATCTCTCCTCTAACGCGCCTTACACCTACACGCTGGATGAAGAGACACTCAGTCAACTCGCCAACGACGCAGTTAGAACACGCCCAACGGTGTTTGAACGGTCACGGCGTCGCCTATGGCGCAGGCTTGAATGGCGTAGACGTTGGCGGATTTTTCACCTTCATCCGCTCCCCAACGGCCATGTGGCGTGTGAATGTGATCCGGCACCGCTACTGGGAAGCGGGTACATCGTTTCACGTCGTGCGGCAGAGGCGTTTCTGCAGACCACCGAGCACCTCTTCTTTCCGGTCGATCTCGTTTGGCGGCACGCCCCGGGCATGCTGCGGCAGGGCTTTTTAGCCCGACCTATTGTGACGCAAACTGACAAGGACTCCGATATTCCGGGGCGCTTTGACCAAGGGAAGATGGCGCTGAAATACCGGCTTCTCAGACCCTTCCTAAAAAGCCGAAGACTACGTCGGCGGTTTGATGTACTGCGTCTTTACGGAGTGTTGCGCCACTAAATCGATAGGAAAAGCGAGACCAATGCGAAAGAAACCCGGACGGCTTAGACGGTTTTTATCCCTCAACCAGCATCGCAAACGCTGGGGCGCGCGCAGGCATGCGGCGGCGGAACATGATCTAGCCGAGCTCAAAGCGACGATGATTGACGCGGGCGATCCGGTTCAGACGCGGGGGTCAGCGAAATCCATCGACCTGCATCTGCAAAATCTAAGGACGGAATTTTCGGGGCAGTCTGCGCTGCTACTTTATCATGCAGAGTTGATCGTGCTGATCCGGCGCGACCACAACCTGGCTAAAACCTATCAAAAATTCCGCACCCTGTGGATGGCCGAGGGGAAGTTCCTGCGGGAGAAACTGAATATCCGCTGGCTTGTCTCAGCCACCGACACATTTGCGGCCCATGATAGCGATATGGCGGTGCGCGCGGTTGCCATGATGACAAGCGCGGTCGTCAACACAGTTAAAATGTACGAAAGTGAACGGTATCTGACGGATACCTTGGGCACCACGATGGCCCCGGCGCATGTCGAGGATGTTCAACACCGGCTCATCCCGCTTTTCGAAGGCATGTCCTGCTTTACCGTCGGAACGGATGACACCCTGCGCAATATGGTCTGGAGGATGGAACCGTTTATGGCACTTGATCCCGTCGGGCCCATTTTCCAGGAAATCTGGGCGCGGCTGCAGATCAATGACACCGCGTTTGCGCGCTTTAAGGCACAGCACAAACGGGATAAAACAAGCTGGTGGGACGAGGCTTAGCGCCGCGGCTCTTGGGGGGCCGTATAAAACTCGGCGGGTGACAATGATATTTCTCGGCGTTCGGCATCCATGGCATGCAGCAAGGCCTGCATGCCCATGCGAAGTTGGGCGGCGATGCGGCGCAGCTTGAACCTCGCGGTGGTTGGCTGCCGTGTCGGCACACCGGCCCCGATCAGCGAATGTGTCTTAAGCCCGACAGCAACGCCGTAAGCCTCCGCTTGGTCGATCTGGATCGCGCAGGCCGGTTCGACCTGATAGCTCTTAAGCTCGTAAGCACCACAGATCATCGCATCGGCAAGTGCTGCCTGTGTCTTTGCACGCTGCAACAGTTTTGCCGCCCCTGACGGCCATAGCACATATGCGGCGGCACCGCTGCGATCCTGATAGAGACGGCGCATAACGTGGTCGTCTGTCAGCGGTTGTGCGTCTTTGCCGACAATCTTCCGACGCTGGCGTACCTCAAGCGTCAGATGGTCGACATCCACCAACCCGCGACAGGACTTGAGCAATACCTGCGTCGCGCGAGAAAGCACGACATCGTCCTCAAGGATCAACGCAGGTTCCTCCAAAGCCGCAACACGTTCCCATGCTGCTACGTGGCTCAGAAAACAAGCTTTCTCGGTTTCCTTAAGGGGGCGTTGCCAACTGGCCCAATAGGCCGCGTTATGCGATCCGCTCTGCGCATCGGGGGTAACGGCTTCGAGCCGCTCATAGGGCAGGCCAAGCGCATCCATCTGTTGCGCCATAAAGGCCATACGGTCCCGGGCCGAAGCGACGTTGATGATGATCGACAGTATGAGGAGCCCCTCCGGACAGATGGCGTGCGACTACCGGCTTCTATCAACAGTCACCTCACACGGCAATCTAAGATGATTATTCTCGCCCCTCGTGATCCTTATGGGGCCGAGGGCGGGAGCGGCCATCAGATCCGCTGCGGCGTGGTCGGCTGTGACACGCGTCCTAAGCCCAGCTCTACCCCTCTTCACCTTCAACACACACGTCATCCTCCAGCAAGATACGCGCGGCATCGCCCTCCAGGTCTTCGTACTGACCACTGCGCAATGTCCACAGACAGGCGATCAGCCCTGCTGCGCCGAGGCATATGGAAACGGGGATCAGGACAATCAGAATATTCATCGACGCAACGCATTCAGGACGACAAGGATGGAGGACGAAGACATGACCGCCGCCGCCATCAGCGGTGTGGCAAAGCCCATGACCGCGACCGGGATCGCCACGCAGTTATAGGCGGCGGCGAGGGCGAGGTTCTGCTTGATGCGGTTGCGCGCCCGACGTGCCAGGCTCAGGGTCTGTGCGATGGTACCTAGAGTGCCCCCCAGAATGACGCCGTCCGAGGCGACCCTTGCCGCGTCCAGCGCTGAACCGGGGGCGAGCGATGCATGTGCGGCGGCAAGCGCTGCGGTGTCATTCAGCCCGTCACCCACCATCAGCACCCGCCTGCCCTGTTCGGACATGCCACGCACCAGATCGACTTTCTCGTGCGGCAAGACACCGGCATGTATCTGATCAATCCCAAGCTTTGCGGCAAGGGCGGCGGCGCGGGCCGGTGTGTCGCCGGTGATCATCGCGACCTGCCACCCGCCGGCGCAAAGCGCGGCGATCAACGCGGCGGTGCCGGGGCGCGGGGTCTCGGTCAGCGGCAGGGGGATGCACCGATCGGGCAGATGAAGCTCGGGCCCGTCCTCTCCGCGCACCAGCCCCACGGGCACACCATTCCAAAGGGCGGTGACCCCCTGCCCTGCGACCTCGACCACGTCGCGCAAGTCGGCAGGAGCCTGCCCCGCAAGGGACGCCGCCAGCGCACGGGACGCGGGGTGGTGCGACGCTTGGGCCAAGCTCAACGCAACTGACGCGGCGTCGGGATCAAGCGCGGGAAGAACAGCCACCCCTTCGGTCAGCGTGCCGGTTTTGTCAAAAACGACCGTGTCGATGTCAGCCAGCCGTTCCAGTGCCGTGGGCGATTTCAGCAGCACGCCCGCGCGGAACAGCCGCCCCGTCATTGCCGCCGTGACCGCCGGAATGGCAAGCGCCAAGGCGCAGGGGCAGGTAATGATCAACGTTGCGGTGGCCACCGCAATGGCGTGATGCAAATCCCCCGTCAGCGCCCACCAGACCGCGAAAGCCACCGCGGCCAAACCATGCACCACCGGCGCATAAAGCCGCGCGGCGCGGTCCGCGATCCCGCTGTAGCGGTGTTTGCCGGTCTCTGCGACCTCGACGAGGGCCGCCAAACGGCGCAGGGTGCTGTCTTCGGCGCGATGCGTGGCCCGCAGTGTCAGCGGTGCGCCAAGGATCACTTCGCCCGCGCAGACCAGATCCCCTGCCGCCAAAGCGACGGGATCCGCCTCTCCGGTCAGGGCAGAGCGGTCCACCATTGCGGCGGTTTCGGCTATGCCGTCCACAGGCGCACGGGCCCCTGCGGCCAGTGCGATCCGGTCGTCCGGCATCAGCACGGCAACATCCACGGTTTCGCGCCCTGTCGCGGTCAGCCGAGTGGCGCGCGGCAGTTCCAGCGCCGTCAGCTCTGCTGCGGCAGAACGCGCCGTCGCCCGCGCGCGGTGTTCAAGATACCGCCCCACCAGCAAGAAAAACGTCAAGGACAGCGCGGCATCAAACCATGTATGCGCCCCGCGGGCCGCAAAGGTTTCATAAAGCGATGTCGCAGCGGCCAGCAGGATCGCCAACGCAATGGGAACATCCATGTTCATCCGCCCCGCCCGCAAGGCCCCCCATGCCGAGGCAAAGAATGGCACCGCAGAAAACGCCAGCGCGGGCAGTGCTATCGCGGCCGAGACCCAGTGGAACATCACCCGTGTCACATCCCCGGCCCCCGACCAGACCGCGACAGAGATTGCCATCACATTCATCATCGCAAAGCCCGCCACCGCAGCACGGGCCAGAAGGCGCCGCCCCGCGTCGTCATTGGCGGGGCGCAGGGCGGTCGCGTCCAACTCATGCGCGTCAAAGCCTGCGTCGTTCAAGGCCTGAAGGGCGGTGCTGGCGTCACACCCGGGGGCGAGCACAAGGCGAACCCGCTTGGCGCTCAGGTTTACTCTCGCCGCTTTCACAGACGGCAGCTTGGCCAAAACCCCTTCGACCCCCGCAATACAGGCGGCACAGCGGATCTGCGGCAACGCAAGGTAGACTGCCGCCTCGGTCTCGGGCACGCCCCTGCGCGCGGTTTCGACCGATGGGGCCAGCGCGATACAGCCCGGACAGGCAGCGACAGTCATCGCAGGCCCCGCAGCGGGATGCGGCGCCGAAAGAGCGTGCCGTCAGCGGCCCGCATCTCTATCCGCAAGTTCCAGTTGCCGGGGCCCGACGTGACGGGGGCGACCCATGCGGTGCCGTCCCAGCTGAATTCCGGCGTGATGTCATCCGCTACCGTTGTTGCGCGTCCCAATGTGGCAAAGATGATCTCGGGCCTTACCACGCGATTGCCCCCATCTGTCACAGAAAGCCTAAGCGTCGTGTCGGTCAGCGCCGTCCGCACGGTCCAGCCCAAAGCTTCCTGTGCGGCGCGGTCGGTGTCGAAGTTCTGCGAGGCGACATAGCTCGACTCGGTCTCTTTGCCGGGGAAAGTCCGCACCGCGTTGAACGCCAGCGCGAGGTTCACCGAGATGATGATCGAAAAGCCGCCGATAAACATCGCCAGCACATGCCAGCCGGTCAGCCGGCGTTCAGTCTGTACCACGCTCATCAGATCCTTCCTTTCCGTTGAAAATTGTATTGCCATAGGCCCGCTCGCCCGAGGTGACATCTTCGACCCAAAGGCGCAGATCACTGCGCTGCGCGCGGGCGGCGGGGGTCTGCGGCGGGGCGATCACATAGACGCGTTGCAACCGGCTGGTGTCAGCGGGCACGTTGACCACGGCGTTACTTGCGCCCTCTACCGCCAGTTCCAAGGGGCTGTCAGCCACCAGCGACACTCTGAAATCCCGTGCTTCGGTGTGTTTGTTGCGCAGGCGGATGTCATAGGCGTTGCGGATGGACCCGTCCGACAGGGTGACAAAGGTCGGGTTGCGCACCGGCGCAATGGTCATGTCGATCTCAGGCCGGATGAAAAGTGCTACGACCAGCGCCACACCGATGGCGGCCCATGCCGTCGTGTACACAATCGTGCGGGGTCGAAATATATGCTGCCAAAGCGGCTTGGGCTGCCACGAGGGCAGCGCGGCACCAGCAACGTCACCGGCGGGGGCGTCGGCATACCCCGCGACTGCGGCGCTTTGTTGCGGGGCGGTTGGCGGTTCGTCATCCAGCGCGAGATAGTCGATCAGCCCCCGTGGCCGCCCGATCTTGGCCATCACATCGTCACAGGCGTCGATGCAGAGGGCGCAGGTAATACACTCCATCTGCTGACCCTCGCGGATATCGATCCCCATCGGGCAGACGGCGACACAGGCGTTGCAATCGATACAATCCCCCAGCACGTCGCCGCTGCGCGACTGGCGGTCTCCGGCGGAGTTTATATCCAGCGCGGCACCATAGCGCGCCACGGCATCGCCGCTCCCAATCGCGGCGGCGGCGGCTTGCTGGCGTTTCACCCCACCCTTCCCGCGCGGCTCCCCCCGCCATTTGCGGTAGCCGACGGTCAGCGTGCCGGGGTCCATCATCGCGCCTTGGATGCGGGGCCAGGGGCACATGTAGATGCAGATCTGTTCGCGCATGAAGCCGCCAAAGATAAAGGTCGTGGCAGTGAGCACGGCGATGGTGGCATAGGCCACGGGGGCGGCTTGCAGGGTCACGAGGTCGCGCGCGAGACTGGGCGCATCGGCAAAGTAAAAGACCCAAGCCCCGCCCGTCGCCACCGCGATCAGCAACCAGACCCCCCATTTCGCCCCCCGCAACCGCGCCTTGCGCAGGCTCCACGGCGCATTGTGCAGGCGGATACGCGCGTTGCGGTCGCCCTCGATCCAGCGCTCCACGGTCATGAAGAGGTCAGACCAGACGGTTTGCGGGCAGGCATAGCCACACCAGACCCGCCCCAAGGCAGAGGTAAACAGGAACAGCCCCAGCCCCGCCATGATCAGCAGTCCGGCGACGAAATAGAATTCATGCGGCCAAATCTCGATCCAGAAGAAATGGAAACGGCGGTTCGCAAGATCGACCAGAACCGCCTGATCCGGCAGCTTCGGCCCGCGGTCCCAACGGAGCCACGGGGTGACGTAATAGACCCCCAGCGTGAGGATCAGGATCACCCATTTCAGCCGGCGGAAAAAGCCGCTCACCCGGCGGGGGAAGATCGGCTCGCGCGCGGCGAAAAGCGGGGGGGCGGCGTTGGACATGGGCGGGTGGCTCCGGGGTTACGTCTTGCGGCCTACACCCGTGGGGCGCAGGCCGCTTTGATCTGCATCAAACAACAGGTGTTTCTGTGCTGCGGCTCAGTCGGCAGGCGTATCTTGGGCCGTGTCCATCGCGGCCTCCCCCCCGCCCAGACCATGCACATAGGCCGTTACAGCGCGCACATCGGCTTCGCCCAAACGCGCCTGCCACGGCGGCATGACCCCCATGCGCGGTGTTTTCAGCTGTTGGATGATCGCCTCGTGACTGCCGCCGCGCAGCCAGATCGCATCGGCAAGGTTTGGCGCGCCGATCTCGCGATCCCCAAGGCCCGTCTCACCGTGGCACGCGCTGCAATTCGTGGCAAAGATATCCGCACCCGCTTGGGCCGCTGTCTCGTCATGCGCGAGCCCCGAAAGGCTGCGCACGAAATGGGCCGTGGCGTCCAGCTCCGCAGCGCCCAGCCAGTCAAAGGACGGCATCTGCGACACCCTCGCGTCGGCGTCATCCTCGTTGCGGATGCCGTGGCGCACGGTATAGGCGATCTCGGCCATCGTACCGCCCCAAAGCCAGTCATCGTCCAGAAGGTTCGGATAGCCCGAGGCCACCACACCCCCTGCCCCCGCGCCATGACATTGCGAACAATTCGCCGCAAAGACCGAACGCCCCGCCTGCACAGCGAAACGGTGCAGTTCTTCGTTGTCTTTCAGAACCCCCATATCGACGTTGATCAGGCTTTCCGTCAGATCGGCATTCGACAGATCGACACGCGCGATCTCTGCCGCGACCTCGCCACGGGTGGAATAGCCCAGCAACCCCGCGGTCGCGCCCGAAACCATCGGCCACGCGGGATAGAGGATGGTATAGATCACGCCCCAGACGATGGTGGCGTAGAATGTCCAAAGCCACCACCGCGGCAAGGGCGTGTTCAGCTCTTCGATGCCATCCCAGCTGTGGCCCGTGGTTTCGGTGCCGGTGGTGGGGTCGATCTTGCGGTTGTCGGTCATTGGCGGGCTCCGTCTTTGCGGGCTTGGTCGGGGTCATCGTTGCGAAACGGCACATCCGCCGCGTCATCATGCAGCGCGCGCGAGCCGGGGCGATAGGCCCAAGCAATGACCCCCAGAAAGATCAGCGTCAGGATCAGCAGGGCCCAACTGTCAGCCAGTTCACGCAGGAAGGAATAGGTGTCCATGGCGGTCTCCTCAGCGGGTGACATCGGGCACAAAGGTCGAGAAATCGACCAACGTCCCGAGCATTTGCAGATAGGCGATCAGGGCATCCATCTCGCTGACACCGGGCTGCCCGTCAAAGTCGCGCACCTGCGCACCGGGGTAGCGATCAAGCAGCGCGTCATAATCCCCCATCGGGTCAACCTGCATGCGGAAATCTCCGCGCGCGCTGGCGATCATCTCGTCGGTGTAGGGCACGCCAACCATGCGGTGGGTTGCCAGCAGATCGGTCACATCCTCGCTTTCCAGCTTGGCCTCCATCAGAAAGGCGTATTTCGGCATAACGCTTTCCGGCACCACCGACTGCGGGTCCATCAGGTGATCCACATGCCACTCGTCCGAATAGCGCCCACCGACCCGCGCCAGATCCGGCCCGGTGCGTTTCGAGCCCCATTGAAACGGGTGGTCATACATGGATTCGGCGGCGAGGCTGTAATGGCCGTAACGCTCCGTCTCGTCGCGCATGGGGCGGATCATCTGGCTGTGGCAGACATAGCAGCCCTCGCGCACATAGATCTCGCGCCCTGCCAGTTCCAGCGGCGAATAGGCGCGCATGCCCTCGACCTTTTCGATCGTGTTTTCCAGCCAGAACAGCGGCGCGATCTCGATGATGCCGCCGATACTGACCACCCCGAGAGAGGCGATCAGCAGCAGCGTCGCATTGCGTTCAAACCGCTGGTGAAAGGTGATCGTCTGCGTCTCGGGCGGCAGTTCGTTCGGGATTTTGCCCTTTTTCATCCCTTCGCTGGCGGTCACCACCTTGGGGTCGTCAGCGGGGTCATAATTGGGGCTGTGGGGGTTCTTGGCCATTGATATTACTCCGCTGGCAGGGCGACGGTGACGGGGCGGGCTTGCGGGGCGCGGATGGTCATCCACATGTTCCAGACCATCACTGCACCCCCCGCGAGGTAGAGCACCCCGCCCAGACCACGGACCACATACATCAGGAATTTGGCTTCGACGGTGTCGGCAAAGCTGTTGACAAGGAAGCCATTGGCATCGACCTCGCGCCACATCAGCCCCTCCATAATGCCCGAAACCCACATCGACGCCGCGTAAAGAACGATTCCCACGGTCGCGAGCCAGAAGTGCAGGTTGATCGCCGACAGCGAATGCATCTGCGCCCGCCCCCAAAGCCGCGGTGTCAGGAAATACAGCGCGCCAAAGGTGATCAGCCCGTTCCAGCCAAGCGCACCGGAATGCACGTGCCCGATGGTCCAGTCGGTGTAGTGGCTAAGGCTGTTCACCGCGCGGATCGACATCATCGGCCCTTCAAAGGTGGACATCCCGTAGAAAGCGAGCGAGGCGACAAACATGCGGATGATCGGATCGGTGCGGATCTTGTCCCACGCACCCTCAAGCGTCATCAGACCGTTGATCATGCCGCCCCAACTGGGCATCCACAGGATGATTGAAAACACCATCCCCAGCGTCGCTGCCCAATCGGGCAAGGCGGTGTAATGCAAGTGGTGCGGACCCGCCCAGATATACAGAAAGATCAGCGCCCAGAAGTGGATGATCGACAGTTTGTAGCTATAGACCGGACGGCCCGCCTGTTTCGGCACGAAGTAGTACATCATGCCCAGAAAACCGGCGGTCAGGAAGAAGCCCACGGCGTTATGCCCGTACCACCACTGCGTCATGGCATCCTGCACACCCGCAAAGACCTGCACCGATTTGGAGCCCCAGATCGACACCGGAATGGCGAGGTTGTTGACCACATGCAGCATGGCCACGGTGATGATGAAGGCCAGAAAGAACCAGTTCGCCACATAGATATGCCGCTCGCGCCGGTTCAGGATCGTACCGAAGAACACGGCGAGGTAGGTCAGCCAGACGATGGTCAGCCAGATGTCGACATACCATTCCGGCTCGGCATATTCCTTCGATTGGGTCGCCCCCAGCAGATAGCCCGTCGCTGCCAGCACGATGAACAACTGATAGCCCCAGAAAACAAACCAAGCGGCGTTGCCGCCCCAAAGCCGTGCCGCCGACGTACGTTGCACGATGTAAAAAGAAGAGGCGATCAGCGCATTGCCGCCAAAGGCGAAGATCACCGCGCTGGTGTGCAGCGGACGCAGACGGCCAAAGTTGGCATAGGGTTGCGCCCACTCGATATTCAGCGCGGGAAACGCGAGTTGAAAGGCGATGTATGTCCCCGCAAGGAACCCGACAACACCCCAGAACGCCGTGGCAATCACGCCATAGCGGATCGGCCCGTCCATATAGCCCTGCGGCGCTGGCGCATGGGGCGCGGCGACATCCTCCACCGGCATATTGCGCAGTTGCCAGAAGAACAGGCTGGCGGCGATCACCATGATCAGCAGCGCATGAACCATATAGGCCGGATCCCGCGCCCAATCGGCCGCCAAAGCTGCGAAAAACACAATGAGCGCAAGCACGACCAACTTGAGCGTATCGAACATATCCCGAATCCCCTTTATTTCGGGACACGGTTCTCATGGCGGCAGGGGTGGCGCCTTGATCTAGATCAAATGCGGCACGGGCTTGGCGGGAATTCTAGGGGGCAATCTATCGGCGGGTGCGCGCGCTCAGTCAGACCAGCCCCAGATCATTGCGCGAGATAATGGCACCCTTATGCCTGATCACCTGCCCCGCACATCTCTGCGCGGCCGATATGGCGTCCTCGGTCGGCAAGCCGCGCAGAAGGCATGCGATATAGGCACCGTTAAAGGAATCTCCGGCGGCTGTCGTATCGATAATGTCCCCGACCGGCACCACGGGGAAGGCCGTCAACTGGCCGTCCTGCAGGTGGATCGTATCCGCAGGCCCGTTCTTGACCACAACATGCCCGGCCCCCAGATCGGCATAACGTTTCGCGCTGTCCTGCGGGGTCCGGTCACCAAAGGCCGTTGTTTCATCATCGAAACTTGGCAGTACAAGATCGCTCAGCCCCGCGGCCCGCGATATGACATCAAGCATCCGGTCTTTATCCGCCCAGAGGTGAGGCCGGATATTGGGATCAAACGCCAAAAGCCCGCCTTGCTTTTTATGCTCTACCAAACCGGCCAGCAGTGTCTCTAGGTCGTCGGGCGGCAGGATCGCCAGCGTGATGCCCGAGAAATAGACCACATCCGCCCCTGCCACATCGCGCCAAAGCGGGCCGGGGTGGCGCACCATCATCTGCGCCGCCGATGTGTCGCGCCAATAGGTAAAGCTGCGCTCTGCTCCGTTCAACTGGATCGTATACAGACCGGGGCGCCGATCGGCGATGCGCGGCGTCTGCGCGCAGCGGATTCCGCCTGACCGGATAAAGGCCAGCATCTGGTCCGACATAGGGTCCGTGCCAACAGCGGTGTGAAAGGCGACATCCGCATCATCGGCAGAGTGCGCCCGCGCGTACCACAGGGCGTTGAACACATCGCCGGAAAATCGTTGCCGCCACAGGTCATCGCCCGCCGACGACAGTTCGATCATACATTCGCCGATGCCAAGAAGTGAGGTCATTGCACCTGCCTTGTGTGTGTTAATCCGGTGGCTGAATGGTCCAGCGCGGCCAAGGCGCCTCGTAGCTCCGCCAATCCTTTGAGCCGCCCCAGATAGGAATAGCCCGGATTTGTTTTCTGCTGCTGTTCGAATGCCAGCAGGTGACCGTGATCCGGCCGCATGGGGATAGCGCGGGCGGGCCGTCCCTGTTCTGCCGCGCGCAACGCCGCGAGGACCGCAATCATATCGGTGCTCCCCCCAAGCGCTGCGGCTTCATGAAAGCTGCCATCCCCCTCGCGCTGCACATTGCGCAAATGGGCAAAGTGGATATGCGCGCCAAAGCGGCGGGCCATGTCGGGCAGATCATTATCCGCGCGGGCCCCCAGTGATCCGGTACAGAAGGTCAGCCCGTTCGCAGCGCTCGGCACCGCATCAAGAATAAACGCCAAATCCTGCGCGGTCGAAACGCAGCGCGGCAAACCGAAAAGCGGGAACGGCGGATCATCGGGATGGATGGCAAGCCGCACCCCCAAGGCCTCTGCCTCCGGCACGACGACCCTCAGGAACGCGGCCAGATTGGCCTGAAGGTCGCGGTGCGACAGGGATGCGAAACTTTCGATGCCCGCCAGCAGATCCGCCCGCGTAAACCCTTTCGCGCTACCGGGAAGCCCTGCGATGATATTCGCCTCTAACGCGGCGATCTCGGGCTTTGTCATATGCCCCCACCGCATCTGCGCTGCGGCCAGCAGATCGGGGGCGTGGTCGGCCTGGGCGTTCGGGCGCGCAAGGATATGCACGTCGAACACCACGAAATCCACCATGTCAAAACGCAAGGCCTGCCCCTGCCCGTCGATCTCGAAGCGCAGATCGGTGCGGGTCCAGTCCAGCAGCGGCATGAAGTTGTAGCAGATCGTCTTGACGCCCGCGCGCGCCAGATTGCGCATCGTCTCGATCCATGCCGCGATCTCTGCCGTGGCACCGGCACCCTTCAGCTTGATCGCATCCGGCATCCAGATCGACTCGCATACATCCCAGCTCAGGCCGGCCTCCTCGATCCGCGCCTGAAGGGCCGTGATATCCCTTAGCGGCCAGACCTCGCCGGGGGCGTAGTCGTGCAAAGCGGTCACAATGCCCGACGCGCCGGCCTGCTTGATATGGGTAAGCGTGACCGGATCAGTGGGGCCAAACCAGCGCCATGTTTCTTTCATGGGATATCCTATTCGATCAGATGTCTGCGCCGACGGGTCATTGGAATGACATCGGCATGAGCGTGCGCGGCAGCCACAGGGCGATCTGAGGAAAGAGAATGACCAGCAACAAGATCACCAGCATCGGAGCCAGAATGATGCAGACATCCCGCAGCACCTTGACCACATTCATCCCCCCGATCGACGCAGAGATCAGCAGACACAAGCCGTAAGGCGGCGTCACCAGACCAAAGGCCAGCGAGATGATCCCGATGATCGCAAAGGCCACCGGATCAATCCCCGCCGCCCGCGCCACGGGCAAAAGCACCGTACCCAGAATGATAATGGTCGGGATGGCATCGATGAACAGACCGAAAAACAGGAACAGCGCCGCAATGATCAGCGACGTGCCGATGACGCCAAGCTCGTGCGCGGTCAGCACGTCCACGATCAAACGCGGCACGTTGTAGAACGCCAGCATCCAGCCAAAAGCCGAAGCCGTCCCGATCGCAAAAAGCGAGATCGACGCAAAACGGCCCGTGTCATAGAAGATCCCGCCAAGATCCCGCATCGACACGGTACGATAGACGAAAACCCCCAGGATCAACGCATAGCCCGCCGCGATGATCGCGCTTTCGGTGGGGGTCACAATGCCCCCCACGATGCCGCCGATCACCAGAACCGGGGTCAGCATCGCCAGCGCCGCGCCTTTGAACGCCGACCAGAACTGCCCGAATGTGGGCCGCAGGGTGACGGGGTAGTCGTATTTCTTGGCATAGCCATAGACCGTCGCCATCAGGGCAAAACCGATCAGCAAGCCGGGAATGGCCCCCGCCAGAAACAGCGCGCCGACCGAAATCTGCATGACCCCGCCCCAGACCACCATGAGGATGCTGGGCGGAATGATCACCCCCATCACTGACGAACAGGCCGTGATCGCGATGGCAAAACGGGTGTCATAGCCTTCTTTGACCATCGCGGGGATCAGGATCTTGCCGCAGCCCGCCGCATCCGCCGTGGACGACCCCGAGATACCGGCAAACAGCATCGACACGGCGACATTCACATGCCCCAACCCTCCGGGCATCCAGCCAGTCAGCACGCGGGCAAAATCAATCAGCTTTTGCGTGATCAACCCCGAATTCATCAGGTTCGCCGCCAACAGAAAGAACGGCACGGCAAGCAGGATGAAGGAATTATACGACTGGAACATCCGGTCGATGACGATGAAGGGCGTCAGCCGGATATCCAGCATCACAATCGGAATTGTCGCGATCCCCAAGGCAAAGGCGACCGGCACCCGCAACGCCACCAGCAGGATGAAACCGCCCACAAGAATAAGACAGGCAAGGCCCGTTGAAACGATCATGATACGGCCCGCCCCTCTGTGCGGTAGACCGCAAATGCTTGATACAAACGGTAAAGGGCAAAGACCGCCCAAAGCACACCGGCGATCGGGACAGAGATATGCGTGAACATCAGATTTGCCCGCATCATGACCGACGTCTGGTTGCCCCCGAACTTGGCGTAATCAATGCCGTACCATGCGAACAACAGCGCAAACCCCGCGACCAGCCCAAGCACCAGCGCTTGCTGCAAGAACGCCAGCAGCGGATGCTTGGCGCCGGGGATGACCTGAACGTCGAAATGCGTCCCCTCCCACACCGCCAGGGCAGACCCGAGCATGACCACCCATACAAAGATGAACGTGGCCAGTTCTTCGGTCCATAAATAGACGGGGATCACCCCGGTGTAGCGCGCGATGACCTGCAGGCCGACGGGGATCGCCAGTGAAAACATCAGCACCCCCACAACGAAGCGGAGCAAGGATGCGAGCAGTTCCAGACCACGCAGGATCATGTGCTTACCGATCAACTTGAGTGAAAATAAAATCCCCCTCGGGTCACAAGAACCCAAGGGGGGCATCCGCGGGGATTACTTGGCGCGGACCGCTTCAAGCAGGTCCGATGCACCGATCTCGGCGGCATAGGCATCCTGCACCGGCTTGACCATTTCCAGCATCTTGTCGCGGTTTTCGAATTCGGACACGGTCAGCTGACCCGCATCGACCATCTCTTGCAGCTTTACGCCGTCCTCGCGCGATTCCAGCTCGCGGCCATAGGCCCCTGCCTCTTCGCCTGCTTCAAGCACGACGGCCTGTAGGTCTGCGGGCAGGCTGTTGAAGGTCTTGCCGCTCATCACGATGGGGCGCACGGTGATCGAATGGCGCGTGAGCGTCAGGTTCGGGGCCACCTCGTAGAACTTGAGGTTCTGAATGCTCGCGGCCTCGTTCTCGAACCCTGCGATGACGCCGGTCTGGATAGCGTTGTAAACCTCGTTATAGGCAATCGCCGACGGGGCCGCCGTCAACGCCTGGAAGATCTGCGCCTGGATCGGCGCGCCCATGACCCGCATCTTGTGGCCCTTCAGATCATCAAAGGTCACAACAGGGTTTTTCGACAGCAGATTGCGCGTGCCCCCGCCGGTGTAGCCCACGATCTTGATATCGGCTTTCTCCAGCAGCTCGTCCTCCAGCGGCGCAAGCACATCGCTGGACAGGACCGCATTCCAGTGATCCAGATCGCGGAACAGGAACGGCATGTCCATCAGCGGGATGGACGGGGCGAACTTGGCCATATTGGACGGCGCAAGGATCGTATAGTCGATCGCCACACCCTGGTTCAGGAAGGTGACGTAGTCGCTTTCGACGCCAAGCTCGCCGTTCAGACGTAAGTCAAACGTCACATCGCCGTCGTACTTCTCGCCGACCAGTTCCTCGAATTTACGCAGTGTTTTGGTAAAGGCATGTTCCTCGTCGAACATGCTGGCCCCCCGCAGAACCGTCTCGGCCTGCGCGGTCGCGGTAAAGAGCGTCGCAGCAACGGCGGCACCCGAAACAAGCTGTGCTGTCTTGGTAAAAAATGACATGGTAGTCCTCCCTGATTGTTGCCTGACCAGATACGTGCCTGACCAGATTCTCCCTGACGTGAAATATGTCGTCAGTATTTGTAACGCGTCAAGTTTATTTGTAATTATTTGTATAACTCAAGATTATCAGCGGCTTACCCCCCACGCACCGCTGCCCCGCATAGGGTCAAACGACCGGCAGCAGCTCTGCCGGCAGGTCTTGGTAGCAGACGGGGCGCAGGAAACGGCGGATCGCCAGCGTCCCGACCGAGGTCGCGCCAAAGTTGGTCGACGCGGGATAGGGCCCGCCGTGGACCATCGCCCCGCTGACCTCCACACCCGTGGGAAAGCTGTTGGCCAATATCCGCCCCGCCTTGCGCTCTAACACCGGCATCAAGGCTTGGGCGGCAGCGGTATCGCCTGCGTCCATTTGCAACGTGCAGGTCAGCTGCCCGTCCAGCCCTTTGGCAACCGCGGCCATCTCATGCGCATCGGCCACACGCACAATAATGCCAAGCGGCCCGAAGACCTCATGCGCCAGCGCGTCGCTGTTCAGCCAATCGGTGCCAGAGACCTCGAAGACAGCGGGGGTGACACGGCGCGCCTCGCCCCGATCCGAAGAGACGAGCGCGCGCGTACACCCCGCGCGCGCGATACGATCACGCCCGTCGAAATAGGCATCGGCGATCCCCGCCGTCAGCGTTGTTTGGGCAGGGCTGTCGTGCAAGGCGGCGACGGCGGCATCGCGGAAGGCATCGGCACCGGGGCCGTCGGTGACCACAACCACGCCCGGGTTCGTGCAGAACTGCCCTGCCCCCATCGTCAGCGACGCGGCCCACCCCGCGCCGATCTCTGCGCCACGGGCGGAGGCTGCGGCGGGCAGTACAAAGACCGGGTTGATCGACCCCAGCTCGCCAAAAAACGGAATCGGTTCGGGCCGCTGCGCGCATAGATCAAACAGCGCGCGTCCGCCGCGCAGTGATCCGGTAAAGCCGACGGCCTTGATCAGCGGATGCTGCACCAGCGCCTGCCCGACCTCTAGCCCGCCCCCCTGGATCAACGAGAATACACCCGCGGGCATGTCGCAAGCTGTAATCGCGGCGGCAATCGCTGCGGCCACAACCTCTGCCGTGCCGGGGTGCGCGTGGTGCCCCCTGACAACCACCGGACAGCCCGCCGCCAAAGCCGACGCCGTATCCCCGCCTGCCGTCGAAAAAGCGAGCGGGAAGTTCGACGCCCCAAAGACCGCAACAGGGCCAATCGGGCGCTGGATCATCCGCAAATCGGATCGCGGCAAAGGCGTGCGATCCGGCAAGGCCGCATCATGGCGCGCGTCCAGAAAGTCGCCTTCAAGGATATGTGTCGCGAACATGCGCAGCTGACCGGATGTGCGCCCTGTTTCACCGCGCAAACGTGCGTCTGGCAGGCCGGTTTCCTGGGCGCCGATCAGGGCCAATGTGTCGATACGGGCGTCAACCTCGTCCGCGATCGCATTCAGAAAGGCCGCGCGATCCTGCGCTGTGGTGGCGCTGTAGGCGTCAAACGCATCCTCGGCAGCCTGCGCGGCGCGGTCGACCAGATCAACGGTGCCGGCGGCGAAAATCCGTGGCTCCCCGTCGGCGGGGTCGGATGAAAATTGCTCTGCCGCGCCGGTCCATTCGCCTGCGATCAGGTGTTTGCCCATCAGTTCCATGCTGCGTTTCCTTTCGCCTCTGTCAAAAAGCCGGCGGCCGCGTGCATCCGCAGCCGCCGGTCGTGTCGTTGTCAGGAAAACAGCATGCCGCCGTTGATATCGACGTTGGCACCTGTGATGAACGCCGCATCATCCGAGGCAAGGAACACCGCCAGCTTGGCCACATCTTCCGAAGTCCCCTCGCGTTTCACGGGCGAGACATTGGCCACATGGGTGCGCACTTCGGGTTTGGTAAAGATGTTGTGGAAATCGGTATCGATCATCCCCGGACAAAGCGAATTCACGCGGATTTTCGGACCCAGCTCTTTGGCCAGACCCCGCGTCAGCGTCATCAGCGCCCCCTTGGATGCGCCGTAAGCAGAGGCACCGGGCCCGCCGCCATCGCGACCGGCCTGCGACGCGAGCCCGACAATCGACGACCCTTCGGTCATATGGGGCAGACATTCACGCACCATCAGCACAAAGGATGTCAGGTTCACGTCCATGACCGACTGCCAGTGATCCAGCGTCATGTCCGACATGGTGACCCGCGCGACCAGCCCGCCCGTGACGTGGACCAGCGTATCGACCTGCCCGAGTTCCTTGACGGTCTTTTCTACCAACGCGGCAACATCGGCCTCTTTGGTCATATCGCCCTGCAGCGCGAAGGCATTGCCACCCGCCGCCTTGATTTCAGCGACGGCGCTATCGGCCCCTTCAGAGCTTGCCATATAGTTGATCGCCACATTCGCGCCCCGCGCCGCGAGCTCAAGAACGCAGGCGCGGCCGATATCGCGGCCACCGCCGGTTACAATTGCGGTTTTCCCTTTGAGGTCCATGATCGTCTCCTGAATATAAAATTCTGCGGAGGAACCTGACCGAGCAGTGCTCTCCGCGTCTCCCTTCGATGCACAATGGGGTTCAAGGGCGGCGATGCACGCCCAACAACTGCATTATCCGTCCCCTTGCTTAGGGCAAACCTCAGGGCGCGACAATACAAATTATTACAAATATGGAGATTGGTAAGTCGAGAAGGTCTTTGACCCCACCGGAAAAGCCCTAAAAAACAGTCGATTATGGACGCAATTAGGCGCAAAGCCCGATGAAAATCGCTGCGGCCTACGGCAAGCCTCTCACCCAAATCTGTTGATAACATCCAAAAATAGTTACAAATTATTACATCTGATTAAAGCCGGGGGGAGGCATACCAATGGACACCACAGCAGACGCATCACAGGATTGGATGACCTCGGGCCCCGGCGCGCAGCGGCGCATCTTGTGTCAGGACAAAGCGCTGATGATGGTAGAGTTCATGTTCAAAAAGGACGGCGTCGGCGTGCCCCATTCGCACCCCCATGTGCAGACGACCTTCGTGTCCTCTGGCCAGTTCGAATTCACCGTTGGGGGCGACACGCAAATCCTGAACCCCGGCGATGCGTTGATTATCCCGTCGAACGTCGAACATTCCTGCCTGTGCTTGCAGGCGGGGAAACTGCTCGACAGTTTTGCACCGCGGCGGGATGATTTCATGGCGGCCCACGGGCTACCGCTAGAGTAAGCGGTTAGCCTTCGAACACGCGGTTCTTTGCATTCTCGACATGGGCGCGCATGGCGGCACGGGCTTCGGCCTGATCCCGTGCGATGATCGCGGCGAGGATGCGGCGGTGTTCTTGCTGGACAAGCTCCATCCGCTCGCGCGGTTTGCTGAGCGACAGGTTCCGCGTCAGGTTAAGGCCGGTCAGGATGTTCGACTTCATTGAGGTGCGCGCAGTTGCGAAATACTGGTTGCCGGACGCCTCGCAGATCGCCTGATGAAAGGCCTCGTCTGCTTCGACGCCCAACTCCCCTTCGCGAATGCAGCGGTCCAGCTCCTTGAAATGCGCGCGCAGCTTGGCCAGATCCGCTTCTGTATGGCGCACGGCGGCAAGGAACGCCGCCTCCCCCTCGATCGCGGCGCGGAATTCGAAGGTGCGCTGGATATCAGCGATGGACCCCACGGGCGCAAAGGTCAGCACCGCCGTATCGGGGCGGCGCTGCACGAATGACCCGGACCCCTGCCGCGACACCACCACGCCGTCTTCGCGCAGTTGCTTGAGCGCCTGACGCAGCACCGGCCGGGACACCTCCAGCATCTCGCTCATGGCGTGTTCCGTAGGCAGCTTATCCCCGACCGCGGTCTCCCCGCTGGAAATCATCGCGAGGATTTTCTCGTAGGCGTGATCCGCGAGCGTGCGTTCCTTGGCGGGCTTGCCCATGGCGGAACGGCTCGCATCTGCGCCTGCTACCGGTTGTTTTGTTCCCGCCATGCTTTGAATTCGTCCTTCGTTGCCGGATCTGTCGGTGGGTAAAGCCCAAAAATCGAAGCACCATTTTGCACCATTTCCAGAACGAAGTCTTCGAAAACGGTCATCTCTTCGGTTTCTGACGCTATTTCTGCCACCAGATGCTTGGGGATGCAAACGACGCCTTCATTGTCGCCCACGATAATATCACCCGGAAAGACGGAAACACCGCCACATGCGATAGGATCATTGATCGCGACGGCGTGGTGTTTGGTCAGGTTTGTCGGCGCACTGGGGCGCGTGTGATAGGCAGGCATCTCGAGCGCCGAAATCTCGGGCGTGTCGCGGAACCCCCCGTCGGTGACGATCCCCTTGCAGCCGCGCTTCATCAATCGGGTGGCCAGAATACACCCCGCCGAGGCCGCCGTTGAATCGCGCCGCGAGTCGATCATGAAGACGGACCCGGGGGGGCATTCCTCTACGCCCTTGCGCTGCGGGTTGGCGCGGTCCGCGAAAGACTCTAGCCCGTCCAGATCCTCGCGCGCGGGAATATAGCGCAGGGTGTAGGCCGGCCCGACCATATTCGGCCCGGGGTTCATACGGTACGGCCCCTGAATAAAGACGTTACGAAAGCCGCGCTTGAACAATGCGGTGGTCAGCGTTGCCGTGCTGACATGCATGAGCTTTTCAAGGAGTTCTGGCGTCGGTTCAGTCATGGTGAAAACTTTCTACTATGGTATTTCGGGCGTTTTGAAAGGCGTGAAAAAGGTCGGCTTACTCAAGCAATGAGGGCAGGAACAGCGACACCGCAGGGACATATGTGACCAGCAAGAGCGCCATCAGAATGGCCAGGTAGAAGGGCCATATGGTCCTGAGCGTTTCCTCGATCTTGACCCTGCCAACGGCACAGCCGACGAACAGGCAGGTGCCAACGGGGGGCGTGCACAGACCAAGCCCGAGGTTGACCAGCAGCATGATCCCGAACTGGGTGGGGTCCATGCCAAGATCGCGCACAATGGGCAGGAAGATCGGGGTGCAGATCAGGATCAGCGCGGCCATATCCATGATCATCCCCAGCACCAGCAGCATGATGTTGATCATCAGCAGAACGGCGATCTTTTCTTCCGAGATGCCAAGCATGAAGCTGCTCAGCTTTTCGGGCACCTGATACAGCGCCAGAAGATAGGCGAATGAACTGGCAAAGCCGATCAGCACCATGACCATCGCAGTTGTGCGCACGGCAGAGACGACGGCGGTCTTGAACCCGTTCCAGTCAAGGCTGCGATAGACGAAATAGGTCAGCAGCAGCGCATAGATCGCACCGAAGGCACCGGATTCAGTCACGGTGAAAATACCCGACAGCACCCCGCCCACGATAATCACAGCCGTCACCAGACCCGGCAGTGCATGCAGCGATGCAACGCCGACCGCGCGCCAGCCGGGGAAAGGCTCCGCCGGATAGTTGCGTTTGATCGCAATGACATAGGCCGCCACCGCAAGGCACAGACACATCAGCATGCCAGGCACCACCCCCGCGAGGAACAGCTTCGAGATAGAGATCCCCCCGCCAGCGGCCACCGCAAAGATAATCATATTGTGGCTGGGCGGGATGACGATGCCCGCAATCGATGATGTAACGGTCACGTTCACCGCGTAGTCGGAATGATAGCCCCGTTCCTTCATGACAGGGATCAGAATAGACCCGAGCGCCGAGATATCAGCCACAGCCGATCCCGAAATCCCGCCGAACAACATGCTGGAAAAGATGTTCACCGATGCCAGACCGCCGCGAACGTGACCCACAAGGGCCGAGGCGAACTTGACCAGACGCATGGCGATACCGCCGTGCAGCATCAGCTCGCCTGCGAAAACGAAGAACGGGATCGCCAGCAGCGAGAAGACAGAGATGCCGGAAACCGACCGTTGAAAGGTGATCAGCAGCGGGAAACCTTCGTACCAGAACGCGGTCAGGGCTGCGATACCCATTGCAAAGGCGACGGGGATACCGATCACGACGGAGACACCGAAAATGCCAAGAAGGATTGTCAGACCCATGATTAAAACAGACCTTTTTCATGATAAGGGATACCGCGCAGAAAACAGGCGATCCGAAACACCGCGCGCAGCCCGGCAAATATAAAGACAAGCCCGCCGCACATCGCAGCCGACAAGGACCGGAAGCTTTCAGGGATGTTCAGCATGGGGAGCATTGTGCTCCACCCGAATTTCACCAGTTCAATACTTGCGACCAGCATGATCAGGCCGAAACCGGCAAGGACGATATCAATGACGAGCTTCAGGAGATTACTGACACGCCAGCCCATCATGTCGCGGAATAGCGTCACCCCGAGATGTGTGTTCTCGTGGATCCCGACCGCCGCGCCCAGATAGGTCACATAGCAGATCAGCAAAAGCGCCAGCTGTTCGACCCATGTCGGTGTGACGTTCAAGACATAGCGCCCGAACACCAGCCAGCCGAAGGTCGCGATCAGCACGACGATGGCGATAGAGGCCGCGAGCATGCAAAGAAAACTCAGCCCGTCGAGCGCACGCTCGGTATGCTTCATCCAGAGGGGTGCGTGTTCCACGGCCCTATTCCTTTGTGAGAGAAGGGGTGCGCCCCGTTACAACAGGGCGCACGATTGTCCGGCCGCGCTGATCAGTCAGCGTTGCGGAACAGATTGACGAGATCCGTCATCTCTGGATTGGCCGCCAGATACTTTTCGTAGACGGGCACCATCGCTTCCTGGAACGCCGATTTGTCGGCGATCTCGTTCACTTCGACGCCACCGTCCATGATGATCTTCATCGACGCCGCCTCGCGTTCGCCCCAGAGCTTGCGCTGCAGATCGGTGGAGTTTTTACCGGCGGTTTTCACGATTTCCTGCTGTTCCGGTGTCAGACCGTCAAAGGTCTTTTTGCTCATGCACAGACATTCGGGAATGATCAGGTGCTGGGTCAACGAATAGTATTTCGCAACCTCGAAGTGGCTGGTGGATTCATAAGACGGCGGGTTGTTCTCTGCCCCGTCCACAACGCCGGTCTTGATCGACTGGTAGACTTCCGCAAAAGCCATCGGGGTGGCGTTGCCGCCCATGGATTCGATCATGCCGACGAACAGATCGTTGTTCATCACGCGCACTTTCATGCCTTGCACGTCTTCGGGCGTATTGATCGGCTTGACCGAGTTATAGAAAGACCGCGCGCCGGCGTCATAGTAACCAAGGGGGACGATCCCCTTCTCCTCTAGCGCTTCCCCAAGTGCGGCCCCCGGTTCGCCGTCCATCAGCTCATACATCTGGGGCACGCTTTTGAACACAAAGGGCAAGGACACGACGTTGGTCGCAGGCACGGCCTGACCCATCGGTCCAAGGCTGAAGACGCCAAAATCCATGATCCCGAGACGCAGCTGTTCAATCGCATCGGGCTGCGAGCCCAGAACGCCAGCGTGGAACACCTTGCCCTTGATCTCGCCCCCTGTCTTTTCGGTGACCTCTTCCATGAAGGCTTCCATACCGTGCGATACGGGGTAATCCTCGACGTGGATATTCCAGCCGCGCCAGTCTTTTGCCTGCGCCGTCACGGGCATGACAGCCAGCGTCGATGCCGCGGCAATCGCAAAGGCACCACGGGTGATGATTTTATTCAGTTTCATATTTGTTTCCTCCCAAAGACAAATTATTGCAAAAGTGATCACATGACTTACAAATATTTACAAGTATTATTTTTCGAGTTTTAATGGGGACGCGCCCGACCTTGTTGTTTTGATCTTCACTTCACCGACACAAAATTTAGAATCTAAAAGGGCTTAAGGTCTGCGAAGGGACGAGTAAGGTGACCGAAATTTCGCCCCTGCTGCACGGGCCGGCCAATACATAGGAAGAGGTAGATACATGACAAATTCGCATTCCAACCAGACAACCAAACTACAGGCGGGTGCCGTCTTCCCCGTGTTCGAGGTGCCTAAATTCGGCGGCGGCACCATGACGGTGGGCGGCGCGACCGACGGCTGGACGCTGCTCATCGTATACCGTGGCAAGCATTGCGGACGCTGCAAGACCTACCTGGGCAAGCTGGAACACAACTATGCAAAGTGGGAAGACGCGGGTTTTGCGGTGAAATGCGTCTCGGCCGACCCGCTGGAGAAAGTCAGCGATGATGTTGCGCGCTTCGGGTGGACCTTCGACATCGGCTACGACCTGCAAGAAAGTGACATGCGCGTCATGGGGCTTTACGTCAGCGACCCGCTGTCTT
>NZ_CP072613.1:3270000-3281733 GCF_000735125.2 Sulfitobacter sp. CB2047 | reverse complement strand
CTATCTACTCGCGTTTTTAAGCCTCGAATTTCGAATAACGCGAATTCGGCAATTTGGCAAAACCTAATTTTCCCGAAATTCGCGCGCTGATCCTGAAGAACGGGTTTATTTCGCTGCGGTTAACGCGGGGCAAAGAGATTTTGGTGACAGGCAAGGGGCATATGACGCTGTTTTGGTGACAGCCATCCCCTGATATGGTGACACCTAAGCGTCCCCCTTAACCTATTAACCTTTACCAAATTGAATTTGGATTAAGGAAAAGGGTAATTCCTGTTTTTCCCAGCGGGTTGACAGAAGACGGGATTTAGAGCTTTGTAGAAAGCATAAACGGAATCGGCTCAAAGAAGCTGACCGATAAAAATAAGACGATACATCGAGTAGGCAAAACCATGAACCCATTGCGGCTGACCGGCCCTGAAGCCGGGGTGATCAAGTACGACCTTTTGACCGCTTTGAGCGTGGCGGGGTTGAACGGATCACCGACCTTGCAGACCTCGTTGATGCGGCTGATCGCGGCGGTGACCTCGCGGTATAATTGGCGCGCTGACGAGCTGAGCGTGGGCCAGCGGGATCTGGCGCGGATGTGGTCGGTGAATGAACGCACGGTGAAACGCGAGATCAAACGGCTGACGGATGCCCAGCTGTTGATTTGTACGCGCGGCGGCGTGCGGGGCAGGGTGGCGGCCTATCGGTTGAACTATGCGCAGATCGCGCGGCTGTCAGAGCCGTGCTGGCCGCTGGTCGGGCCGGATTACGATGCGCGGATGAAAGAGCGGTATCGCAGCGAAACCCCGGTCAAGGTGGTACAACTGGCCGATTATGCGAAACCCGAGGCATCAGAGCCCGCGCAGGGCGGGCCGGGTACGTGGCAACGCGCGATGGTGAACCTATCGCGGGAGAACGCGGATCAGTTCAAGGCGTGGTTCTCGCAGCTTGAATATGTGGCGTTCGAAGGGGGCGTGCTGGAGCTGCGCACCCCGAGCAAATTTGCGCAGCGCTATATAGAGACACATCTTCTGCGCCCGCTTGTCGCGGCGGTAGAGGCAGAGTTGGGGCCGGTGACGCGGATTGAATTTCGCGCCTAGAAACTGCCGCTGATGGCGCGGGCGGCTTCTTGGGCGATGGGGGCCGCGCGGCGGGCAAAGTCTTCGGCGCTCCATTCAGAAAGCGAGCCGGCGATGTGGATGGCCCCCAAGGGGCGGCCCTGACGGTTGACGACGGGCACGCCAATGGCGACTTCGCCCAAGACGAATTCGTTCTGCACTTGGGCAAAACCGTCTCTACGGGCCTGTTCGAGACTGTTCATAATGCTGTCGGGGTCCACGTTGGTGTAAGAGGTATAGCTGTGAAGCGCGAAGCGATTGATGATCTCGCGCGCCTCTTCTGGGGGCAGGGCGCAAAGGGTCGCGCGGCCGCCGGCGGTGCAATAGGTGGGGACGCTATGGCCCACAAGCGTGGCGTAGAAGGTCTCGCGTTTGCTTTGCATGCGCAGGGCATAGATCACGCGGGTTTCATCATAGAGGCTGAAGTCGATCCGTTCGGCGATGGATTTGCGCATCTCGAGGATAACGGGGGTGGCGACCTGCACCACGGGGTCCAGACGCAGGGTGTCGTGGGTGTGGTCAAGCAAGCGCAATCCGGGCAGATAGCCGCGGTCATCGGGGCTGCGCCGGATGTGCCCCAATATCATGAGCGTATGCACAAGACGTTGCGCAGCGGAGCGGTCGATCTCTGCCTTCGTGGCGATGTCTGACAGGCTGAGCGGGCCGTCGGCGTCGTGAAATGCGCTGAGCACATGGATGGCGCGGGCGGCGGAGCGCACAAAGAGCCTATCGGCATCTGCCTGAAAATTAGACGCGACAGAGGAATGTGGTCGTTTGGGGTCAGGCATCGAGCGCTCCGGGTTGACGCGAGGATAGGTCAGTGCCTAGCATCGTATGGCAATACAGCCGTATCGCCAAGCAATACATTCAGTTTTGTGAAGCGATACATGATTTAAAGGTGGGTTCCCCGATGCGCGTCGCCATGGCCGGATTTCTTCATGAAACCAATACCTTTGCGCCCGAGCCTGCGGATATGGCGGCCTTCAAGGCCGGTGGCGGTTATGTCCCTATGGTGGGTGGCCCCGCGATGATCGACGCCTTTCAGGACGTGAACCTTGGCATGACCGGCGCGTTGAAGGTCGCAGGGGATTCGGGTTGGGATGTGGTGCCTGTTCTTTGGGCGGGGGCTATTCCATCGGCACCTG
This sequence comes from Sulfitobacter sp. CB2047, assembly GCF_000735125.2. Lineage (NCBI taxonomy): Bacteria > Pseudomonadati > Pseudomonadota > Alphaproteobacteria > Rhodobacterales > Roseobacteraceae > Sulfitobacter > Sulfitobacter sp. CB2047. The sequence goes on along the minus strand of NZ_CP072613.1, from coordinate 3,279,485 downwards.
TGACGCAGGATGCGTTCGACACTATTCTGGGCGAGCTTCTGGACGGGCTACGTGCCGCAGGGCCGTTGGATGGTGTGTTTCTGGACTTGCACGGCGCGATGGTGGCGACGCATCACGATGACGGTGAAGGAGAGATCGCCCGTCAGGTACGCGCATTGGTGGGGCCGGATGTGCCGATTGCCGCCGCGTTGGACCTGCATGGCAATATCTCGGAAGAGTTTGTGAACACGGTGGATGTGCTCGCAGGATTTCGCACCTATCCGCACATCGACATGGCCGATACCGGTGCCGCAGCGGCGCGGTTGCTGGATCATGTGATGCAGACCGGCACGCGCCCGGCCAAAGCGTTCCGCCGCATGTCCTATCTGGTGCCGATCCCGTTTCAGACGACGGATATGCAGCCCGCCAAGGGATTGTATGAAAACCTGACAGAGGTTGAGGCGCAAGGCGCATTGTCGGCGTCGCTGTTCATGGGATTTCCGGCGGCGGATATTGCCGATTGTGGCCCCACTGCGGTGGCCTATGCCGAGACTCAAGCGGCGGCGGATGCCGCAGCAGATGCGGTGGCGGATGCCTATGCCGCTGCCGAATCCGAGTTCGACAATGATACATTTACCCCCGACGCGGCGGTTGCCTATGCGGTGCGCGCGGCAAAAGGGGCAGGGCAGGGGCCTGTGGTGATTGCCGATACCCAAGACAACCCCGGTGCGGGTGGGGTGTCTGCCACGACGGGGATGTTGCGGGCCTTGATCGATGCTGATGCCCAAGACGCGGCGATCGGGCTGATTGTAGACCCGCATTCCGCCGCCCGAGCCCACGAGCTGGGGGAGGGCGCGCGCGCCGTGTTCCGCATTGGCGGGCACCCCGGTCTGCCCGACGATAGCCCCGTCGAGGTCGAGGCCGTTGTCGAGATGCTGTCGGAGGGCAAAGTGAAAGCCACCGGCCCCTATTACGGCGGGACGATGCTGGATCTGGGGCCCTCCGCCTGTTTGCGGATTGGCGGCGTGCGGGTGGCCGTCACAACGCGGATTGCGCAGATGGCCGACCGCGAGATGTTCCGCTTTGTCGGGATCGCACCAGAGACACAGAAAATTGTTGTCGTCAAAAGCTCTACCCATTTTCGGGCCGATTTCACCCCGAGTGCGCGCGAGATTATTGTCGCGCGTGCCCCCGGCCCCATGCCGTTCGACCCCGCAGACCTGCCCTTTACGCGGTTGCGTGAGGGGTTGCGGCTCTCTCCTAACGGTCCCGTTTTCGGGGCCGCGCGTGCGGCTGCTGCACGCCACGATACCGGCGGATCAACCGGCGGTGTCCAAATATAACAATGACCACAACCAACATGGGAAATTGATATGCTGACTTTACGACCCACATTGAAACAAAGCCGGGGGCTGGCGGCGTCGCTGATGACCACGGCAGCGCTGCTGGTGCCTGCCGCGAGCTTCGCGCAGGAAGAAACCACGATCACGGCGGTCATGCACTCGGGCTTGCGGGTGCTGGATCCGGTGATCACCACGGCGCACATCACACGTGACCACGCCTATATGATCTATGACGTGCTGACGGCGGTGGACGAGAATTTCACCCCGCAGCCGCAGATGGCAAGCTGGGAGACATCCGACGACGGGCTGGTCTATACGTTCACCCTGCGCGACGGGCTGGTGTTCCACGATGGCGCACCTGTGACCGGCGCCGATGTTGTTGCCTCTCTGACCCGATGGGGCAAGCGCGACAGCGGCGGGCAGTTGATCTTTGACGTGACCGAAAGCCTTGAAGCGACAGATGACAAAACCGTTGTCTGGACGCTGACCAAGCCCTTCGGCCCGCTGATCGACGTGATTTCCAAGCAATCCGCGGTGCCGCCGTTCATCATGCCGGCGCGTGTTGCCGAAACCTCTGCCGATGAGACGATCACGGAATACATCGGCTCCGGTCCATTTGTGTTCGATCAGGATGCCTATGAGCCCGGCGTGTCGGTGACCTATGAAAAGTTCGACGACTATGTGCCGCGCGACGAGCCCGCATCCTGGATGGCAGGCGGCAAGGTCGTGAATGTGGACAAGGTGGTCTGGACCACGATGCCCGATGCGCTGACCGCGCTGAATGCGCTTTCGGCGGGCGAGATCGACTATCTTGAGCAGGTCCAGATCGACCTGATGCCGATCCTGTCGGGCAATGAGGATGTCGTCGTCGAGAAACGCGATGATCTGGGCTATGTCACCATCGGGCGTCCGAACTTCTTGCATGCACCGTTTGACAACAAGCTGGTGCGTCAGGCGGCGATGGCCGCGCTGGATCAGGAATCCATGCTGGCGACGATGCAGGGTGATCCTGAATACTACAAAGTCTGTGGCGCGATCTTTGGCTGCTCGACCCCCTTGGGGGACGAAGCGGGATCTGACTTGCTGACCGGTGGCGCGAATACCGAGCGTGCCAAGGAACTGCTGGAAGAAGCGGGCTATGACGGGACGCCGATTGTCCTGATGGCCCCGACCGATGTGATCAGCCTGAACAACCAGCCTGTGGTTGCAGCCCAAGCGCTGCGCGAGGCGGGGTTTGAGGTCGATATGCAGTCGATGGACTGGCAGTCGGTCGTGCAACGCCGCGCACAGCAGTCGCCGGTGGCCGAGGGCGGGTGGAACCTGTTCTTCACCAACTGGATGGTGCCCGAAGTCTCTGACCCGCTGGTCAACGTGATGTTGAACGGTCGTGGCGATGATGGCTGGTTCGGCTGGCCCGATGACCCCGAGATCGAAGCCATGCGGACCGAGTATGTCTCGGCCAGCGACGACGCGACCAAGAAAGAGATCGCGACGCGTATTCAAGAGCATGTGATGGACAATGTGAACTATCTGATGATGGGCGAATACATCATCCCGCAGGCGCGTCGGTCCAACATCGAAGACATGATCCCGTCGCCGGTGCCGGTGTTCTGGAACATGACCAAAGCGGCAGAGTGATCTGCCTTGAGAGGCGCGCTGCGATGCGCGCCTCTCACCCCTACGACCGCAAGGAGCCTTCGGCATGTTTTTCTATATCCTCAAGCGCATATTGGCCACGATACCGGTGATGGTGATCGTTGCGATTTTTGTGTTTCTCTTGCTGCGGCTGACGCCCGGTGATCCTGCCGCGATCCTTGCCGGTGATGCCGCCACTCCTGCGCAGCTTGAACGTATCCGTGACAGTCTGGGGCTGAACGACCCGCTGCTGGTGCAGTTCGGCACATGGATGGGCCAGCTGTTGCGCGGTGATCTGGGCACATCACTGCTGTCGAATACCTCGGTTGCGGGTATGATCGGCGACCGTCTGGGGCCGACGTTGAATATCGCGCTGATGACGATTGTGATCTCGGTCGCTCTGGCCGTGCCGATGGGGGTGATTGCCGCGTGGCGGCACCGGTCCTGGGTGGATTTCCTTGTGATGTCTTTTTCGGTGCTCGGCTTTTCCGTGCCGGTCTTTGTCATCGGCTATATCCTGATCCAGATTTTCGCGATCGACCTGAAATGGGTGCCGGTGCAGGGCTATAAATCGCCGACCGATGGCATCGGGCCGTTTTTTAGTCGTGCGATCCTGCCGTCGCTGACGCTGGCCACGATCTATATCGCGCTGATCGCGCGGATGACGCGGGCGTCGATGCTTGAGGTTCTGGGCGAGGATTATATCCGCACCGCCCGCGCCAAGGGGGTACGCGAGAATGTCGTGCTGTTCCGCCATGCGCTGCGCAATGCGGCGGTGCCGATCCTGACCATCATCGGCACGGGGTTCGCGCTGCTGATCTCGGGCGTGGTGGTGACTGAAAGCGTGTTCAACATCCCCGGGATCGGGCGGCTGACGGTCGATGCCATTCTTGCGCGCGACTATCCGGTCATTCAGGCGATGATCCTGCTGACCGCGGGCATCTATGTGACGGTCAATCTGTTGATCGACATTTCCTATTCATTCTTCGATCCAAGGATCCGGTACTGATATGACGCAGATCCCAAGCTCTCGGCACAGCGCCTTTCAAGTTGTGACCGGTTTATTCTCTGTCCCCAAAGCAATGCGGATCGGTGTCGGTCCGACGATTGCGGCGGTGATCCTTGTGGCGATTGTCCTCGCGGCGGTGCTGGCCCCTTACTATGTGCCCTATAACCCGCTTGAGATGAATGCGATGGCGCGGCTGAAGCCGCCGTCGGATGACTTCTTGCTGGGCACGGACCCTTACGGCCGCGATATCTTTAGCCGCGTCGTGACGGGGGGGCGCGTGTCGTTGCTGATCGGTGTCGGGGCGGCGGTGGTCAGTGTCGCCGTGGGACTGCTGATTGGTCTGGTCGCGGGGTATTTCCGGCTGGCCGACAGTATCATCATGCGGATCATGGACAGCCTGATGGCGATCCCCGCGATCCTGCTGGCGATTGCGCTGGTCGCGCTGAACGGGCCGAGCGTGACATCGGTGATCATCGCGATCACCGTGCCGGAGGTGCCCCGCGTCGTGCGGCTGGTCCGGTCGGTGGTGCTGACCGCGCGCGAAGAACCCTATGTCGAGGCGGCGATCGCGCTTGGATCGTCCATGCCCAAGGTCTTGTTGCAGCATCTGATGCCCAACACCTTTGCGCCGCTGATCGTGCAAGGCACCTATATCTGCGCCTCTGCCATTCTGATCGAGGCGATCCTGAGCTTTCTGGGGGCGGGCGTGTCGACCGAGATCCCCACATGGGGGAATATCATGGCCGAGGGACGGAGCTATTTCCAGATCAAGCCGGGGCTGATCTTCTGGCCGGGCTTGATGCTGTCTTTGTGTATTCTGGCGATCAACCTGTTGGGCGACACGGCCCGCGATATCCTTGATCCACGTATGAAAAAGCGGGAGGTGTGAGATGGAATTCAAGTCCAAAGACTTTACCGATGCCAAACGCGTTCTGAAAATACGCGGGCTGACGGTGGGACTGGCGGGGCGGCCCAAGGCCGATCCGGTGTTGCGCGGGATCGATCTGGATATCCGCGCGGGCGAGACCCATTGTCTGGTGGGCGAAAGCGGGTCGGGCAAATCTGTCACCTCGCTGACGGCCATGGGGCTGCTGCCCAAGGATGCGCTGGAAATTCAGGGTGGGTCGATTGATCTGGAAGGGATCGAGATTACCCAAGCCAAGCCGGCGCAGATGCGGGCCTTGCGGGCGCGGCGGATCGCAATGATCTTTCAGGAACCGATGACGGCGCTGAACCCTGTTTTGCGGGTGGGCGAGCAGATCGAGGAAGTGCTGAACATGCACAGCGATCTGTCCCGCGCCGAGGCCAAGGCCCGCACCATCGATATGATGGAGCAGGTGCATCTGCCGGATGTGGAACGTATCTATGCCGCATTCCCGCATCAGCTGTCAGGCGGGCAACGGCAACGGATCATGATCGCCATGGCGTTGATCCTTGACCCTGATCTGTTGATCGCGGACGAGCCGACGACGGCGCTGGATGTGACGACGCAGTTGCAGATCCTCAAGCTGATTTCAGAGATGCAGGAACGCCATGGCACGGCGGTGCTGTTCATCACCCACGATATGGGCGTGGTCGCCGAGATCGCGGATACGGTCAGCGTCATGCAGAAGGGCCGCATTGTTGAAAGCGCGCCGATCCGGCAGCTTCTGACCGCGCCCAAGGAAGACTACACCCGCAAGCTGTTGCAGGCGGTGCCCAACCTTGATCCGCGCGCCCCTCGGGCACCGGCGGAGGCGCGGGATGTGATCACCGTGGACGGGCTAGAGATGACCTATGGCGGGGGCGGTTTCTTTCGCGCCAGCCAAGGGGTGCGGGCGGCGCAGGATGTGAATTTCACCATCCAGCCGGGGCGCACCCTTGGGATCGTGGGCGAAAGCGGGTCGGGGAAATCGACCGTGGCCCGTGCCATCATGCGGCTGATCGACCCTACGGCGGGAAAGGTGACTGTTGCGGGGACCGAGATCGCGCAGCTGTCGCGCCGTCAGTTGCAGCCGCATCGCAAACATTTCCAGATCGTGTTTCAAGACCCTTACCGGTCGCTGAACCCGCGCTGGACCGTGGCGCGCAGTCTGTGCGAGGGGCCGATCAACTTTGGCACCAGCCGCGCCGATGCGATGGAACACGCCGCCGAGCTGATGGAGCTGGTGGACCTGCCGCGCGATGCGCTGGACCGCTATCCGCATCAATTCTCGGGCGGGCAGCGCCAGCGGATCGCCATCGCGCGCGCTGTTGCAATGAAGCCCGATCTGCTGGTCGCGGACGAGGCCGTGTCGGCGCTGGATGTCAGCGTGCAGGCGCAGGTGCTTGACCTGCTGGATGACGTGCAGGAAAAATTCGGCATCGCCATGCTGTTCATCACCCATGACCTGCGGGTCGCGGCGCAGATTTGCGACGAGGTGCTGGTGATGCAGAAAGGCGTTGTCGTCGAACATGGGCCCGCGGGCGAGGTGCTTGCCGCGCCACGCCATGACTACACCCGCAACCTGATCGAGGCCGCGCCCGGCCGGCATTGGGATTTCGCCAACTTCCGTGCGCTGGACCGCACGACCCCCGTGACAGGAGCCACCCTATGACCACCATTCCAAAGATCGAATCCTTTGCCAGCGATCTGACCGCGATCCGTCAGGATTTCCACGCCCACCCCGAACTGGGGTTCGAAGAGGTGCGGACCTCGGGCATCGTGGCGGCGCAGCTGCGCGCCTATGGGGTGGACGAGGTACACGAGGGCATCGGCGGCACCGGTGTCGTCGGGCTGATCAAGGGGCAGGGGGGTGGCAACCGCCGCGTGGGTCTGCGCGCCGATATGGATGCGCTGCCGATCGAGGAAACCTCGGGCGTGGCTTATGCCTCCACCAATCCGGGGCGGATGCATGCCTGTGGTCACGACGGCCATACCACGATGCTCTTGGGGGCCGCGCGCTATCTGGCCGAGACGCGGGATTTTGACGGCACCGTGGTGCTGATCTTTCAACCCGCCGAAGAAGGTCTGGGCGGCGCGCGTCGCATGATCGCCGAGGGGCTGTTTGAACGCTTCCCCTGTGACGAGATCTACGGGATGCACAACGATCCGAATTCGGAACCCAACGTCGTGTCTGTCACGCCGGGGCCCGCGATGGCGGGGGCGAGCTTTTTCGACATCACGATCAAGGGCACCGGCAGCCACGCCGCCGCGCCGCATCAGTCGAAAGACCCGATCGTTATCGGGTCCGCTTTGGTGCAACAGCTGCAAAGCATCGCCAGCCGCAATATCATCCCCACCAAGCCCATCGTTCTGTCGGTGACCAAGTTCAATGCGGGCTCTGCCTATAACGTGGTGCCCGATACGGCGACGATTGCCGGCACCATTCGCTATTTCCACGACGATGTGTCCCAGCTCGCCGATCAGCGCATCCGCGATATCTGTGCGGGCATGGCGCTGTCTTACGGGGTGGAGATTGATGTGGACCTGCGCAATGTCTTTGACGTGCTGATGAACGACCCCGACCTGACCACCGCCTATGTCGCAGCCGCCGCAGATGTGGTGGGCGCTGACCTGTCGTCAGAATCGACCGAGCAGGCCACCGGATCAGAGGATTTTGCCGATATGCTGAAAGTCGTGCCCGGTGCCTATTGCCGTGTCGGACACGCGGGCAATGTGCCGCTGCATAATCCGGGCTTCGTGCTCGATGACGCGATGCTGCCCGTGGGGGCATCGATCTATGCGCGCATCGTGGAAACACGTCTGCCCAAGGCCTGAAGTTACGCTATCATAAAGAACGTCTGGCGGTGCCGCAGATCACGGCATCGCACTAGGGAGGAGACCCGACATGACCAACCCGCTTGAGCTGCCGTTTGACACGGACGAGATGATCGCAGGGCTGCGCCCCTGGATCGAAACCGAAAGCCCGACCTTTGACGCGGGGGCCGTGAACCGGATGATGGATCTGGTGCAGCATGAACTGGCGGCCTTGGGTGCGAGGGTTGAACGGATTCCGGGCCGGATGGGGTTCGGCGACAGCGTGCGCGCCACCATGCCCCACCCCCGCGCGGGCGAGGGGGGTATTCTGCTCTTAGGGCATATGGATACGGTCCACCCTGTGGGCACGTTGAAAAAGCTGCCGTTCCGCCGCGAGGGCGGTATCTGCTATGGCCCCGGGCTGATGGATATGAAGGGCGGCAATTATGTCTTCCTTGATGCGCTGCGCAAATTGCTGGCCGCCGGGGTCGAGACTCCGCTGCCCGTCACCGTGCTGTTCACGCCGGATGAAGAGGTCGGCACACCGTCGACCCGCGCGCTGATCGAGGCCGAGGCCAAGCGCCATAAATATATCCTTGTGCCCGAACCTGCCTGCCCCGACGGCGGCGCGGTGATCGGGCGCTATGCCATCGCGCGGTTCAACCTGCAAACCCGCGGCAAACCCAGCCACGCGGGATGGGCGCTGAAGGACGGCGTGTCGGCGATTGCCGAGATGGCAAAGCATGTCGCCGTGATCGAAGGCATGACCAGCGACGACTGTACCTTCTCGTTGGGGGTGTTCAACGCGGGCCAATGGGTGAACTGCGTCTCTTCGGTCTGCGATGCCGAAGTCCTGTCTATGGCCAAGACACAGGAACAACTGGATGCGGGCATTGCCAAGATGATGGCGTTGAACGCGGACCAGGGGAATGTGGTGATGGAGGTCACGCGCGGTGTGACCCGCCCCGTCTGGGAACCGGACCAGCCCGGCACGATGGCGATGCTGGGGGTGGCGCAAGAGATCTCGCGCGAGCTGGGGTTCGAGATGACCGGCCAATCGGCAGGCGGCGGATCGGACGGGAACTTTACCGGCTACCTCGGATTGCCCACGCTCGATTCCATCGGGGTCCGGGGGCAGGGGCTCCATACGCTGAACGAACATATCGAAGTCGACAGTCTGGTAGAGCGCGCAAAGCTGGCCGCGGGGCTTTACTGTCGGCTTGGGGCATAGGGGCCGGAATGGGGGCACAGCGCCAGCAGCACGCGATATCAGCGCGGTTCCGAATAAAATCGAAAAAAACGAAGTTTTTTGAAAAAAGCTGTTGCAGCCCCCAAATCACAGGTCTATAGAGCGTTCTACCGGAGACGCAGACACGCAGACACGGGGCGCTAGACGGGGACGACGGGTTACGGTTCGGGTCTTACGTAGCGGGAAAATTCTGAGGTAATTGAGGCGGGGCGCGCTGAAAGTTTACGGCGCATCTTGGTTTCTTTTGTCTCGACGCTCTTTGAAATTGATAGATATCTGAAGAGATATGTGGGCGGTTTGGTTCATTCGATGGATCAACGTCTGTATATCGCGCTCTTAGGCTTCGGCCGATGATGGAGTGTCAGCTTCACTGTTTGGACGGCTTGTTGTTACTTTGGTAACTTTAAGCACTTCAAACGGAGAAAACGCCTGTATCATTCAGTAAGTGATGCAGGTTTGATGTGCAGAGGTTCGACGTCAAGGATACGCAGTAATGCGTTTCAACTTGAGAGTTTGATCCTGGCTCAGAACGAACGCTGGCGGCAGGCCTAA